>NZ_JAMYQV010000016.1:0-150751 GCF_040321065.1 Mesorhizobium sp. M0563
GAGGCCGCAGGCCGAGGCGCTGGAGGTGGAGGCCGCAGGCCGAGGCGCTGGAGGTGGAGGCCGCAGGCCGAGGCGCTGGAGGTGGAGGCCGCAGGCCGAGGCGCTGGAGGTGGCCTACCCCCCAGGGGGGAAGTCCGCCCGCCGCCACGCAAATAGGAGCACTCGGGTGATCGACCCCAGCGGGCGATCCGGTAAGGAAGCCCTATCAATTGAAATATCGTAGACCCCGGCCTAGTGAGGACACAATGTTCATTTCGACCTGAGGAGTTCAAGGCATGTCTCATGCTGCCCAAATGCTTCCCGACGTAGACCTCCTAGTCACAATGGAACCGGAGGAGCTTGCGGCGTCCTTGCTTATGGCGCTCCCCTCGATAGCCAACAGCGGCATGAACATGGTCGCGATGACGAACATTCTCAGCTCACTTTTCACTGTGGGAAACAGTGGGCAGAGCGCGATTCCACTGTCACGTCGCGAGGAAGTCGAGCAGGCGATTACGGAGGCTTGGGTGTGGCTTGAGGTCCAAGGGCTCCTGATCCCTGCCTCGGGAACGAATGGCCAAAACGGATGGAGGAAGCTTAGCCGAAGGGCGTCCAAAATTAAGGACAAGCGCGACTTCCAACAATTCTCCGCCACACGATTCCTACGGAAAGAGTATCTGCACCAGGCAATTGCCGACACGGTCTGGGCTGCCTTCCTTCGGGGAGAGTACGACGTGGCGGTATTTCAGGCCATGAAAGCTGTTGAAGTCGCCGTTCGCGCCGCAGCCGCACTGTCGGATAACGATGTGGGGGTCTCCCTTGTGCGCAAGGCCTTTAATCCAGAGTCCGGCCGACTGACCGACAAGAGCATCCAGACGAGCGAGCGGGAAGCAGTGGTGAACCTGTTTGCGGGCGCAATTGGCCTCTACAAGAACCCGCAATCGCACCGCGATGTGGCCTTGGATGATCCCGTTGAGGCAATGGAGGTGGTGATGCTGGCCAACCATCTTCTGCGGATCGTGGATGCTAGAACAGCAGCGCTGATGGCTACAGGACAGCCTGCCTCACAGGCAACTTGACGGCCTCCACCAAGGCCTTCTTTGACTTCTCCGGGTCCTGCCCCGCGTAACCGTGCTGGCTAAGGTCGAGGCTCTTCGCCCGGTCGCTGTCGGTATGCCCGACCACCCAGGTCAGCGTCCATTCGTCAAACCCCGAGTCACCCGCGAGTTTCGCATTGCGGACCTTACGGACAAACCAGCGGCGGAACGAGTGGAAGTCCACGTTGCTCTTGGCCTTGTCGTTCGGCCGCTCGTCCACCCCGATGTCCCGACGATACCGGGTGAACCGCTTGATGGCTGGGTCCGATCGCGTCTCGCGTGACTTTGGGGTTGGCGGGAGTTCTTCGAACAGGAAGTCGCCCGGCTTCTTACTTTCGATGCGGCGCTTGACGATCCCGACCAGGTCGCTGTGGATTGGCACCGTTCGGCGGGCGTTGTCGGTCTTACCGGCCCATACGTTGAAGGCCTCTCCGACACAATCCGAGACAAACAGTTGGCACATCTCCTCGACCCGCATGCCGCTCAAGGCACCCACCCGCATCATATCGTTGAGAAGCGGCCCGGCGTCACCAGCCAGGAGCGAGACCACTTCGTCATCCGTGAAGGGACGCTTACCCCGGTCCGGGTCGGCTTCGCGTTGTCGCCTGGGCGGAGCCGGCAGGGTCTGGCCAGCCCAAGGGTTGTCGGCGGTGAGGTGTCCCTTGTCCCGCAGCCACGTCCAGTACTGTCGGATGAACCCTAGATACGCGGCGGCCTTCTGCGCACCCCTGCCGACCACAAGGCTCTCCGTGATGAAGCGCCCGGCCTCGATCCTGGAAACGCCTTCAAGGGCCACCGGCAAGTTGCTATCCCGTAGCCATGTCGTGAGCCAAACCAGAACCCTGCGGAAGTCGCCCTCGGATTTCTGCCTGTAGCCCTGGTGCGCCAGGAAAGCGTCCGCATGGTGATCCAGTGGCGTGATCTCTCCGCTGGCTAGACCGTAGAATGCCTGGGCGCGGGCGAACCCTTCAGCCGCCTCGACCTGGGTGGCTCGGTTATGGAGAAAGTATTGGGTCGCCTCGTCGTCTTTCGTGAGGCGGAACTTCAGCGCCTCGGCCTCAAGCGGATCATTGGAGGCCAGCGCTCGGCTGGCTGCCATGATGACCTCCTTGAGCCTGGCCACTATGGGCCACTTGCGGGCATCCGCATCACTGAGGTCCGAGGTGTGGAGCGGGAATGTGAGCTTGCCCCGCCCGATCAAGTCGCGCACTTTGGCGGGAACCTTCACGCGGACTCGCCATTGCTGTCCGTGCCATTCGAGATATTGCCTTTGGTTTGCCACTCTGACCCGGTGCCCCACTCTGGTGCCCCACTGCTGGGCCTCAAGGAGGCGGAAGTCAAGAGCCGCAAGGGGTCTAGGCATCTGGAGGAGAGTGTCCCGCTCTCTCCGCCAGCTAATCCCGAGAAACCCTTTATTTTCGGGGCGTTTGGTAAGGTTCGGTTAGTAGCCTACTAACCAGCCTACTAATCACTAGGGTCAAAACTCCGCCAATGGCCGAGATGGGTGGAAGACCGACGTTCGCTGACAGAAAGACATCACCGTCGCAGCGTCGTCTACAAACGGGGAGGTGTCTCAATGTCAGTGGAAATCCGGGCTGCCTCGGAGGCAGACTTTGACGCGCTCGTTCGGCTCAATCAGGTGGTTCAGAGTCTCCATGCTGAATTGCATCCAGACGTTTTCAAACAGGCAGCCGATCCGTCTGCGGTGAGGACATTCTTCGCAGCGAGGCTGGCTGATCCGAAGAGCTCGATCGCGATTGCTGAGATTGATCGCGCTCCAGTCGGCTACGTCTGGTTTGAAATTCAGTCGCTGCCAGAAACGCCGTTCACTTTCCCTCGGCCCCTGATCTATGTGCACCACATCTCGGTTATGCCGGAAGCTCGTCGTCGTGGAGTTGCCGCAGCTTTGATGTGCCATGTTGAACAGCGAGCTGCTTGCGAAGGTATCGACGAAATTGCTATGGGCATCTGGGCAGCCAATCTCGACGCGCGGCATTTCTTTGGGTCGCAAGGATGCGTTCCGTACAACATTGCACTTTGCAAGAAGCTTGTGAGAGTCAGCTAAGGGTCAGCAAGCGGACGTTTGAATTACGGTGACAGTGCACTTTGAATTACGGCGACAGAATTACGGTGACAGTGCACTATTTGTCATGTTTGCTCGGCTGTCGCTGTGCGTAAATTGAACGCATGGCTCGACTTGCATTACCGCGCCGCCGATGTCGCGCAACCGATGGGCAGCGAAGCACTTCTCGACCGTGATTGCCGAGCAAACCGGAAAGAGCAGTGAAATTGGGAAACGCGACAGGCGGGAAAAAGAAGATGGTGCACTGTCACCGTAATTCGTAATTTGCAGAGGGCGCGAAGGATCGCTACTGAGCGGCTCCATCTGCGCCGCACCCCTTACCCCAGATCAGCCCACAAGCCGAACGACCCGCGCTCCACCAGAGCGCGGGCTTCGACAGGTTCGTTAGTGTCGCTACGCGTCTAGCGCGGAACCGCTTGTATTCCCGAGACCGAGCGCTCTGTTTCGCCGGAGAAAACCACGAAGGCAAAGATCAGCACGGCGACAGCGACAATCATTGAGCCGGTGGCGACGATCGGCTCGAGCGCCGGATTTCCCTGCAGCATCAGGTAAAGCGCCGGCAACATCACGACCAGGCCGAGATTGTAGACGCCATAGTGGATCATCGCCGTCCTGCGGGCAGCCTTCGCCGGGTTCAGCGCATAATAGCCGCCGAATATTGCACTGGTGACCCATCCCAGCAGGTTGATGTGCGCGTGAGCCGGAAACGCGCCGTGATCGCCTGAAATTGCCATCTGCAGGCCAGCTGCAATTCCCAGAATAAGAAAGACGATGGCTGTCTTGAAAAAGAGCTCCGAAACCTTAGGCATGTCATTCTCCCAAACCCGTTTTGCCGCCGCATCATGCTTTGTTTCCGGCGACCTTGCCAAGGGGGACCGTCGGGCCTGCCGAACCATTTGTTGGCGGCCTGACGGCCCGTTGGCGGCCGGCCACCGAGACTGGCCGGTTGCGAGTCCAGCCGGTAAAAAATATGCGCTCACGCTAATTTGATTGCAATATCACCCGCCAGGCTTCCACGTCGTTCTCACAAGGGAAGTGTCCTGCACGATGGTGGTGCCATACGCGCCAAAGGTCAGCCTGTCAGTGTTGCAGCAAGGCCTCGCCAAACTTCTCCCACAGCTGTGTGCAATCTGTTGCTCTGAGGCTGGGGGTTCCGAGTGGGCCATATCGGATGACGGCGGCGTGAACATCATAGCCAACGATAGGTGCATTGGCGACAAAGTGGATAGCCTCGCCCAATCGGCGAGAGCCAATTGGCGCATCGGTTTTGTTGGTGATGTCGAAGACACCACAAATATCCACTTCCTGATTTCTGGCTGCCAACGCAGCTTCCATTACCTGTTCGTGCATCATCGAAATCTCTCCTAACGGTCTAAGTCTAAGAACCGCGGCTTTTGCCGGTCCGGCAGCTGACAACCGCCAAGTCGAAGTGCCTTTTGCAGCATCTCGATTGGCTCTTGCTGCGAGCCACTCCGCCCGCTCCCGCGGCAAGCCGATAAGGCAACTGCCCGCGAAATCCGCAGGCACGTCCACGGTCGCATCAAACACGGCCCACGTGCCAGTCGGCTCCTGAACGGGCAAAAACCTCATAACAGCGTCTGCTAATATACCATACCGACTGTGAGGACGGAGCTTTGTTCCTGCATCGATCAAACGAATGAGAGATGTTGTCGAAATGTCAGGCGACGCTCGCCGAAAACAATCGTCGGCGACATCGCCAGGATCGAAGGCTGAGCAGCGATCCGGCCGCATTCGGGACAAGCACAAGATGCCGGAGACAAGCGCGGTCAGAATGTTCAGCCAGAATCGCGTTTTCGTTGCGGATGGATGGTCTCGCCGCGCTTCAGCATCTCCACGAACGCCGCGATCTTCTTCTTGCGTCCGGCTTCGGTCTTCATGTTGTGGGTGCGGAAGGCGAGCGCGAAGCGGTTTTGCTCGCTGAGCTTCGCCAGCATCTCTTTCGCCTTGGGCTCGGCGTCTATTGCCGCCTGGAGGTCGTCGGGGATCTTCATCTCCTTGCCGCTCCTATAGGCGCGCGCCCAGCGGCCGTCGGCCTTGGCTGCCTCGGCCTGCCTCAGCCCATGCTCGGTCATCCGGCCCTCCTCGATCAGCCGGGCGACATTGTCGACGTTGATCTGGCTCCAGGTGCTCTTCTTGCCGCGCGGGGTATAACGCTGCAAATAGCTTTTGCCGTCCAGGGCCTTGCGCACCGCATCGATCCAGCCCCAGCATAACGCCACGTCGATGGCTTGCTTCGGCGTGATCGACGGCAGCCCCGAATCGCGCTTATGGATCTTGATCCAGACTTCGTCCTCGCTGTCGTGATGCTCGCCAAGCCAGGCATGGAAGCTTTCGGCATCCCTGAACTCGCGCACCTTGGCCGGGTCGACCTTGACGGGCGCCATCAGCCGGTCCGCCCGTGACACAGGCGCGTAACGACGCCGAACCGCTTGCCGGCCGCGCGCGCGCTCATCTCAGCTCCAAGTCCGCAATCGGCAGGCCGGATGATTCCCGCTGGCACGCGTTCAGCCTGCGCGATTGGGCGTGCCGAGGACATGGGATTTCGGCGGCAGCATGACGTCGTCGAATGTCTGCGTGAACATCGCCGCCGCAAAGAAAGCGACGGCGCGCAGGGTTTCGGTGCCGGTGTTGACGAGGTCGTGCCGGACCGGCGTCGGAAGTACCAGGACGCTGCCGGGCCTGACCGGGTGGATGCTGCCGCCCTCGATGTGCAGCTCGCCGGTGCCGGCGATGATGTATTGCGTCTCCTCGGTGGCGTCGGTGTGCCAGCCGAGCCGCTTGCCGGGCTCGATCTCGTAGACAATGACTGAGGACTGGGTGGTGCCGTGCCCGCCGTAAACCGCGAAAGCGCCGGCCCATTTGACCGACGGATCGTCCTCTGCCCAAACCAGCGAACGTTCGAGCCTGTCGGATGCGACGACTGCTGTCATGGCTTCGTTCCTCTCAGCGAATGGCGAACACGAATCTAGATGATTTTTCTGGTCTGCGTCAGCAAAACTGGCTGCCAACCGTTTCCTCGCCCATTGCGCGTAACTATTTGTCGTGCCGCGATCTGACCATTCTACTCTGGGATCGTATCACTGAGCCGATTTCACCATGCAACCAAGCCTTTACCTTTCAGCCAGTTTGGAGTTGCCCCTGCGTTGCGTTCGTGGTCCGGTACAACCAGGGCGCTCAATGCGAATTCGGCAACGGTCGCCTCACCGACCGTCAAGGCAACACACCGTGAAGGCAACCCAGGAGATAGCAATGGGCATTTTCGACAGTATCAAAGGTGCGATTTTCGGAAACGCGGTTGCGGCCGAAGCGCCGCCGGCGCAACCGTCTCCCGCGCCTGCTTCGAGCACGGCCACCCAGCCGACGGCGCCTACCCGACCCGACCCGGCTGCAACCCCGGCTCCGGCAACGCCATCCGCGCCGTCCTCTGCTCCTGACATCGCTGCCATTCTCGACAAGGCGGTGGCCGCGAAAGGGCAAAAGCTCAACTGGAAGAATTCGATCGTCGACCTGATGAAGGCTCTGAATATCGATAGCAGCCTCGGCGCCCGCAAGGAGCTTGCTCACGAGCTGAACTACACCGGCGACATGAACGACACCGTAACGATGAATCTGTGGCTGCATGATGCACTGATGAAAAAGCTGGTCGAGAATGGCGGCAAGCTTCCGAGCGATCTGGCCGCCTAGAGTCATAAGACAAGCAATTCCAGGAAAACGTGTGAACGGTTTTCCATCCGGAATTGCGTCAAACAAAAAAGACAGACCGGTTCGGCGTTCCGTGAAACGAAGAACCGTCCTGGTCCTGCCCGCACCGTGGTTCTTGCTGCGCTGACTTCGACCGCAACCGAGCAGACCCGACTGCCAAGCAATCAAACTGCCAAGTAAATAAATTGAGACCCATCCCGGCCGCCGGGATGGGTCTGTGGCGAAGTCGCATGGCACAAAAGTGCTGCCGCCTCGCGCCCGGATTGCCTCACGCAAAACCGACGATTTCGGTCGCTGCCCCGCGCGCTGGTAGGACCACCATTTCGCTGGCGAAACCCGACGTTCGGCGTATCATTCTCGCGGGAGAGGGTTCATGGTGGGAGGAAGCCAATGAACGTGGTGCAGAGGGTGACTGTCGCCGACTTGACGGCCCAAGAGCTTGTTTCATCTGCGCTTTCAAGATTCGGCGCCGGCGACACCATATCGACGAGGGCGATGCTGGACATCGTTCGCCGGACGGCCCCGGCCTGCGGTGACAGTGACGACGATCTGGTCGAGATTATCGTCATGACGGCCGTTGGTAGGACCATGGGGGTCGTGTTCGACCATCGCTACCCTTAGCAATCCGCAACGAATACCAGGCTGCGCCCAGGAGCAGTGGCGGGCGGTTGGCAGCGCGCGGCGGAAATTTACTGGTGCGGCCAAGGAAGCGAGCCTTTTTGTGCGCGAAGGCCAGCCTGGCGCCGTGCCCTTGCTTTGAGCAAAAACCGCCGCTCATGTCGGGTCATGCCCGAGGGTAGGCAACTGGGCGACACGCTCGAAGGAACTCGCTGAAATCTTGCCCGTTATGCTCTCGTTGAGATGAGGAGAGCTGCCATGGCCGACGACAAAACCAGGACCGACAGTCGCGACCGCTCACGAGTGGCGGGCGGCGAAGACTATGAGGTACGTCATTTCGCCGAGGAAGCGGGCATTACCCCTGATCAGGCACGCACGCTGATCAAGCGCCACGGCACCGACCGCAAGGTGCTGAACGAAATCGCCGAGAGCATAAGAGCGTCGTAATGGCTAACAAGAAAACCGCAATGGCCGACCGCAAGACGCGCGATCCGGACGAAAAGAAGGCTCTGCACCTGGCCGAAACCACCGACGTTTCGCCGAAGCAGGCGAAGGATCTGATGCGCAAGCACGGCAAGGACAGCCCGAAAGTCGAGAAGGAAGCCAAGAACTTCAAGGCCGAGGGCTGAACGGCCGGAGGTCTGCCCCTCACCCGCAACTTAGTAGTCGCTGCTCAACGTGCCCAGCCGGTTAGACGCGCGGCACAGGGTTGTGGCCGCAATCCTGCAGCTTATCGGTTTTCTAACAAATTCGGGCTATCCCTTCCGCTATCGCGGCTCAGGGATGCCATATGCGCGGGATGTCTGGTGAGGCGAGGCCGTCGATAGACGACATACGGCATGTGAGGCTGGTGTTTTGCCTGCTGGCGGCCGTCGTGATGGCGACGGCGCTCCTCGCCTTTGCCACCTCCCTCCTGCAGGATCCCGATAGCTGGTGGCACATCAAGGTCGGCATGGATATGCTGGCAAGCCGCACATTCCCCTCCGTCGACATTTACTCCTACACTTTTGCCGGCCAGCCATGGATCGCCAAGGAATGGCTTAGCCAGGTTCTCCTTGCCCTTGCCTTCGAAGCCGGCGGCTGGAACGGCGTGGTACTGCTGGCGACTGCGGTAATCGCGCTGACGGCCTTCTTGACGTCGTGGTATCTCAGCGCGTCGTTGAAGCCGACGCTGGCGATAGCACTGACACTGGTGCTCGCGCTCTTGATCGGGCCAATCTATGTCGCCCGACCCCACATCTTTACCTTGCCCATTATCGTCGTCTGGACCGCCGGTCTTTTCCAAGCCGCACGCAACGAGAAAGCGCCGCCTCTATGGCTGCTGGCGCTGCTTTGCCTGTGGGCCAATCTCCATGCCACCTTCACCTTCGGTTTCATTATCGCCGCCTTCGCCGGCCTCGATCTCGTCATGCGCACGCGCTTGTCGAACCCCCGGCTGCTGGCCAAGTGGATCGCTGTCGGGCTGCTTTGCCCGCTGGTCAGCCTGCTCAATCCCTATGGCGTCAAGGCCATACTCGCCACATTCACCGTGGCCTATGGCAATGAGGCGGTGCCTTACATTGCGGAGTGGCAACCCTTCGACGCCTCGCGGCATACCCTCCAGGAGGTGGCCCTGCTGGTGGCGTTTTTCGGGCTGCTCGCGTCGAGATTGCGTATTGGCTGGGCCAAGGCGCTGTTCCTTGTCTTCACCTTGCACGTCTATCTCACCCACATACGGTTCATGTACCTGTTCTTTCTTCTTGTCCCGGTCGTCCTTGCCGTCGAGGTTGCGCAACAATATCCAGCGCTTTCAGCCCCTACATGGGCCGCGGAAAAGCGCGACGGACTTGAACAATTTTTCGCGCGGCAATTTTCCAGAATTTGCGCTGGACTTGCCGTTTTGCTGGTTTTGGCGGCCGCGGTCTTCCTGGCCTATCCGGTCGTGCCGAGCCAGAAGACTTCGGCGAGGGATGCGCTGGCCTTCGCCCAAGCCCATAATCTGTCAGGCAATCTGCTGAATTCCTACAATTTCGGCGGCACGCTGATTTTCCATGGCATCAAGACGTTTATCGACGGCCGGGCGGATCAGCTCTTCCTGAACGGCTTTACGGAAACGGATGAGCAGACTGGGCACAGCCGGGGCAAGCCGATCCTGAAAGCCCAGCTCGAGAAATATGCGATAGGCTGGGCATTGTTGACCGCCGACGACAGCCGCATTCCGTTCTTCGACGAACTGGGCTGGAAGCGGGCCTATGCGGACGATTACGCTCTGATCTATACCCGCGCAGACTGATCCCCGGCAGCTTCGCGCGCCGGTGCGCACCTCCCCCTGAAGCTGTGGCCAGCGCCGAGGCGGCGAAATCCTTATGGGATTTTGATTTCTTTGCTCCGCGTCCCGTCTCGAACCTTTATGGCACTTTGATCCATATTCGGCAGAGCGATGTATCCGGCCGCCGATGTGAAGCGGTGAGCGGGCTTGGACAGTTTTGTCCAAGTTGAAAAGAACAAACTCAATATAGGAAATTGCACGATGGACATCATTGTTGTCGGGATAGGAATCTCGTTCTTTGCTCTATGCTTCGGTTACATCAAAGCCTGCGACGGGCTGTAAGTTTAGGGGATCGAAACATGCTCTTCGACTATATCCTCGGCGGCGCCGTGACCCTGTTCCTTCTCGCTTACCTGACATACGCCCTCGTTCGCCCGGAACGCTTCTGATCTCCGCTGGCAAGGAGCCAACCCCATGACAATCAACGGATGGCTGCAGATCCTCGTCTATTGCGGGATCGTCGTTTTGCTGGCCAAGCCGCTCGGCGGCTACATGCATCGCGTTTTCAGCGGCGAGCGCACATTCCTGTCGCCAATTCTGGCCCCGCTCGAGCGCGGGCTCTACCGTATGTCCGGGACCAGCGAGCGCGAGGAGCAGCACTGGACCTCCTATGCGGCGGCCCTGCTGTTCGTTAACCTGGCCGGCTTCCTGGTGCTCTATTTCCTGCAGCGGCTGCAAGGCGGCCTGCCCTACAATCCGGCCGGCATGACCGCCGTCGAACCTGGGCTTGCCTTCAACACCGCCGCCAGCTTCATGACCAACACCAACTGGCAGAACTACGGCGGCGAAAGCACGATGTCCTATCTCGTGCAGATGGCCGGCTTGACCCTGCAGAACTTTCTGTCGGCCGCGACCGGCATCGCCATCGCGGTCGCACTGATCCGCGGTTTTGCTAGAGCCTCAGGCAAATCGATCGGCAATTTCTGGGTCGATATGACCCGCTGCACGCTCTATCTGCTTGTGCCGTTCTGCATCGTGTTGACGCTTGTCTATGTCTATCTCGGTATGCCGCAGACGGTTGGTGCTTACGTCAACGCGACGACGCTGGAAGGCGCGCAACAGACGATCGCGGTCGGGCCGGTCGCTTCGCAGGTTGCCATCAAGATGCTCGGCACCAATGGCGGCGGCTTCTTCAACGCCAATGCAGCGCATCCCTTCGAAAATCCCGACGCGATCTCGAACCTGATCCAGATGGTGACGATCTTCGCCTTCGGCGCGGCGCTAACCAATGTCTTCGGTCGCATGGTCGGCAACCAGCGCCAGGGCTGGGCAATTCTGTCGGCGATGGGCGTGCTGTTCATCGCCGGCGTTGCCGTCTGCTACTGGGCCGAGGCCGCCGGCAATCCGCTCGTCCATGCGCTGGGCATCGACGGCGGCAACATGGAGGGCAAGGAAAGCCGCTTCGGCATCGCTCTGTCGGCACTGTTTGCCGTCATCACCACCGCCGCGTCCTGCGGCGCGGTCAACGCCATGCATGACAGCTTCACCGCACTCGGCGGCATGATCCCCATCATCAACATGCAGCTCGGCGAGGTCATTGTCGGCGGCGTCGGGGCCGGCTTCTACGGTATCCTGATGTTCATCGTGATCGCCGTCTTCGTTGCCGGGCTGATGGTCGGACGCACGCCCGAATATCTCGGCAAGAAGATCGAGGCCAAGGAGGTCAAGATGGCGATGCTTGCCGTCCTCTGCCTGCCGCTGGCAATGCTGATCTTCACCGCTATCGCGGTGGTGCTGCCGACCGGTGTTGCTTCCATCGCCAACACCGGCCCGCACGGTTTCTCCGAAGTCCTCTATGCCTACACCTCGGCCGCGGCGAACAATGGCTCCGCCTTTGGCGGCCTCAGCGGCAACACGCCCTGGTACAATATGACGCTCGGCATCGGCATGCTGATGGGCCGCTTCCTGGTCATTATTCCGGCGCTGGCGATTGCTGGCTCGCTGGTGGCGAAGAAGACCGTCCCTGCCTCCGCCGGCACCTTCCCGACCGACGGGCCGCTCTTCGTCGGGCTGCTGGTCGGTGTCATCCTGATCGTCGGTGGCCTGACTTTCTTCCCGGCCCTCGCGGTCGGACCGATCGTCGAGCACCTGGCCATGATCAACGGTCAGACCTTCTGAAACGCTGAAACGGCCATGCCCAGGTTCAAGATCATGTCTCGAAAGGTCCGGCATCGTTCCGAGCCGGAGGGGGAGAAAACGCCCCCTCCTTTCCCGACCCTGTCCACATTCCTCGCTATTGCGGCAGCCTTGATCATGATCTGGCTGCTGGCTTACGGGCCGCCGCACCTTCGTTCGGCACACGATCGACCGGTCAACAACATCGACACTGGAGCCACCAAATGAGCCAGTCGAAATCCGTGAGCATCATCGATACCCGCATCCTGTGGCCCGCTATCGGCGGTTCCTTCAGAAAACTGAACCCGCGCACCTTGGTGCGAAACCCGGTGATGTTCGTCGTCGCCGTCGTCTCGGCGCTCACCACCGTGCTGTTCGTCAAGGATCTCGTTACCGGCGGCGGTGATCTCGGCTTCACGCTGCAGATCATCATCTGGCTGTGGTTCACCGTGCTTTTCGCCAATTTCGCCGAAGCGGTGGCCGAAGGCCGCGGCAAGGCGCAAGCAGACTCGCTGCGCCGGGCGCGCACCGAGACGCAGGCCAAGCTGTTGACCGGCGGCGATCGGAGCAAGTTCAAGCTGGTGCCCGGCACCAGCCTGAAGGTCGGCGACATCGTGCTCGTCGAAGCCGGCGACATCATCCCCTCGGACGGCGAGGTGGTCGAAGGCGTGGCTTCGGTCAACGAGGCGGCGATCACCGGCGAATCCGCACCGGTCATCCGCGAATCCGGCGGTGACCGTTCGGCGGTGACCGGCGGCACGCAGGTCTTGTCCGACTGGATCCGCGTGCGCATCACCGCGGCTGCCGGCCATACGTTCCTCGACCGCATGATCTCGTTGGTCGAGGGCGCCGAGCGCCAGAAGACACCCAACGAGATCGCGCTCAACATCCTGCTCGTCGGCATGACTCTGATCTTCGTGCTGGCCACCGCTACAATCCCAAGCTTTGCCTCCTATTCGGGCGGCTATATCTCGGTGACGGTGCTGGTCGCCCTGTTCGTCACCTTGATCCCGACCACGATCGGCGCGCTGCTGTCGGCCATCGGCATTGCCGGCATGGACCGCCTGGTGCGCTTCAATGTACTGGCCATGTCGGGCCGCGCCGTCGAAGCGGCCGGCGACGTCGACACGCTGCTGCTCGACAAGACCGGAACCATCACGCTGGGCAACCGCCAGGCGACGGCGTTCCGTCCGGTGAGGGGCGTCACCGAACAGGAACTGGCCGACGCCGCCCAGCTTGCTTCGCTTGCCGACGAAACACCGGAAGGCCGCTCGATTGTCGTGCTGGCGAAGGAGAAATACGCCATCCGCGCCCGCGACATGGCAAGCTTGCACGCGACTTTCGTGCCCTTCACCGCGCAAACCCGCATGAGCGGCGTCGATCTGGAGAGCTCCTCGGTCCGCAAAGGCGCCGTCGATGCGGTGCTCGCCCACGTCAACCTCTCGACCGTTGCCACGGGCGGTACTCGGCCCGGCAGCGACACAGTCCGCGACCTCCAGGCGATCGCCGACGAGATCGCCAAATCCGGTGGCACACCGCTGGCGGTCGAGCGCGACGGGCGCCTGCTCGGCGTCGTCCATCTGAAGGACATCGTCAAGGGCGGCATCAGCGAGCGTTTTGCCGAATTGCGCCGCATGGGTATCCGCACGGTGATGATCACCGGCGACAATCCGATGACCGCGGCGGCGATCGCGGCGGAAGCCGGCGTCGACGATTTCCTTGCCCAGGCGACGCCCGAGGACAGGCTGAAGCTGATCCGCGACGAGCAGGCCAAGGGCAAGCTGGTCGCCATGTGCGGCGACGGCACCAACGACGCGCCGGCCCTTGCGCAGGCCGATGTCGGCGTCGCCATGAACACCGGTACGGTCGCGGCGCGCGAGGCCGGCAACATGGTTGATCTCGACAGCGATCCGACCAAGCTGATCGAGATCGTCGAAATCGGCAAGGCGCTGCTGATGACGCGTGGCTCGCTGACCACTTTCTCCATAGCCAACGACGTGGCCAAGTATTTTGCCATTATCCCGGCAATATTCGCCGTCTTCTACATCGCCCCGGGCCAGACCGCCGGGCCGCTGCAAGCGCTCAATGTCATGCATCTGGCGACGCCGCAGAGCGCTATCCTCTCGGCCATCATCTTCAACGCGCTGATCATCATTGCACTGATCCCGCTGTCGCTGAGGGGCGTCAAATACCGCGCGGTCGGCGCCGGTGCGCTGCTCAGCCGCAACCTTCTTGTCTACGGCCTTGGCGGCGTCATCGTCCCCTTCGTCGGCATCAAGGTGATCGACATGGCCATCACTGCTCTCGGTCTCGCATAAGGAACCACGTCGATGCTCAATCAAATCAGGCCCGCTATCGTCATGATCGTCTTCTTCTCCGTTCTGACGGGTTTGGTCTATCCGATCGGCATGACCGGCATTGCCCAGGCGCTGTTTCCGGGCCAGGCCAATGGCAGCCTGATCGAGAGGAACGGCAAGGTCATCGGTTCCGAGCTGATCGGCCAGACTTTCACCGGCGATCGCTACTTCCATGGCCGTCCGTCAGCTGCCGGCGACGGTTACAATGCCGCCGCCTCGGGCGGCTCAAATCTCGGCCCGACTAACCCGAAGCTGATCGACCGTATCAAGAGCGACGCCGAAAAGTTGAGGGCCGAAAACCCGAACCAGCCGGTGCCGATGGATCTGGTCACCACGTCCGGCAGCGGCCTCGATCCGCATATCAGCCCCGATGCGGCCTATTTTCAGGTCACCAGGGTGGCCAGGGCCAGGAACGTCGATGAATCCAGGATCAAATCGCTTGTCGACAGCCATGTCGAGGATCGCGAATTGGGCTTTATAGGCGAGCCGGTGGTCAATGTGCTGGCCCTCAACCTTGCGCTGGACGATGCCACGAAACAATGATGGCGGGCGCCGGGATCGACACCGAAGCCGGCGCCGTTCATGATTGATCCTAATGCCAGACGACAGCCGCACCGCCGAAACCAGGCCCTCTCCCGACGCGCTGCTTGAGCATGCCGAGCGGGAGGTGCGAGGTCGCCTGAGGATATTTCTCGGCGCCGCTCCCGGTGTCGGCAAGACCTACGAGATGCTGATGTCAGGCCGCGCCAGGCTGGCCGACGGGATCGACGTGGTGATCGGCATCGTCGAGACGCATGGTCGCAAGGAGACGCAGACGCTGGTCGAAGGCTACGAGGTCATTCCTCGCCTTGAGATCGACTACAAGGGGCGCATTCTCGAGGAGATGGATCTCGACGCCATCCTCGCCCGGCGCCCGGCGCTGGTTCTGGTCGACGAACTCGCCCACACCAACGTCGCCGGCAGCCGCCACCCCAAGCGCTACCTCGACGTCCAGGAAATCCTGACGCACGGGATCGATGTCTACACGACACTGAACATCCAGCACGTCGAAAGCCTGAACGACGTCGTGGCCCAGATCACACGCGTCAGGGTGCGTGAAACCGTCCCCGACTCCATCATCGATCAAGCCGACGATGTCGAGATCATCGACCTCACCCCCGACGACCTGATCAAGCGGCTGGAGGAAGGCAAGGTCTACTTCCCCAACACCGCCCAGCGCGCCATCGAGAACTATTTCTCGCCGGGCAATCTGACGGCGCTCAGGGAGTTGGCGCTTCGCCGCACCGCCCAGCGGGTCGATGAGCAGTTGCTCAACCATATGCAGGCACACGCGATCCCGGGACCGTGGGCGGCCGGAGAAAGGGTTCTCGTCTGCGTCGACGCGCGTCCTGGCGGAGCGGCTCGCATACGCTATGCGTGCAGGCTGGCCGACCGCCTCCGTGCCCCCTGGACGGCGCTTCATGTGGACACCCCTCGCTCAGCCGCCATGCCCGAGGAGGACAAGGATCGGCTGGCGACGCAGTTGCGCCTTGCCGAGCAGCTCGGTGCCGAGGTGACGACCATTCCGGGTCAGAATGTCGCGCAAGACATCGTTCGCCATGCGACGGCGAACAACTTCACCCATATCGTGATCGGCAGGCCGACCCGATCACGCTGGCGCGAATTGATCGAAGGCTCGCTCACCTATGATCTCATCCGCGACGCCGGCAACATCAGCGTCCATGTAATTTCGGGAACCGACCAGGGCACCGACGCACCCTCGAAAAATGTCAGCGCGGCAACCGCGCAGAAGCAGTTTCAGGTTAGGCCCTACCTGCTAGCTACAGCCTATGTCATGGGCTCGCTGGCCTTCAGCACTGTTCTCGACCAGTTTCTCGACGTTCGCAATCTGGCCATTGTCTTTCTGCTGGCGGTGCTCACATCGGCTGTAATGGGCGGGCTCTGGCCAGCGTTGTACGCCTGTGTCGTCAGCGCCCTTGCATTCAACTACTTTTTCCTAGAGCCGCGCTACACACTGACGATCAGGGATCCGGAGAGCATCGTTGCGCTTGCCGTCTTCCTTGTTGTCGCCGTTATCGCCAGCAATCTGACGGCGCGGGTGCAGCGTCAAGCGATCGCTGCCAGCTCACGGGCGCGCGCCACGGAAGACATCTATCAGTTTTCAAAGAAGCTCGCCGGCGCCGGTACCCTGGACGACGTGCTATGGGCCACTGCCTTCCAGATCGCCTTGATGCTGAAGCTGCGCGTAGTGCTGCTTTTGCCCGAGGACGGCACAATCGCGGTCAAAGCCGGCTACCCACCCGGCGACACGCTGGCCGAGGCCGACAGCGCAGCAGCCCGCTGGGCGTGGGAGCATAACCGCGCCGCCGGGCGCGGCGCCGACACGCTGCCCGGAGCAAAACGCCTCTATCTGCCCTTGCGGACCGGACGCACGGCGGTGGGCGTCGTCGGCCTCGACAACGACAAGCAAGGTCCGCTGCTGACACCCGAGCAGCAACGTCTGCTCGATGCGCTCGCCGACCAGGCGGCGGTCGCCATCGAGCGCATCCAGCTCGTCGCCGATGTTGACCGGGCCAAGCTTGCGGCCGAGGCAGACCGTCTGCGCTCGGCCTTGCTCACCTCCATTTCCCACGATTTGAAAACGCCGCTTGCCGCCATCATGGGCGCGGCCGGAACACTCAGGGACTTCGAGGCCGCACTGCCCGAGCAGGACCGGGCGGAACTGCTGTCGACCGTGCTTGATGAATCGGAAAGGCTGAACCGCTTCATCGCCAATCTGCTCGACATGACCAAGATAGAATCCGGCACGATGGAGCCGAATTATGCATTCCACTATGTCGGCGACATTGTCGGCTCAGCCCTGCATCGGGCCCGCAAAATCGTCGGCGAGCATAAGACCGAGACCGATATTCCATCGGATCTGCCGATGTTGCGGCTCGACCCCGTTCTGTTCGAGCAGGTGCTGTTCAATCTCCTCGACAATGCTGCAAAATACGCGCCGCCAGGTTCGACGATCCGCCTGCAGGCCTGGGCCGACAATGGCAGCGTCATCCTGCAGATCATGGATGAGGGACCAGGCATTCCGCCAGCGGACCTGGAGCGCGTTTTCGACACTTTCTACCGTGTGCGCAAGGGTGACCAGGTGCGTGCCGGCACCGGGCTCGGATTGTCGATTTGCCGCGGCTTCATCGAAGCGATGGGCGGGACGCTCTCGGCGGCGAACAGGACCGACCGCTCGGGCGCGGTTTTCACTATAAGAATGCCGGTGCCGGCAGAACTCCCCGATGTCGGTGAACCCGATGCTGACGATCGAAACATGGACCACCTGTCATGACGAATTTGGACGTCAGGATATTGGTGGTCGACGACGAGCCGCCGATCCGGAAACTGCTTCGCGTCGGGCTCGGCAGCCAAGGCTATGCGATCAGCGAGGCGCCGAACGCCAGCGCGGCGATTGAACTCATGGAGACGGAAAAGCCGGACCTGGTCCTCCTCGATCTCGGCCTGCCCGGCATGAGCGGGCATGAGCTGCTGCGCAAATGGCGGGATGATGGCCTGGACATTCCCGTGGTTATTCTTTCGAGCCGCACTGATGAGGCCGGCATCGTCTCGGCCCTCGAACTCGGCGCCGACGATTATGTCACCAAGCCGTTCGGTATGAACGAGCTTGTGGCACGCATCCGCGTGGCGCTGCGCCACAAGTTCCAGCAGCAGGGTGAGAAACCGGTGTTCCACACCGGCGACCTCTCCGTCGATCTGGTGAAGCGCATCGTCAAGGTCGAGGACAAGGAGATAAAGCTCTCGCCGAAGGAATACGACATCCTCCGCATCCTCGTACAGCACGCCGGCAAGGTTCTCACCCACCAATTCCTGCTGAAGCAGGTCTGGGGCGATTCCACCGACGTTCAATATCTCAGGGTCTATGTCCGGCAACTCAGGCAAAAGATCGAAAAGATGCCCGACCAGCCCCGTTATATCACCACCGAGACCGGCGTCGGATATCGGCTGCGCGAAGTCGAGTGAAATGGGAGAGCCAGCCTCGCGTACCGCAATGCCTCCTCAAAGCCGGCAGGACGACGTAGCAATTCGCCGCGAATCAGCGGCGGCCATGGCATCGCCGGGCAAAACCCCTATATTAATCTGAGGTCGGTTTTGTGCGGGAATTAATGAATGTCACAGCTTCGTCTATTGACGTTTTTAGGGTCGGCAATGCTGGCAACGGTGATGCTGTCGGGCGTAAATCCTGCCGCATCGGCACAGATCGTCAGCCCCGCCGACCGCAACGCATTGATCCAGCAAAACCAGTTGCAGATGCTGGAGAACAGGCTGCAGCGGCAGCAATATCAGCAGCAGCAACAGCAATACCGTGCGCAGGACCGCCAAATCCCGGCGCCCCAACCGCAGGTGGTGCCGCAGATGAAGCCGACTTGTCAGTTGCTGCCGTCAGGGAGCGGCTTTGTCAGCACTTGCCGCTAACGTTTTCATTTATTTAGCCGACTTATTATGCTTGGATGCCGCCGCACCTGAGATAACATCGAAGGCGGTTTGGATTTAGCAATGCTGCCCTTCGTGCTTTGGGCACCGCTTCGACTGGATTTTTGAATGGCAGCCAGCAGAAAGAAGGTCGTCCGTAAGGCAAGGAAGGGCGCCCGGATTCGCCAGGTCGCGGCGATCCCCTTTCGGCTGAGCGAGCATGGCGATGTCGAGGTTATGCTCGTCACATCGCGAACGACGAGGCGCTTCATCGTGCCGAAAGGCTGGCCGATGAAGGGCAAGGGCGGTCGCAAGGCGGCCACCATCGAAGCACAGGAAGAAGCCGGCGTCCTCGGCAGGATATTGAAACAGCCGGCCGGCACCTATTGCTACTGGAAGCGGCTGGCGAACCGCTTCGTCCGCGTCGACGTCGTCGTCTATTTGCTGGAGGTAACCGAGGAACTTGCCGACTGGCAAGAAGCCAACAGGCGGCAGCGGGCATGGCTGGCACCGGCCGACGCGGCGCTGCTCATCGACGAGCCGGATCTTTCGACGCTGGTGAGGAACATCAGGAGTCCCGAGCTGGAGCATACCCCCAAAAAGCAGAATCCGGCTTTCGGAAAAGATCACGCTCAATAAAACATGGGGGTCTATCCCGACTCTATCGGGAATTGGCTCCAGCGCCCTCCGCTGTCGCTTGAACCGACATCTCACTGACTGCCTTCGTCTTCCTCGGGCAAAGGCCGCGCCGGCGTGCCGGTATAGGCCCACAGCCATTCGCGCGGCAGCGGCCCTTTGTTGCGGTCGCTTTCCTGCGACTGTTCCCATGCATGGGCCAGGATGCCGACCGAGCGCGACAGTACGAAAAGGCCTCGCGTCAGCGGCGGCGGGAAGCCGAGCTCTCCGTAGATGACGGCCGTGGCGCCGTCGATATTGAGCGGGATTTTTTTGCCCTTGCCCCGCGCAACTTCCGCCTCGACCATCTCGGCGATGTCGGCGAAGCGCCCGCTGACGACGCCGCGCGCGGCAAAGTCGCGGGTCAGTTCGATGAGGCGCGGCGCCCGCGGGTCGACCGGGTGGAAGCGGTGGCCCAGCCCCGGCACATAGCCGTCTTCCCCAGCAAGGACACGATCAACCCGCGCCGACACCGCGTCCGCGAGCGGCACGCCGGCGTCCAGTTCGGCGGCGATGTCTCCGTAGAAGGAGAGCGCCTGTTCGCCGGCGCCTCCATGCACGTCGCCAAGCACGTTGACGGCCGACGCCATGGCGCTGTTGATGCCGACACCGCACGTGATCGCCATGCGGGCGATGGCGATGGACGGCGCCTGCGGCCCATGGTCGACGGCGGCACCCAGCGCGCTGCCAAGCAGCGCCGCCTGCTCCTCGCTCGGCAGTTCGCCGCGCAGCATCAGCCAGATCATTGCCGGAAAGCTGACGCGGCCGATCAGATCCTGGATCTCATAGCCGCGCAGCCGGATGACGCCGGGCCGCATCTCGATGATGCCGGTCTGCCACCATTCCTCGCCGCGCGCGCGGCCAGTCTTGTTTTCCGTGTCGCTCATGCCTTCTTTTCCGTGCCGCTCATGCCTTCGCTCTTTTCTTGGCGCGTGGCGGCAAACCGGCAAAAACCTCGTCCATATGCTCGCCGAGCCCCGGCGGCGGCCTGCTCGGCAAAGGTGCCTCGCCATCGACCATGAAGCCGCCGCGCACCACGATCAGCGGCCGGTCCATCCCGGACACAGCCTGGAAGCGCGCCGTCATGCCGCGCTGGATCACCTGTTGCTCTTGCAGTACCTGCGGGATTGTCAGCACCCGGCCTGCCGGCACGCCGGCGCGATTGAACGTCTCCTCCCAGGCGGCGGCAGAGCCGCTCGCCAAGGCATCCTCGATCAGCGCTTTCAATGCAATGCGGTTCTGCTTGCGCGTTTCGCGCTCGGCAAAGCGGACATCCGACGCCAGCTCCGGCCGATCGATCAACCGGCACAGTGTGACGAACTGCTCCTGCTTGTTGGCTGCGATGTTGAGCAAGCCGTCGCCGGTGCGAAACGCGCCAGACGGTGCGGCCGTCATGTTTTCATTGCCCATCGGCTGCGGCTCGACGTCCGCCGTCAGATAGTTCGACACCGGCCAGCCGAGCGCAGAAAGCGTGCATTCGAGCATAGAGACGTCGAGGAACGCACCCTCGCCTGTCGTCTTCTGCTTGACCAGCGCGGCGGTAATGGCGAACGCCCCGACCAGCCCGCCAAGCGTATCGGCGACGGGATAGCCGACACGCAGCGGCGCCGTTTCCGGTGTACCGGTGATGCTCATGATGCCGGAAAGACCCTGGATGATCTGGTCATAGGCTGGATTGTCGCGCATCGGCCCGGTCTGGCCGAAGCCCGATATCGCACAATAGACAAGGCTTGGCCGGACCTCCTTCAGCCTGGCATGGCCAAGCCCCAGCCGGTCCATGACGCCGGGGCGGAAATTCTCGACCAGCGCGTCGGCCGAAGCGACCAGATCGAGGAAGCGTTCGCGGTCGGCCTCCTGCTTGAGATCGAGCGCCACCGAGCGTTTGCCGGCATTCTGCGCCAGGAACGAAGCGCCCATGCCCACCCGGTTGAGCTCCGGCGAGGCGCCAAGCTGGCGCGCCAGATCACCGCCTTGCGGCGTCTCGACCTTGATGACGTCGGCCCCGAGCAATGCCAGCTGGTAGGCGCAATAGGGGCCGGCCAGCACATTGGTCAGGTCAAGGATGCGGATGCCGGAAAGCAGGTCTGTCATGACGTCACGAACAGCTCAGGCATCGCCCGGCACGCGCTCCGGTCCGCGCATGCGCCTGTGCTCGATGTAGGCCCAGATATGCGGTCCAACCAACCCGATGAAGGCCAGCGTCAGCAGCGTCAGCGACAGCGGATGCTTGTAGAACACCGTCCAATCGCCGTTCGAGATGGTCATCGCGCGGCGGAACTGCGTTTCGGCAAGCGGCCCGAGAATCATGCCGATGATGACTGGCGCGGTCGGGAAATCGAAACGCCGCATCAGGAAGCCGGCGGCACCGAGCAGATAGAGGATGATGAGGTCGATCGGCGATTGCGAAATGCCGTAGGTGCCGACCGTGGCGAACACCAGAATGCCGGCATAGAGCTGCGGCGCCGGAATCTTCAGTAATCGCACCCAGAGCCCGATCAGCGGCAGGTTGAGGACGACGAGGATGACATTGGCGATGAACAGGCTGGCGATCAGCCCCCACACCAGGTCGGCCTGCGTCGTCAGCAGCAGCGGCCCCGGATTGATGCCGTAGCTCTGAAATGCCGACAGCATGATCGCGGCCGTCGCCGAGGTCGGCAGGCCGAGCGTCAGCATCGGCACCAGCACGCCGGCGGCGGATGCATTATTGGCCGCTTCCGGCCCGGCAACGCCCTCGATGGCACCGACCGTGCCGAACTCCTCCTTGTGTCTGGAGAGTTTCTTCTCGATGGCATAGGAGAGGAAGGTCGGGATTTCGGCGCCGCCGGCCGGCATGGCGCCGATCGGGAAGCCGATCAGGGAGCCGCGCAGCCATGGCCTCCACGAGCGCGACCATTCAGCCGCGGTCATGTAGAGCGACCCTTTCAACGGCACGATGTCGTCCTTGCCGGCATAGCGGCGCGAGGCCATGTAAAGCGTCTCGCCAACGGCGAACAGGCCAACGGCGACGACGATGACGTCGACGCCGTCCAACAATTCGCTCATGCCGAAGGTGAAGCGCGGCTGCCCCGTCTGCAGATCGACGCCTATCATGCCGACGACGAAGCCGACGAACAGGCTGGTCAGGCCGCGCACCGACGACGAGCCGAGCACCGCCGAAACCGTGATGAAGGCCAGCACCATCAGCGAGAAATATTCGGCCGGACCGAAAGCCAGCGCGAATTTGACGACGATCGGCGCCAGGAAGGCAACGCCGATCGTGCCCAGCGTGCCGGCGACGAAGGAGCCGATCGCCGAGGTTGCCAAGGCCGCACCGCCACGGCCGGAGCGGGCCATCCGGTTGCCTTCCAGCGCGGTGACGATAGTGGCGCTTTCGCCAGGCGTGTTGAGCAGGATCGATGTCGTCGAGCCGCCATACATGGCGCCGTAATAGATGCCGGCAAACAGGATGAACGACGCCTCCGGCGCCACCTGGTAGGTGATCGGCAACAGCAACGCGATGGTCAATGCCGGTCCGAGGCCGGGCAGCACGCCGATCGCAGTCCCCAGCGTGGTGCCGACCAGGCACCATATGAGATTGATCGGCGAGAAGGCGACCGAAAATCCGTGCGCGAGATGGCCGAGCGTTTCCATGGCGTCAGCCCCTCAGCACGGCAACGACCGAATCGACGATCGCGTTCAGCTGGTTTTCGATGAAGCCGGCGCCGATATTGACGCCGAGTGCCCTGGCAAAGCCGAAATAGGCGGCCAGCGCCAGGATCAGACCGAGCAGCACGTCACGCAGCGGACGCCGGCTGCCGAAACCGTGGCAGATGAGAACGAACATGATGACAGATGCGGCGGTAAAGCCGAGCGGCTGGATCAGCACGAGGTTGGCGATCAGTCCGAGGACGACGATGCCCATCGCCTTCCAGTCGGTCGGCGTCTCCTTTTCGTCCTCCGGCTGCCATCCGCCCCGCAAGGCGGCAATGATGAGCAGCAGCGACAGGATCACCATCCCCGTCATGGTGATGTAGGGAAAGACGGTCGGACCGACCTTGGAATAGAGCGGCGACACCGGGATTGCAAGCGTCTGCCAGGCAACCGCACCCGCACAGGCGAGGAGCCCAACGCCGATCAGCAGTTCGGGCACTGCAAGGCGCGGCGGCGCCTGCTGGTCGCTGGTGCTCATCATCGTCCTCCCAATGTCGGTCCCTTGGGGCCGGTTCTCCTTGGACCGGTCTCACTCGGCCGATCTCGGCGTAGTTTCACCTCCGGCGCCGCGTATGTCCATGCGGCTGGCGAAAGCCGGCAAGGGTTGGCGCAGGCCGCCCCTTGCCGAGAGCATCACGCCAGGCCGAGGTCCTTGAGGATCGTCCCGATGCGGGCCGTGTCTTCGGCGACGAATTTCGCATAGTCGTCACCGGTGAGCAGGATCTGCGTCCAGTTGCGGTTCTTGCATTCGGTGGCCCAGGCGTCGCTCTTGGCCATCGTCTCGATCAGCTTGATCATTGCTGCCTTGTCGGCGTCCGAGACGCCGGGCGGCGCGAAGACGCCGCGCCAGTTGAACAGCTCGACGTCGATGCCGGCTTCCTTCATGGTCGGAGCATCGATGCCCTCCTGGCGTTTGTCGGCAGATATCGCCAGCAGCCGCAGCGCGCCCGCCTTGACCTGTTCGGCGAACTCGCCATAGCCCGAGATGCCGGCCGCGACCTGGTTGCCGAGCAGCGCCGACAGCGCCTCGCCGCCGCCGGCGAACGGCACATAGGACAGGTTGGTTGCAGGAACACCGACGGTCTTGGCGATGAGGCCGAACAAGATGTGGTCCGAGCCGCCGGCCGAACCGCCGGCGACTGGAACCTGCGTCGGGTCGGCCTTGAGGGCGGCAACGAAGTCGGCCGCAGTCTTGAACGGCGAGGCGGCCGGCACCACAAGCGCCTCGAACTCGCCGGTAAGGCGGGCGATCGGGGTGACCTCGGTAAGGTTGTTAGCCGCCTTGTTGGCGATAATGGCGCCGACCATGACCATGCCGGCCACCATCAGCGCATTGCCCTTGCCCTTCCACTGGTTGACGAATTGCGGCAGGCCGACAGTACCGCCGGCGCCGCCGACATTGGTGATCTGCGAGCCGGAGATCAGCTTTTCACTGCGCAGCACCTGGTCCATGGCGCGCGCCGTCTGGTCCCAGCCGCCGCCCGGCGCCGCCGGCACGAAAATCTGCAGCTGCGGTGCGTCCTGCGCGAAAGCGGGGATAAAATGCGATGCCGCGAGCCCGGCAGCACCTGCCGCCGCGGTGCTCATCAAGAATCTGCGTCTGTTCAGCATGGGATTCCTCCAAATCGCGACACCTCCTCCGGTGCCTGCCAGAAACGTAGCCTGAATTCAGACCCGCTCGATAAAATTCATGCAGAGTTTGCGTCATCCTGTCAAAGACAGAACACGCTGCATGCGCCACAATCGGCCCGTGCGATGTTCAGGCTGGCGAACTCGACGCCCGACGACGATGTGGCAGGCAGTGCCCAGACAGCATCCGTCAGGGCTGCCGCTGCAGCAGGATGGTCGGCTTGTCTTGATAGACGGTTCGCAGCACTTCGCCATAACCGCATTTTGCCGCGACGTTCAGCGAGCCGGTGTTTTCCGGATCGATGATGCAGACGGTCTTCGCGGCTGCAAATGCCTCATCGCCCCAGGCAAGCACCCGTGCGACGACTTCGCTGGCCAACCCCTGGCCATGCACGCCCGAAACCAGAGCCCATCCGGCCTCCGGAATGCCCTCGATCGACGGCGTCATGTCGCGTTTCAGATCGTGGAAGCCGGCCTCGCCGATGAAGCGGCTGGTCGCCTTTTCCTCGACCGCCCAGAAGCCGTAGCCCAGAAGCGACCACAGGCCGGCATGGCGCAGGAAACGCATCCAGCTTTCCTCCCGCGTGCGCGGCTTGCCGCCGATAAAACGGGTGACGACGGGATCGGCCCACATTGCGACATAGGCGTCGAAATCGTCCAGCCGGTGCGGTCGCAGGACCGTGCGAGAGGTCTCAATCACTGGGGCGACAATTGTCTCCGGACTGGTCATGGTCATGCCTCGGTTGTGTTGCCGGTGCCTAATGCCGGTCATCCAACGGTTAGGACAGCGACATGCATGAAATGGGGAATCAAAATCCGTTGCGTAAAACAAGAACCAAGGCTGTGTAGATCATCTTCCAGGCTGATGTGAATCCCGCCAAGCGGTGTTAGTTTTTCGCCAGTATTTGGTTCACTGCGTTCGGTTTCGGCGCTGCCGTCCGACAGAGGGGAAACAGCATGGACACCACCGACCTTGTGCTTGCCATCTTCCATCATCTGCTGGTGTTTTCGCTGGCAGGCATCATCGGCGCCGAATTCGTCCTGATCCGCAGCGACCTGTCCGCCGCGACGCTGAAGCGGCTTGCCGGTATCGATCGCCATTACGGCATCATTGCCATGCTGATCATCGTCGTCAGCATCGGCCGCGTCATCTATGGTCTCAAGGGCTGGGAATTCTACGTCTACAACTGGATGTTCTGGGCAAAGATGGCCGCTTTCGCAATTGTCGGCCTGTTGTCGATTATCCCGACCGTCCGATTCCTGTCCTGGAGCAGGCAGGCGAGCGCCAGTCCCGGCTTCCAGGTGCCTGCGGCGGAGCTAGCGTCCGTTCGCACCTATGTCCGCACCGAGGCATTCATCTTCCTGTTGATCCCGGTGTTCGCGGCGGCGATGGCGCGCGGCTACGGCTATTAAGATAGGTCGGAGGAAGGGCATCGCGCGGCCCGACCTTTCCACTCATTTGCGCGGACAAATGTGCAGTTTGCCGTTTGAGGCGATTGTCATTTGTCGGGTTGCGCTAGTTATTGCTCCATCTACATTCGGTTTGAGAGGAACTCCGCGCAGCGGTTGGTAATTCGTATTCTGGGAGGAAATCACGATGAGAAAATTCGTCGCCGCGCTGGCTGCCGTTGCGGTCGCCATGCTTTACCCGTTGGCCGCGGGCGCGCAGACGTACCCCGAACGCACCATCACCGTTGTCGTGCCGTTTTCGGCCGGCGGCCCAACCGACACCGTCACGCGTCTTGTCGCGGAAGCCATGTCGAAGGACCTCGGCCAGCAGGTCATCGTCGAGAATGTCGGCGGCGCCGGCGGCACGCTAGGCGCCGGCCGCGTCGCGAATGCCGATCCTGACGGCTATACGCTGCTCCTGCATCACATCGGCATGGCGACCAGCGCGACGCTGTATAGGAACCTCGCCTACGACACGCTGAACGCGTTCGAATATATCGGTCTCGTCACAGAAGTGCCGATGACCATCGTCGGCCGCAAGGATCTCGAGCCGACCGATCTGAAGGGACTGGTCGACTATGCCAAGGCCAACAAGGACACCGTCACCGTCGCCAATGCCGGGATAGGCGCGGCCTCGCATCTGTGCGGCATGCTGTTCATGAGCGCCATCGGCACGCCGCTGGTCACCGTTCCCTACAAAGGCACTGGCCCGGCCATGACCGACCTTCTCGGCGGCCAGGTCGACATCATGTGCGACCAGACGACCAACACCACCAAGCAGATCCAGGGCGGCACGATCAAGGGCTATGCCGTAACCTCGGCGCAACGCCTCGACGTGCTTCCGGACGTGCCGACAACGACGGAAGCCGGCCTTCCGCAGGTGCAGGTCGGCATCTGGCACGGAATCTATGCACCCAAGGGCACGCCGGCCGAGATCACCGAGCGCCTGTCGAAATCGCTGCAGGTGGCGCTGAAGGATCAGAACGTCGTCGCCCGCTTTGCCGAACTCGGCACCAAGCCGTCGCCCGAGGCCGACGCCACGCCGGCCGCGCTCAAGGCCAAGCTGGAAAGTGAGATCGCGCGGTGGAAGCCTATCATCGAAGCGGCCGGCCAGTACGCCGACTAAAGCTTGAACGGGGCGCCACCAGCGCCCCGTTTTTTACACGGCATCGGCAAAGCCCGCGGCGCGGCCCGGGAGGACGTCATGAAACCGTTCGCAATCGACAGAACCAACGGCATTTGCGCAGCGCTGTTCATCTTCCTCGGCGCATTTTTCGCGCTGCAGTCGCTCGGCCTCGAAATCGGCACCGCCTTCCGTATGGGACCGGGCTATTTCCCGCTGGTGCTGGCGATCGTGCTGATCCTGCTTGGCGCCGTCATCCTCGTCCAAGCGGTGCGTTTCGAGAGCGACCCGATCGGCCACATCGCGTGGCGCGGCATGCTGTTCATTCTGCCCGCTCCGATCTTCTTCGGCCTGACGGTGCGCGGCCTCGGCTTTATCCCCTCGATCTTCCTGACGGCGCTAATCGCATCGTTCGGCAGCGGCCGTATGAAGCCGCTGACCGCGCTCGTGCTGTCGGCCGGCCTGACGCTGTTCGCATTCGTCGTCTTCAGCTACGCACTCGGCCTGCCGTTCCGGCGTTTCGGCCCGTGGCTGCCCCTATCATTGTGAGGAGATGAAATGGAACTCCTCAACAATCTCGCACTCGGCTTTTCGACGGCCACATCTTTGGCAAACCTCGGTTTCTGCCTGATCGGCGTCCTTCTCGGCACGCTGATTGGTGTCCTGCCCGGCATCGGCGCCACCGCAACCATTGCCATGCTGTTGCCGATCACCTTCCAGATCGGCGATCCGGTTTCCTCCCTCATCATGCTCGCCGGCATCTATTACGGCGCGCAGTATGGCGGTTCGACTACCGCCATCCTCATCAACATGCCCGGCGAATCCTCGTCGGCCGTCACCGCCATCGACGGCTACCAAATGGCCAGGAACGGTCGCGCCGGGGCGGCACTGGCGACCGCGGCGATAGGCTCGTTCTTTGCCGGCACGGTGTCGACCTTCCTCGTCGCCATCTTTGCCCCACCGCTGACGGCGATAGCGCTGAGATTCGGCGCAGCCGAGTATTTTTCGCTGATGATTGTCGGCCTGGTCTCGTCCGTCGCGCTCGCCCACGGCTCGATCGTCAAGGCACTTGCCATGGTCGTGCTCGGCCTGCTGCTCGGACTTGTCGGCACGGATATCTACACCGGCACGCCCCGCTTCACGCTCGGCATCCGCGAATATGCCGACGGGCTGAATTTCGTCGCAGTGGCGGTCGGTGTCTTCGGCGTCGCCGAGATACTGCGCAACCTCGAAAACGAGCATGAGCGTTCCGTGCTGATCCGAAAGATCTCCGGCCTTATGCCGACCCGCGAAGATTTTCGGCGCATGGCGGCCCCCATCGTGCGCGGAACAATCATCGGTTCGGCGCTCGGCATCCTGCCGGGAGGCGGCGCGATCCTTGCCGCCTTTGCCTCCTACACCGTCGAAAAACGTGTCTCGAAAAGTCCGGGGGAATTCGGCAAAGGCGCAATCGAAGGCGTCGCCGGACCGGAATCGGCCAACAATGCCGGCGCACAAACCTCCTTTATCCCGATGCTGACGCTCGGCATTCCGGCCAACCCGGTAATGGCGCTGATGATCGGCGCGATGATCATCCAGGGCATCGTACCCGGCCCCAATGTTGCGATCGAACAGCCTGCACTGTTTTGGGGTATCATCACCTCGATGTGGATCGGCAATCTGATGCTGATCGTCTTGAATCTGCCGCTAATCGGGCTTTGGGTGAAACTGCTTACGATCCCGTATTACGTGCTCTTCCCGATCATCATGGCGTTCTGCTCGATCGGCGTTTACAGCGTCAACACCAACGTCTACGACCTCTATGCAGTCGCACTCTTCGGCTTGCTTGGCTATCTCCTGACCAAGCTGCGCTGCGAACCCGCGCCGCTGCTGCTTGGCTTCGTGCTCGGCCCGCTGCTCGAGGAAAACCTGCGCCGCGCCATGATCCTCTCTCGCGGCGATCCGAGTACCTTCGTGACGAGACCGATCAGCGCCAGCCTGCTCCTCATCGCGCTCGCCGTGCTCGTCATCGTGTTTCTCCCCGCGGTCAGGAAGAAGCGCGAGGAGGTGTTTGTCGAAGAGAGCTCCTGAACGTGGACGGCGCCACATAGGAGGAACTTCAGAGTCACTTGGCTGGCACTGATTCAGTAGCCGCCTCTACTGGCCCGAGCGGCGCGATCTCGACCAGTGGTGCAGGCACGCTGGTCGTCTTTTCCTTGGCCTTGCAGATATCGGCGATGACGCAAGCCGGGCAATCCGGCTTGCGTGCCTTGCAAACATAGCGGCCGTGCAGGATCAGCCAATGATGCGCATGCCGCATATATTCATCCGGAATGATCTTCAAAAACCCTTGTTCGACCTGTTCCGGCGTCTTGCCCGGCGCCAGGCCGAGCCTGTTGCCGATGCGGAAGATGTGCGTGTCGACCGCCATCGTATGCTGGCCGAAGGCGACGTTGAGTACGACATTGGCGGTCTTGCGGCCGACACCCGGCAGCTCGACCAGTTGATCGCGATCATCGGGCACCTTGCCGCCGTGGTCGCGGATCAGGGCTTCCGACAACGCGATGACGTTCTTGGCCTTGTTGCGCCACAGCCCGATGGTGCGGATATGGTCGCCGAGCCTGGTCTCGCCCAGCGCCAGCATTTTCTGCGGCGTGTCGGCGATCTTGAACAGCGCCCGCGTCGCCTTGTTGACACCGGCGTCCGTCGCCTGCGCCGAAAGCACCACCGCCACCAGCAGCGTGAAGGCGTTGATATGTTCGAGTTCGCCTCTCGGTTCCGGCCGCTGAACGGAAAAGCGCCGGAAAATCTCATGCACCTCGGCCGGGCTGTAAAGCGCCCGCGACCTCGCCGGCCGCGGACGCGGCTTGGCGTTCGAGCCGTCGCGGCGGCCGGGCAACAGGTCTTTTTTTAGCGCCGAAGAGTTTTTGGACTTGGGGCTTGTCATTGCTTTCGTATAATATTCTGTAATGAGCGACACAAACGCCTCATTTCAGGCCGACGAGCCATTCTTCCAGGCGCTGCTGATACCGCACCGGTCGCTGGGCAAGACCGGCTTTGTCATCTTGATGGGCGCATTGCTGTTCGGGTGGCTGGTGACCGGAGCGTTTTTCCTGTCGCGCGGCGCCTGGCCGGTGTTCGGCTTCTTCGGCCTCGATGTTATTGCCATCTATATCGCCTTCCGCGCCAATTATCGTGCCGCTCGGGCTCGCGAGGAGGTGTCGGTGTCTCGCACCAGCCTCGATATCCGCAAGACTGCCCCGTCAGGCAAATCGGAAGCACATCGCTTCAATCCGTTCTGGGCACGCTTTTCGATCGCCCGCCACACCGAAATCGGCATCACCAGAATGGCGGTCGAGGCGCAAGGAAAAACAGTCTCGATCGGTGGCTTCCTCAACCCCGACGACCGCGAAAGTTTTGCCACCGCATTTTCGCGCGCTCTGGCGACCGCCAAGGCGCGCTGACGATCAAAACCGAAATCTCAACAGCCTGCCGACCCTCCGAAGAGCCGGAACGTGGCTCCAGAGGCGAAAGACCAGTCCGGCGAACCAGCTCACACGGGCGGCATGTTCGGGTTTGTACGCCATCGTTTCCTCGACCAACCGCAGGCCGGGCACTGACCGTTCCAAGTCGCGCGGATCGTTGATCGCCCAGTGGAGTTCGGCTCCGGTGGCGCGGAACGACCGGTTGAGGCGCACGAGCTTTAGACCCAGGTCGCTGTAGGCATCGCAGATAAATTCGCCGCTGGCCAGATGCGACACAAGCCGCGAAACCAGTCTTGGGCCCTCGTCAGCGGCAAGGTAGGGGGTCAGGCCCTCCGCCACGACCATCGCCGGGCGATCGCCGGGCACTTCATCCAACCAGCCAGGCTCCGTGACGGATGATCCGATCAGGTGGTAATGCTCGCGCATCGGGTAGAGCTTGCGCCTGAGCTCGATGACTTCGGCGTAGTCGACGTCGAACCAGTCGACGCCGGCTGGCGGGTCGATACGGAATATTCGTGTGTCCAGCCCGCAGCCGAGATGCAGTACAATGGCGTTCGGGTTGTTCGCCAGAAAAGCCGAAACCCAGTCGTCCAGCGTCTTGGCCCGGATCGCCAGACCGACGCCGAGATTGTTGTCGACCTTGAGCCGCGAGAAATCGTAGTCGATGCGGCGAACCGCCTCGTCCGCAAAGCGGTCTTTCAGCAGCGAGTTGGGAAACCGGCTTTCCAGCGCCTTGCCGTAGACGGTGATCAGCAGCGTTTCTTTTTCCTTGGTCAGCTGCATCTTCTCGCCGGCCATGATTGTCCTCCCCATTCAAAGCCAACTCTATCTGGGTACATGCTGCGGGAAAGCAAGTTTCGGGTGGTGATCGGCGCCGCGAAGGACGATATTCGCACTCAAGGAGATACTACCATGAACGCCCAAATGCCTCTCAAAACGACAGCAATCCTTCAGAAAGACATCACGCCTGAAGGCGGCGACTACGAAATCGTCCGTCGTGCCATCGAAAAGATCAGCCTCGACTATCGCGACCAGCCTTCGTTGGAAGTGCTGGCCGAGGAGGTCGGCGAGACGCCGACCGGGCTGCAGAAGCTGTTCACCCGCTGGGCCGGCCTGTCGCCGAAGGCTTTTCTGCAGGCCGTCACCCTCGATCATGCGCGCAAACTGCTGGATTCCGGCATGCCGCTGCTGGAAACTTCGTTCGAACTCGGCATGTCCGGCCCAGGCCGGCTGCACGATCTGTTCGTCACCCATGAAGCGATGTCGCCGGGCGACTACAAGACCCGCGGCGCAGGGCTCACCATCCGCTACGGCTATCATATCTCGCCTTTCGGCATCGCTTTGATCATGGTGACGGACCGCGGCCTTGCCGGCCTCGCCTTCAACGACCCCGGCGGCGAGCGCGCGACCTTTGCCGACATGTCCAGCCGCTGGCCGAATGCGACCTATGTCGAGGACATGGCGGCGACGGCGCCCTATGCCGCGCGCATCTTCGATCCGACGCTGTGGCGCGCCGACCAGCCGCTGCGCGTCGTCATGATCGGCACCGACTTCCAGGTCCGCGTCTGGGAGGCCTTGCTGCGCATTCCGATGGGCAAGGCCTGCACCTATTCCTCGATCGCCGCGCGCATCGGCGCACCGAGCGCCAGCCGGGCTGTCGGTGCCGCGGTCGGTGCCAATCCGATGTCCTTCGTCGTGCCGTGCCACCGGGCTCTCGGCAAGTCCGGCGCGCTCACCGGCTACCATTGGGGCCTGACGCGCAAACGCGCCATCCTCGGCTGGGAGGCGGGACAAGTCTCTTCTTGAATAGCCAACGAATGGAACGATAGGAGCGAAGGGCCCCGAGGGTGACAAGCAGCGATCTTACGGAGTAGCTTCCCGCGCAATTAGAGTGACATGCGCTAGCGGGAGGCACTTCTTGATCGTCGTCATCGGTTCCATCAATCTCGACCTCATCGCCAGTGTCGACCGCTTGCCCGGTCCCGGCGAAACGGTGCGCGGCTCCGGTTTCGCCACCGCCCCCGGCGGCAAGGGAGCCAACCAGGCGCTGGCCGCCGCCCGCGCCGGCGCCAAGGTGCGCATGGTCGGCGCGGTCGGCAAGGACAGCTTCGCCGGCGAGGCTTTGGCGCTGCTGCGCGACGGCAAGATCGACCTGTCCGGCGTCGGCGAGACCTTTGCCTCGACGGGTACCGCGTTGATCATGGTCGGCGCCGACGGCGAGAACGTGATCGCCGTCGTGGCGGGCGCCAATGATTCGGTCGTGCCGGGTGACCTTTCCAAGGCTTTCCTGAAAAACGGCGATGTCGTGCTGCTGCAGTTGGAGGTCCCGTTGCAAACGGTCGAGACAGCGCTTGACGCGGCAAGGACGGCCAACGCGGTCACCGTGCTCAACACCGCACCTTTCCACGGCGACGCGGCCGGCTTCCTCGGCAAGGCCGACTATCTCGTCGCCAACGAGACCGAGTTCGACCTCTATGGTGAGGCGCTGTCGTTGAGTGGCCGCGACCGCCCGGCACGGATGCGCGACTATGCCTCGAGAACTGGCCGCACCATCGTCGTCACGCTTGGCCCAGACGGCGTTCTCGCCGCGACGCCGGACGATCTCCTGATGGTTCCGGCGCTGAAGATCACTCCGCTCGACACGGTCGGCGCCGGCGACACGTTCTGCGGCTATTTTGCTGCCGGACTGGCGGCAGGCCTGCCGCTCGACCAGGCGCTTGCCCGCGCTGCCGCAGCCGGTTCGCTGGCCTGCCTGAAAGCCGGCGCCCAGCCTGCCATCCCGCTGGCCAGGGATGTCGACGCCGCCATGCCGACATCTGCCGGCTGAAGCGCGATGACAGCCACGCGCCCGACCACCAGGCATGCCGTGCCGCCCGCCGGCGACATCTGCCGCCTGTCCGCCGTGGAACTGGCCGACAGGATCAGGCGCCGGCAGCTTTCGGTGCGCGAAGTGATCGCTGCATTCCTGGACCGGATCGAGGCGGTGAACCCACAGGTCAACGCCATCGTTTCATTGCGTGAGCGTGCCGACATCCTGCGCGAGGCCGACGAGGCAGACGCTCATTTGGCGCGAGGAGCAGATACCGGATCGCTGTTCGGTCTGCCGATCGCGATCAAGGATCTTGCGCTGACAAAAGGCCTGAGAACCACCTTCGGCTCGCCGATCTTCGCCGATTTCGTGCCTGAGGAAGACGACTTCTTCGTCGAGCGTGTTCGGCAGGCCGGCGCCATCATCATCGGCAAGACCAACGTTCCCGAATTCGGGCTCGGCTCCAACACCTACAATACCGTGTTTGGACAGACGCTCAACGCGTTCGACCCAGCGCTGACCGCCGGCGGCTCGAGCGGCGGCGCGGCGGTCGCGCTGGCGCTCGACATGGTTCCCATTGCCGATGGCAGCGACTTCGGCGGTTCGCTGCGCAATCCCGCTGCCTACAACAATGTCTATGGCTTCCGCCCGTCGCAGGGATTGGTACCGGCCGGCCCTGATCTTGATGTGTTTCATGCGCAAATGGGCGTCGAAGGGCCGATGGGGCGTAACGTGCGCGACATCGCCCTGCTGCTCGACGTTCAGGCCGGCTATCATCCTCGCGCGCCGCTGTCGCATGATAAGCCAGGCTCGTTCCTCGAAGGGCTGGAATCGCGGGCGGCCGGCGGGCGCATCGCCTGGCTCGGCGATCTTGACGGTCATCTGCCGATTGAAGCAGGCATTCTACAGCTTTGCGAGGCAGCACTCGGCCGGTTAGCGGATCTATCCTTCGAGGCCGAGCCGCTGATGCCGGAATTCGAGTTCGAAGCGCTGTGGCAGGCCTTTGTAACGCTTCGCCAGGCGAGCAGCGGTTGTGCGCTCAAGGTGCATTACGACGATCCCTTGAAACGCCGCCTTCTCAAGCCGGAGGCCATGTGGGAAGTGGAACATGCACTGGGCCTCACCGCACCGCAGATCCACGCCGCCACGGTGAGGCGCTCGTCATGGCACAAAACCCTGCTGTCGCTCTTCGATCGATTCGATCTCATCGCGCTGCCGACCGCGCAGGTCTTCCCTTTCGAGGTCTCCACCCACTGGCCAAGGGAAGTGGCCGGGCGTGCCATGGACAGCTATCATCGCTGGATGCAGGTTTCAGCGTTCGCCACGCTCGGCGGCTGCCCGGCGATCAATGTGCCGGTGGGCTTCGACCCCAAGGGCAGGCCGATGGGCATGCAATTGATCGGGCGGCCACGCGCTGACCTCTCGGTGCTGGGGGCGGCTGCCGCCTATGAGGCAACGCTACCATGGCAGGCCGGCGCCTGCTGAAATCAGCTCCGCATTGTCGGCGCCTCGCCGGCTTGCACGCAACTCATCGCCATGCATTGATCGCGACAGCGCGCCGCACGAGCGGCATTCTGCGGAGGGAAAAATGTCGCTGGAACTCTACGCCACCTACGTCGTCGCTTGCATCGTCATCATTCTTGTGCCGGGGCCGACGGTCACGCTGATCATCGCCAACAGCAGCCGCCACGGCTCGCGCGCCGGCCTCGCCAATGTCGCCGGCACCCAGGCCGGGCTGGCCATCATGATCGCCATCGTCGGCATCGGGCTGACCTCGCTTATCGCCGGCATGGGCCACTGGTTCGAATGGGTCCGGCTGATCGGCGCCGCCTACCTGATCTGGATGGGCGTGCAGATGTTCCGCTCGAAAGGCAAGCTGAACGCCGACGGATCGGCTAAAAAGCCGCGCGGCGGCTTCTTCCTGCAGGGCCTGCTGGTGGCGATCAGCAATCCGAAGACGCTGGTGTTCTTCGGCGCCTTCTTTCCGCAGTTCATCGCCCCCGAAGGCAATTACGCGTTACAGATCGGCGTCATGGGTCTCACCGCCATGATCTTCGCCGCCGTCTCGGATTCGACCTACGCGTTGGCCGCCGGCCGCGCCGGACGCCTGCTCTCGGCCGGCCGCGTCAAGCTCTTGTCGCGAATCAGCGGCAGCTTCCTGGTGGGCGGCGGCCTGTGGCTGGCGTTTTCCAAGGCGAAGTAACAGCCGCGAGCCGGGACGCAAATAGCAATCTCCTGGAACAGGAAGCCCGATTGAAAGTCAGCCTTCTGTGCACCACATGAATCGACAGTTGGGGGTTCATGCCGGTGCCATGGACTTTTGTGGATGTGAAAAGGCACGCGATCGGCGTGATCCTGATTGTTGCTTTGTTTGCGGCGGTGTTGGCCCTCGATCCGCTCAAGTGGACGAATAACGCCAGCCCGATCCGCTCGGTGGACCCAATCGATGCAGCCGTCAAAAGTGCCCATTGGGGCAAAGGCCGAAGTGTCTACATGCTGGTCCTTGAAGACGGTTCATCTGTTTTCATCGACGACGATCGTCCGCGCCTGATCGGCTCGCACGTCGGCATCGAGCGCGTCACGCGCGACAATGGCTTTGTCTTCTACCGATTTCCAAATTGAACGGCGATCGATCAATGAAGCTGTTTTCGAAGGTAAACGAGTGACAGAGCTCTCTTCGAAGAAATCGCTCTTGAACAAAGCCCTTACGCTATTCAACTCTAAGTGATGGGGCCGACGAATCTTTCTCTTAGAAACCGCCTTCTTCTGCTTCGGGAAGAGTTTCGCGATACAGTCGTTGGCGTCGCTTTCTTTTGCTCATTCGCTCTTGTGGCCGCCGTGGCGATTGTAACAAGACAGAATAGCCCGATCATGGGCACGCAACGCATAGGAGGCATCGTCGAAGATGTTGCGACGATGCCTCTAAATCCGAAAGGTTCCGTCGGCCATGGACTTTATTATAGATATGAAGTCCGTCTCCATGACGGCAACGCACTGGTATTTATCGATGGTGAGGTGGAGACGCCCCACATGATCGGATCGGAAGTCTCGATCGAACAACAGCACCGCAATAACGGCACCAGCACCTACCGCCTGCTCAATGACTGAGCGGCACTAAAGCCGCCCCAGCCTTTCCAGCAACAGCGCGAAAAACGCATCATGATCGATGTCGCGCATCACCATGGCGTTCTTCGGCCGCTTGGTCACTCCCCACCAGTCGATCACCGTCATGCCCATGGTGAGCTCCGAGGCAGTTTCCACGCTGACATTGCAGTTGCGGCCCTTGAACAGCTTCGGCTTCAACAGATAGGCGATGACGCAAGGATCGTGCAGCGGGCCGCCATCGGTGCCGTATTTCTCTTCGTCGAAGCGTTCGAAGAATTCCAGCATGTCCGCCGTCGCCGTGCCGACCCTGGTGCCGAGCTTGCGGAAAGCCTTCGTGCGCTTGGCGGTGGTCAGCGCCTTGTGGGTGACGTCGAGCGGCATCATCACGATCGGAATGTCGGATTTGAACACGACATCGGCGGCATGCGGGTCGACATAGATGTTGAACTCGGCAGTCGGCGTGACGTTGCCGCCCTCGAAGAAGCCGCCGCCCATCAGCACGATCTCCTTGATGCGCGGCGCGATTTTCGGCTCGCGGATCAGCGCCAGCGCAACATTGGTGAGCGGCCCGAGCGCGCAAAGCGTGATCGTGCCGGTCTCCTCCTTCATCAGCGTCTCGACGATGAAATCGACCGCATACTGATCCTGCAGCTTCATCTTTGGCTCAGGCAGTTGCGGTCCGTTGAGGCCGGTCTTGCCATGCACTTCCTCGGCGGTGACGAGTTCACGCGCCAGCGGCCGGATGGCGCCTGCATAGACCTTGACATCCGGCCGGCCGGCCAACTCGCAGATCTTGCGTGCGTTTTTTTCGGTGAGTTTCAGCGGCACGTTGCCGGCCACCGCGGTGATGCCGACGATCTCCAGCTCGGCGCTGCCGAGCGCCAGCAATATGGCGACGGCATCGTCCTGGCCGGGGTCAGTGTCGATGATGATCCTGCGGGATTGGGGCATTTCAATTCCTTGTTTTGGCAAGTCTTTTTGGGCCGGACGTGTGACGGCTTGAAGTCTGCCGGGCGGCGGACCATATCAAGACCATCGGGAAAAATGCCATCCGGGTTTTTCCACTTTATGTCGCTCTTGAGAGGACACTGTAACATGAGCCGAATGACGCCTTTTCCAGCCCGCTTCTCCTCGGTTTCGATTCCATGGAAAAGACACTGGAGCGCTTGGCGAAGTCGGGTGACAGCTATCCTCCGTACAACATCGAGCGCCTCAGCGGTGCCGACGGCAAAACCGAAAGGCTGCGCATCACGCTCGCCGTCGCCGGTTTCGCGGAAAGCGATCTCGATGTCTCCACGGAGGAGAACCAGTTGGTCGTGCGCGGCCGTCAGAACGACGACACCGAGCGCGAATTCCTCCACCGCGGCATCGCCGCGCGCCAGTTCCAGCGCTGTTTCGTGCTGGCCGACGGCATGCGGGTGATTGCGGCGGAATTGAAGAACGGCCTCTTGTCGATCGATCTCGATCGGCCGGAGTCCGAACGGCTGGTACGAAAAATAAACATATCGGTGAAAGACTGAGTTTTGCCGATAGCTCTCATGCGGGATGGCCTTGAGCGGCGTCTCGCGGCAAGGAGGCTTGAAATGACCAGAACTGACGAAAATATCATCATGACCAGCGGCGAATTCGCTCATCTCGGCGAAGGTTCGGTCGCCTATCTCAGGAAAGTGTCGAGCGACGATCTGCGCGGCCGTTTCCCGGGCCTCGGCGAAATCGCGCCCGGGCTGGAACTGTGGGCCCTGTTTGCCGCCAACGGCCAGCCGATCCTGCTTTCGGATGCTCGCGACCGGGCGCTGGCCGGCGCCTTGGAAAACGATCTGACCCCCGTCGCTATCCACTAACAACACGGCGCGCCGATCTGGCTGAAACGGACAGGGCCGCTCACGGCGGCCCTTCAACGGGTCCAATCAACTCAGGCGGCGTGCGAGGCCTGTGTATCCGACAGCAGCGCGTGGATAGCCACGGCATCGCGCGTGCCCCTGATCTTGGCAACCGTGTCGGCATCGCGCAGCACCCGCGCGATGCGCGACAGCGCCTTGAGGTGGTCGGCGCCGGCACCTTCGGGGGCCAAAAGCAGAAACACCAGGTCGACCGGCTGATCGTCGAGGGCCTCGAAATCGACCGGTGTCTCCAGCCGGGCAAAAACTCCAGCGATCCGCTTCACCCCGGCCAGCTTGCCATGCGGAATGGCGATGCCGTTGCCGACGCCGGTCGAACCCAGCCGCTCGCGTTGCAGGATGGTGTCGAACACCTCCCGCTCCGGAATGCCGGAAATTGCCGCCGCCCTTTCAGACAGCAATTGCAGCAGCTGCTTTTTGGAGTTCGCCTTCAACGCCGGCATGATTGCCGGAACGTTGACGAGATCGCTCAGATCCATGCTTGAAATCCCTTGTTCGCCTGCCGTCGCCAGTCCCCACGCTTGCGTGCGGCTGGTTTTTACCCCTGCGCGACCTTGGCCGTAGACGGGTCGATCCAGCCGATATTCCCGTCCGGCCGGCGATAGACGATGTTGAGATGGTCGTTTCCGGCATTGCGGAAGACCAGGACCGGGCTGTCCTTGGTGTCGAGCTCGATCACGGCTGACGCCACCGACATGGTCCGCAGCGTCATGGTCGATTCGGCGACGATGGCCGGCGCGAAATTCTCCGGTATCTCCTCGTCGTCATCGGCAAGCGGGGCCATCACCGTATAGGCGACGTCGGTGAGTTCGCCATTGCTATTGCCTGAATTGTGCGACTTCAGCCGGCGCTTGTAGCGCCTGAGGCGGGTTTCCAGACGGTCCGCCGCGGCATCGAAGGCAAGCGTCGGATCCTGGGCATCGCCGGTCGCCTGCAGCGAAGCACCGGAATCCAGCCGGATCATGCAATCGGCCGTGTAGCGCGACCCCGATTTGACGACTACGATTTGCCCTGAAAAGCCCCGATCGAAATATTTCCCGATCACTTCCCCGACACGGTCGTTGATGCGCGTACGGAACGCATCGCCGATATCCATGTGTTTTCCCGATATGCGCAGTGTCATCTGAAAACTGACCTTCCTTGCTCAGGCTTCAAACTGTCCCGAGTTTATACTCGTGGTCCGTGCGCACAAGCTTTGCGGCGTCACTTGCGCCGATTTTAAATCCGAACTTTCCGGTTGATCACAAGCCGCCTTCTTGGCCGTCCGTGGCCTACGTCGTGACGGACCATCCCTCGTGCGGGCATCAGCGAACTCAAATCCACTCGCCAGCCCGTCTCATGCGGGCGGGCTTCTAGCCACTTCGTTGCCGCTTGTCAATGAACGCGAAAGCTGTGGAAATTCTGCCGGAGTTCAACGGCCGGCGCTGGCCAAAGCGCGTTTTTCGCGCCGCCGTTGCACCGAAGAGGGTATGTTCATGCCTTCCCGGTATTTGGCAACCGTGCGCCTGGCAATGTCGACGCCGCTTTCCCGCAGCATGTCCACGATGGCATCGTCGGAAAGCACATCGACGGCTTTCTCTTCGTCGATCAGCTGCTTTATGCGGTCGCGCACCGCTTCCGACGAATGCGCATCGCCGCCACCCGACGAAGCGATCGAGGCGGTAAAGAAATAGCGCAGCTCGAACACGCCGCGCGGCGTCAGCATGTATTTGTTTGCCGTGACCCGGCTGACCGTCGATTCGTGCATGCCGATAGCGTCCGCCACCGTGCGCAGGTTGAGCGGCTTCAGGTGCCGCACGCCGTGGACGAGAAAAGCGTCCTGCTGGCGCACGATCTCGGAGGCGACCTTGAGGATAGTCTTCGCCCGCTGGTCGAGGCTGCGCGTCAGCCAGTTGGCATTCTGCAGGCATTCGGCGAGGAAATCCTTTTCCGCCTGGTTTTTCGCATGCGGCGTGACCTGAGCGAAATAGATGTGATCGACCAGCACACGCGGTAGCGTCTCGGCATTGAGCTCGACCGTCCAGCTGCCGTCATTGGCTGCGCGCACCTCGACGTCGGCCACGATCGCATCGCTGGCACCGCGCGAAAACGCCATTCCCGGCCGCGGGTCGAGCGCCCGGATCTCGGCCAGCATGTCGAGCAGATCCTCCTCGTCGACACCGCAAATCCGCTTCAGCGTCTGGAAATCGCGCCGTGCCAGGAGTTCGAGATTGGCGATCAATGCCCTCATCGCCGGATCGAGCCGGTCGCGCACGGCAAGCTGCAGCGACAGGCATTCGGCGAGGTCGCGGGCGAAGATGCCGGCGGGCTCGAATGTCTGGCAAATCGCCAGCGCCCTTGCCACCGCCGTGGCGTCCGTGCCGAGGCGGGCCGCGATCTCGGCCATGTCCGCACGCATGTAGCCGGCCTCATCGACGCCGTCGGCAAGCTCGCTGGCGATCAGGCGCGCGGCCGGATCGGCGAAGGCGAGCGCCACCTGCTCGCCGACATGGTCGCGCAGCGTGATGGCAGCCGCCGCCATATCCGCGACGTCGAAGCCGTCGGAGGAAGAGGCGGAACTATTGCCGGACGCCGATTTCCATTGCGCCGTCAGGTCGGGGCCGAGCCGCTCGCTCGTTCCAGGATCGTCGGGAAACAGGTTTTCCAGCGACGTATCGAGCTTTTCCGAGATCGCCTCGGCGCTCCACGCCGTCTCCGCTTCGAACCAGTCGCCGTCGGCTGCCGGTTCCGATGCGGCGTCGCTCTTCTGCGCCTGGTCGCTGGCGGCGTCGTCCTGCGGTTCGGCGCGTTCCAGCAGGGGATTGCGTTCGATCTCGTCGTCGATGAAGCGTTCCAGCTCGAGGTGGGTGAACTGCAGCAGGCGGATCGACTGCATCAGCTGCGGCGTCATCACCAGCGACTGCGACTGTCGTAGCTGTAGTTTTGCCGCCAACGCCATGGTTCGGTTTCAACGCCCCGTCTACGCGCCCGCACTGCTGGAAAGAATTTTCCAGGCCAGCATAGAAACTGGCCCGGCTTTTGCTTGTCAAGGCGAGGTGCGGAAAAACTCGCCTGCCAGCGCGTTTTTCAGGCAGAAAATCGAAGAAAAAGCTGCCGGACTACGCCGGAAATCCCGTTCGAACCGGAATTTCGCATTTAGAGCGTAAATCCCTCGCCAAGATAAAGCCGCCGCACATCGGCATTTGCGACGATTTCGTCGGCTCGGCCATGGGTCAGCACCTGACCGGCATGGATGATGTAGGCGCGGTCGATCAGGCCAAGGGTCTCACGCACATTGTGGTCGGTGATCAGCACGCCGATGCCACGTGCCGTCAAGTGGCGCACGAGCTGCTGGATGTCGGCGACGGCGATCGGGTCGATGCCGGCGAACGGTTCGTCGAGCAGCATGTAGGCGGGGCGGGTTGCCAAGGCGCGGGCAATTTCCAGGCGCCGCCGCTCACCGCCGGAAAGCGACAGCGACGGAGCCTTGCGCAGATGGCTGATGTGGAATTCCTCGAGCAATTCGTCGAGCAGGCGCTCACGTTCCTTGCGGCTCTTTTCGACCACTTCGAGCACGGCCCGGATGTTTTGCTCGACGTTCAGGCCGCGAAAAATCGACGCTTCCTGCGGCAAATAGCCGATGCCGAGACGGGCGCGGCGATACATCGGCATCGACGTGACATCGAAACCGTCGATCTCGATGGTGCCTTCATCGACCGGCACCAGCCCGGTCACCATGTAGAAACAGGTCGTCTTGCCGGCGCCGTTGGGGCCGAGCAGCCCAACCGCCTCGCCGGCGCGCACGCCCAGCGTCACGCCGCTGACGACTTTGCGGCCCTTGTAGCTTTTGGTCAGCCCCTTGGCGATCAAGGTTCCCTTGAACTTTGCCGCTTCGACGGTGACCCTGCCCGGTGCCGCAAGTTTGCTGGCGGCGCGCCCTGGAAGACGCGCCAGCAGCGACGATATGCCGGTCATCAGGGTTTCGCTGCTCCAGACTTCGCCTGCGGCGTGATCGACATCATCACGCGGCCGCCGCAGGCGTCGACCTGGGCAAGGCCGCTCTTCATCTGCACGGTAAGCTTGCAGCCGACAAGCACGTTGTCGCCTTGCGAGAGCACGACCTTGCTGCCCGAAAGCACCAGCACCTCGGTCTTCATGTCGAAGGTGCCGCGGTCGCCGGTGGCAACCTGATTGTCCGATTTGATGTAGACCTTATCGTCGACCACGAGATGGTCGATGTTGGCGGATCCGGTCATCGCCGCGGCACCCGCCGGCTCGGCGCCTTTGGCGGCGGCTGCATCCCTGACGTAATAGACCGTCATTTTGCCGGCCTTGAGTACGGTTGGACCCTGGACGACGTTGACGTTGCCTGTGAAGACGGCGACGCTTTCCGCCTGGCGCACCTCGAGCTTGTCGCTTTCGATCTGGATCGGCTTGTCGCCCGACAGCCTGAGGCCGGACATTTGGCTGGTGGCGCTGGACTGCGCCAGCGACGAAGCCGTCCCCAGGGTCAGCCCCAAGGGCAGCCCGAGGGTCAGCAACGCCGAAACCGCGGCGAGGCGCCGTGCCGAACTACTGAACCGCATTGGTCTCTCCGCTCTTTGCCTCTGCCGCCTTCAAACTGGCGGGATCGATGTCGACGCGCACCTTGTTCTCGAAAACCAGGACCTTGCCATTGTCCTGGACCGACATCGAATCCGCCCTGATCCGCGACCCGCCGCGGCTGACATCGACGGGCTCGCTTGTCTTCATAGTGCCTTCGCCCATGTCGAGATAGACTGATTTGAATTTTGCCACCACGCCATCCGTGGTCGATACCGTCACGTCGCTGGTCAGGCTGAACGTGTTGCCGTCGCGATCATAGGTGCCGCGCGCGGCATCGATGGCGGCCGTGTTGTCGGCAGCAATCGGCAGCCTGGCCTTGATGCCTTCCAGATCGATGATGCCTTGTTTGCTGACGTCCTGTATGGCGCGCAGGGCCGTCATCGAATAGGGCAGGTTCTGCTTGGTGAAGCCGTTGAGCTTGGGATTGGCCATCACCAGCTTGCCATTCGCAAAGGAGCCGCCGTCGGCCTGCACCTCGATTGCAGCGGGAGCCATGAGATAGGAATAGATCGGAAACGCGACCGCGATCAGGGCGGCGACCAGCGGCACGGCCAGCTTGAGGATCCGGACCCGGCGCGAATGACGCTGCGCGATGTCAAAGGCGTCGACCCGCGCCCGGCCTGCGGCCTTGGGAGCCAACTCCGTCTCGGTGTTGGTCGGTTCGATTGGTCCCGCTAACATGACTGCTTCTTCTAAACCCCTGCCCGCCAGGCCGCCCTATAGGTGGGGTGCCGGCGCCCTCAAGCAAGCACAAGCCGAGGAAAACCGCAAAAATATGACAGCCGCCCCTATACAACGAAAATGGCCCCAGCGCAGCCTGAACCTCATACCAGATATGGGCGCACAGTGTTAGAGCCTGTGGAACGCGACAGGTTGAAGCTTGCCCGAACGCCGAAGACGGCTTTGGCGAAGGCCGTCAGGAAACGGTAGCCGGGCGCGAATGGTTGCTTTAAAAGCATCTGCTCCCACCGACTACGAGGCTGACCATGGCATTGAGAGCCGACGACCTGATCGACCGCCGCCGCTTGCGCCGCAAGCTGACATTCTGGCGTGTTGCAGCGATTCTTGTCGCCGCAGCCGGGCTGATCGCCTTTTCCGCGTGGATTTATGGTGACGAATTCACCGGCGCGGCTGTCGACCACATCGCTAAGGTCAAGATCGAAGGTACCATCACCGAAGACGAAGAACTGATCAAGCGGCTGGAAGCCATCCGTCAGTCGCCGCGCGTCAAGGCTGTGATCCTGTCGATCGATTCACCCGGCGGCACCACCGTCGGTGGCGAGTCGATCTACGAGGCAGTGCGCAAGCTCGCCGCCGACAAGCCGGTGGTGGCCGAGGTCGGCACGCTCGCGGCGTCGGCGGGTTACATGATAGCCACCGCGGCCGACCATATTGTCGCACGCAAATCCTCGATCGTCGGCTCGATCGGCGTTCTGATCCAGTACCCGGACGTCAGCGGCCTCATGGACAAGCTCGGCGTCAAGCTGGAGGAGGTGAAATCCTCGCCCTTGAAGGCCTCGCCTTCCCCCTTCAAGCCGACCAATGACGATGAACGCGCCATGGTCCGCAAACTCATTCTCGACAGCTACGACTGGTTCGTCGGCATCGTCGCCGAGCGCCGCAACATGACCAAGCCGGAGGCGCTGGCGCTCGCGGACGGGTCGATCTTCACCGGCCGGCAGGCGGTCACCAACAGATTGATCGACGCGGTCGGCGGCGAGGCCGAAGCGATCGACTGGCTTGCAGGCAAGGGTGTCGATGCCAAGCTCAAGGTGGTGGAATGGAAGGACACGGAAAAACGCGGTGGTTTCCTGTTCTCCAAGGCGATGGCGCAGACCGTCGGCGCTGCGCTTGGCCTGCCTGGCCATGGCGGCGACGTCCTTCACGAAATTGGAGCGGACCGCTTGTTTCTTGACGGTCTCGTTTCCGTCTGGCACCCTTGAGGAGCCGCTTGGGAGTGAAAAAGCAAATAAAATCATTCTGATAATTTCGGCGGCACTGCTTTCACGGGGAGCCTTTTCATGATCAAATCCGAACTTGTGCAGATCATCGCCACGCGCAATCCGCATCTTTTCCTGCGCGATGTCGAAAACATTGTCGGCGCCATCTTCGATGAAATCACCGACGCGCTTGCCGAGGGCAACCGGGTCGAGTTGCGCGGCTTCGGCGCGTTTTCGGTGAAAAACCGTCCTGCCCGCACCGGCCGCAATCCGCGCACCGGCGAATCCGTAGAGGTCGAGGAGAAATGGGTGCCGTTCTTCAAGACCGGCAAGGAGTTGCGTGAAAGGCTGAACGGAGGCAAATAGGCGCGGCGCCCGCCGACCCGTTGCTGCCTTTTCTTCCGAACGGAAAAACATGTTCAATCGCTTCATCCTCATCGTGGTTTTCGTGCCGCTGGCCGTCATCCTGATTGCGCTGGCCGTCGCCAACCGCGAACCGGTGGCCTTCACGCTCGATCCGTTCAATCCCGGCAATCCGGCGCTGACGCTGACCGTGCCGCTGTTCATTTTCCTGTTCCTGGCGCTGGCCATCGGCATGATCGTCGGCAGCCTGGCGACCTGGATCAAGCAGGGCCGCTACCGCAAGCTGGCGCGCCAGCGCGGCGCCGAGGCCGAGAACCTGCGTCTGGCAGTCAGCCGCGCGCCCACAGCGGCGCAGGGCCCGGCCTTGCCGAAGCCGATGAACTGAGCCGCGGCTCGGGCAGGAAGCGCAACCGGCCTATTTCTCCACGGAGCCATCATGCTGACCATTTCCGCCGCCGAGGTCGACCGCGCGCTGACCTTTCCCGGGCTGGTCGAGACATTGCGCGCCGCTTTTCGCGACGGCGCCGTGCAGCCGGTCAGGCATCATCACACGGTCGAGCGGCCCGACGGTACCGCCTCGACGCTGCTTCTGATGCCGGCCTGGACCGACTTCAACGCCGCCGGCACCTCGGTCGATGGCCATATCGGCGTCAAGATCGTCACCGTGTCGCCCGACAACAACGCCGTCGGCAAGCCTGCGGTGATGGGCCTCTACCTGTTGCTGGACGGCGCCACCGGCGAGCCGCAGGCCTTGATCGATGGCCAGAGGCTGACGCAGTGGCGCACCGCCTGCGCCTCGGCGCTGGCCGCCTCCTATCTGGCCCGCGAGGACGCATCACGGCTGCTGGTGGTCGGCGCCGGCGCGCTGTCGCCATTCCTTGCAAAGGCGCATTCGGCGGTACGGCCAATCAAGAACATCCGCATCTGGAACCGCACGCCGGCCAATGCCGAAAAGGTCGCGGCAAATTTGCGTGCCGAGGGTTTTGCGGCCGAAGCAGCAGGCGATCTCGACGTCGAACTCGGCCAAGCCGATATCGTGTCATCGGCGACCATCACCACCGCGCCACTGATCAAGGGGGCACTCTTGAAGCCGGGAACCCATGTCGATCTGGTTGGCGGCTTCACGCCGGCGATGCGCGAAAGCGACGACGACGCGATTGCACGCGCCCGCGTCTATGTCGACACCCGCGCCGGCGCCACCAAGGAAGCCGGCGATATCGTCCAGCCGCTGGCCTCCGGCGTGCTGAAGCCGCAAGCCATCGTCGCCGACCTCTATGAACTGGCGCGCAGCCGGAAAAAAGGCCGGCAGGGCGATGACGAGATCACGCTGTTCAAGTCGGTCGGCGCGGCCCTCGAGGACCTGGCCGCCGGCATTGCCGTGTATCGCGCAAGCGTAGGGCAGTAGGGCAGTAGGGCAGTAGGGCAGTAGGAAACCATGCTAATCGTGCGGCGCCGCGCCTAGTGCTACTTTGCTCTCGCCTACTCACCTACTGCCCTACTGCCTTACTCCTTTTGCCAATAAACCCGCAGCCGGTGGTTGTCCGGATCGAGCGCGACGAAGGTGCGGCCGAAATCCATGTCGGTCGGGCTCTGCAGGATGGTCAGCCCGCGGCCGGCCCACTCGGCATGGGTGGTGTCGACAGCGCCAGGCGTATCCAGCGCAAAGACGACCTCGGCGCCGCCGCCTGCGGCTGCGGCGGCCGGCTCTACGGTATGACGCGACCAGAGGCCGAGCTTGAAGCCGTTGTCGAGCACGAACAGCACGAAGGTCGGCGAGGTCTCGACCGGCTCGCGTCCGAGCAGTGCGCTGTAGAAGGCGCCGCTTTGCTCAGGCTTGTCGACATAGAGGATGACGAAATTGGGCGGTGTCATGAATTGCTCTCCAGATGGTTTCGACTGGAGCAGCATAGCGCAAGCTACTGCCAGATTCTGGCAGCAGTCTTAAGTGAGCAGCAGCCTTAGCTTGGCTTGTCGAGCGTCGCCCGCCATTCTTTGAGCAGCACCTGGCGACGGCGCGGATAACGCGTCTCGGTGGCGTTGAGGCCGGATATCCGATCGGCGCGAAAGTGCCTGAAATCCTGGCGCATCTCGCACCACGCCGCGACGACGCGCACCTTGTCGAAGAAGCCGAGTGCAAACGGCCAGACGGTGCGCTCGGAGGCAGCGCCGCCGGCATCGCGATAGACAAAGCTCAACTTGTGCTCCTCGCGGATGGCTTGCCGCACCACGCCGAGATCGATGCCTTCGGTGACCTCGGTGCGCGACCCGACCAGCAGCGTCGAGGCATCGAGCTCTTCGCGCAAATCGTCCGGCAGCACGGCGGCGATCTTGGCCAGCGCGTCGGTGGCGGCGTTGGCAAGCCGCCAGTCCGGCTGCTTGGCCACCCAGCGCGAACCGAGCACGATCGCCTCGATCTCCTCGTCGGTGAACATCAAGGGCGGCAGCATGAAACCTGGCCTGAGCACGTAACCCAGCCCCGCCTCGCCCTCGATCGGTGCGCCCTGCCCCTGCAACGTGGCGATATCGCGATAGAGCGTGCGGATCGACACACCCATTTCGCCGGCAAGGCTGCGGCCGCTGACTGGCCGGCGATGCCGGCGCAGGATCTGGATCAAGTCGAGCAGGCGTTCGGCGCGGGACATGGATCGCAACCCGGTTTGGATGGATGCCCAATTTGGATGGACGATAGTGCGCCTGCGCTTTCGGCGGCAAGCAGGATGATCGCCGACCGGAACGTATGCGGCCTGACGCCGTTGTCTGGCCATTATGGATATACGCGGTCTTCTGTTGTTCTGGTCTGTTTTGACCGCCACCGTTGCTGCCCTAAGCCTCGGACCATCCTTCGCCCACGTACTGGAATCGGTGCCGCGGCTGACCAGATGGCCGCCTTCGCTCTGGCGAGAAACCACGGTCTTCAATGCTCAGTTCCAGTTCTTTTTGACTGTCGGCGCACCGCTGGACGTGGCGGCCGTCGCCTGTCCGGGGCTCCTCGCATGGATGCTGCGCGGCGACCGCCCGGCATTCTGGTGGGTGTTGGCCGCCACCATGCTTTATCTGATGGCGCTTGTCGCGTGGGTTGCGCTCGTCAAACCGGCAAACGATGTCCTGGCCACCTGGGTGCCTGGACCGATCCCGGGCAATTTCGAAGCTATCCGGAGCCGCTGGGAAGCCGGCCATATGGTCGTCACCGGCTTCAAGGCCGTCGGTTTCATCGCGCTCGCAGTCGGGCTGCTGTCGATCAGGCGTGGCTGATCCGTTCGCAAACGCCTGCAGCCCTTTTGTTGCGCCGGTCAATTCGCTGTGGCAGAAGCGGCGCAGCCGCCGTCCGGAGATGCGCCTTCTTGAAACCTTTTCGCGACAAACGCCGCGACAGCCGCTCGCCCTCGAAAGGCGGGATGGAGCAGCCACGGCGGCGCGACGCCAATCCAACCGCTGGTCCGGAGACGAAACCGCAGGACCGGTCCGAGCAGAAAGCAGCGCCGCGCCCTCTTTCGCGCCGCGATGGCGCGCTGCCTGCCGAACATCTGCCGCTGATCCTCGAAGTCGGCGCCAATCAGGACTACGCGCTGCTCGACAGCGGCACCGGAGAAAAGCTCGAGCAATACGGCCCCTACCGCATCGTTCGGCCGGAGGGCCAGGCGATCTGGCAAAAGGCATTGCCGGCCAGGGACTGGGAACGCGCCGATGCCATTTTCACCGGCGATACCGACGAGGAAGGCATCGGCCGCTGGCGCTTTCCGAAGACGCCGCTCGGCGAGACCTGGCCGATGAAGCATGACGGCATCGACTATCTCGGCCGCTTCACTTCGTTTCGCCATGTCGGCGTCTTTCCCGAGCAGGCCTCGCACTGGGACCACATGGCCGGGCTGATTGCGGCGGCAAAACGGCCGGTGAAGGTGCTGAACCTGTTCGGGTATACCGGCCTTGCCTCGTTGGTGGCAGCGCGTGCCGGCGCCGAGGTCACCCATGTCGATGCTTCCAAGAAGGCGATCGGCTGGGCACGCGAAAACCAGGAGATGGCGGGCCTGTCGCAAAAGCCGATCCGCTGGATCGTCGACGATGCCGTGAAATTCGCCGAGCGCGAGGAGCGCCGCGGCAGCCGCTACGACATCATCCTGTTCGACCCGCCCGCCTATGGCCGCGGACCGAAGGGCGAGGTCTGGCAGCTGTTCGAGGATTTGCCGGCGCTGACCGACATCTGCCGTGCGATCCTGACGCCGAAGCCGCTCGCTGTGGTGCTGACCGCCTATTCGATCCGCGCCTCCTTCTTCGCCATCCATGCCTTGATGCGCGACACCTTCGCCGGCATGGGCGGCACGGTCGAATCCGGCGAATTGATCATCCGCGAGAAATCCGCCGGCCGGGCGCTTTCGACCTCGCTGTTCTCGCGCTGGGTGGCCTAAATGAGTGCGTACGAACGGCATGCAGGCGCGCCAGGGCAGGTGAAGGAAGTCACCAGCCTCGCCAATCCGCTGGTCAAGGACATCAAGGCGCTCGCGCAGAAGAAATTCCGCGACCAGCAGAATGCCTTCATGGCCGAAGGCCTGAAGCTGGTCATCGACGCGCTCGATCTCGGCTGGTCTATCAGGACATTGGTTTTCGCCAAGGCCGGACGTGGCAATGCGGCGGTTGAAAAAGTTGCGGCGCGCACGGTTGCCGCCGGCGGCACCGTACTTGAAGTTTCGGAAAACGTGCTGGTCGCCATCACCCGCCGCGACAATCCGCAAATGGTCGTCGGCGTGTTCTCGCAGAAATTGCTGCCGCTGAAGGACATTCGCGCCCATGATGGCGACGTCTGGGTGGTGCTCGACCGCGTCCGCGACCCCGGCAACCTCGGCACCGTCATCCGCACGGTCGACGCCGTCGGCGCCAAAGGCGTCATCCTGGTCGGCGAGACCACCGATCCCTTTTCGGTCGAGACGGTACGCGCCACCATGGGCTCGATCTTCGCCGTGCCGGTCGCCAAGGCGTCGGCCGAGGCTTTTCTCGCCTGGCGAAAGAGCTTTCCCGGCCTCGTCGCCGGCACCCATCTTAAGGGTGCGGTCGATTACCGCTCGGTCGATTTTTCAAAAGGCCCGGTGCTTTTGATGATGGGCAACGAGCAGCAAGGCCTGCCTGACGAGCTTGCCGCAAGCTGCGACAAGCTGCTGCGGATACCGCAGGCAGGCCGCGCCGATTCGCTCAACCTTGCGGTGGCCACCGGCGTCATGCTGTTCGAGATCCGGCGCGGCGCGCTGAAGCTCGGCCCGGAGGATGCCCGATCGTGACATCCCAAACCGTGAAACTGCAAACCATGAAGTCCTGGAGCCCCTACGCTTTTCTGGTTGTCGCCGCGATAGCGCTCGACCAGTGGTTGAAATATCTGGTCGAGACCGGCCTTGCCTTCCAGGAAAGGCTCGATCTCCTGCCGTTCCTGGCGCTGTACCGCACCTACAACACCGGCATCGCGTTTTCGCTGTTTTCGTCCTTCGGCGACACCGGCCTGGTGGTCGTCGCGGTTCTGGTGGTCGCTTTCGTTCTCTATCTTGCGGCCCGCACGCCGCCCGGCCACCTGCTTGCCCGCGTCGGCTTCGCGCTGATCGTCGGCGGCGCGCTCGGCAATCTGATCGACCGCGCTGCCTATGGCCATGTCATCGACTATATTCTGTTTCACACGCCGGTCTGGTCCTTCGCGATCTTCAACCTCGCCGATGCCTTCATTTCGGTCGGTGCCGTGCTGGTCGTCTTCGATGAGCTCATTGGCTGGTGGCGCGGAACATCGAGCGATTGACCTCACTCGCCCGGCACCGCACATTTCTTATTTGCAAGCCCGAGGAGAAAAAATGCCCGAAACCTTCAAAGCCATCCTTGTTTCGCGCGACGCCGAGAAAAACCAGTCGGTCGCGGTGACCGAGCTTACCGAGGCAGACCTGATGGAAGGCGACGTCACCGTCGCGGTGGAGGCGACGACGGTGAACTACAAGGACGGCCTTGCAATCACCGGCAAGGCGCCGGTGATCCGCCGCTGGCCGCTGGTGCCGGGCGTCGATTTCGCCGGCACCGTCATCTCGTCTTCCAATCCCGACTGGCGCGAGGGTGACAAGGTCATATTGAACGGCTGGGGCGTCGGCGAGACGCATTTCGGCGCCTTTGCCGGACGCGCCCGCGTCAAGGGCGACTGGCTGGTACCGCTGCCGGACGGCATGAGCCCGCATGATGCGATGGCGGTCGGCACCGCCGGCTACACCGCCATGCTTTGCGTCATCGCGCTGGAGCGCCACGGCATCGTGCCCGACCGCGGCCCTGTGGTGGTGACGGGCGCTGCCGGTGGCGTCGGGTCGGTCGCGGTCTCGATCCTGTCCAGCCTCGGCTATCACGTCATCGCCTCGACCGGCCGCAGTGCCGAAAGCCCCTATCTGACCGACCTCGGTGCCGCGGAAGTGATTTCACGCGACGAGCTTGCGCAGCCTGCAAAACCGCTAGCCAAGGAACGCTGGGCCGGCGGCATCGACGCTGTCGGCAGCCACACGCTGGCCAACGTCCTGTCGATGACCTCCTATGGCGGCGCCGTTGCCGCTTGCGGCCTCGCCGGCGGCATGGACCTGCCGGCAAGCGTCGCCCCGTTCATCCTGCGCGGCGTCTCGCTGCTCGGCATCGATTCGGTGATGGCGCCCAAGGCGGTCCGCATCGAGGCCTGGCGCCGCATCGGCACCGATCTCGATCACGCAAAGCTTGCCAGCCTGTCGACGAGCATCGGCTTCGACGGCATCATCGGCGCCGCGCATGACATCGTCGAGGGCAAGATCCGCGGCCGCGTGGTGGTGGACATGTGAGGCTCCAAGGGAAAAAAAGAGCGCGACCGCTAAAATTCGAACGATCAACCACAACCTTCAATAAGCTCTGTCTGGCAGGAATTCCGTATGATTGCGGAACCCGGCATCAGAGAGGCGGAACCAGCCGAACGGGCCGACCGGGCGGCCCCCGAGGCGTCAGGGCGGCAGCTTGTCGCCGCGCCGCCGCTGGCGCCGGAATTGCCGGACGCCAACCGCCACGGCCTGCCCTTCCTGACTCTCGTCGCCATCGTCGTGCTGGCAGGCCTGTCGCATCTGACCGGAGCGCCGATCTTCATCACCATTGGCCTTTTGGCGACAGCCATCGCCGGGCTCGCCATGCATCTGCGCAACAGGCGCACCCAGCGTCGCGCGGTGGCCCTGCTCGATGCCACGACCGCCCGCAGTCGCGCCGAGATCGAGACGCTGGCCGACCGCATGTGGGAAATGCAGGAGAGCGAGGAGCGCTTTCGCGGTCTGATCGATGCACTCGGCGATCTCGTCGTCCACCGCGACCGCGACGGCCATATCGTCTACGCCAACAAGGTTTTCGCCGACCTTGTCGAAACCGACCAGCGCGACCTCGCCGGCAAGACCCTGGCCGAACTAGGCATCGATGTCGGCATCGTTCCCGACGCCGCCTTTTCCGACCATGAATGCCTCAGTTCCACTGATGTCGCCATTCGCACGCCGGACGGCCCACGCTGGTTCTCTTGGATCGAGCTGTCGGTGCGCGACAAGGACAGCGGCGCCGTTTCGCATCGCGCCATCGCCCGTGACATCACCGCCCGCAAACGCGCCGAATCCTCGCTGATCACCGCCCGCGAACGGGCCGAATATGCGAGCCAGGCCAAATCGCGCTTCCTCGCCACCGTCAGCCACGAGATACGCACGCCGATGAACGGCATCATGGGCATGGCCCGGCTTCTCGCCGACACCAGCCTTTCGCCCGAGCAGCGGACCTATGTCGGCGCCATCTCGACCTCGGCCAGCGCGCTGCTGGCGCTGATCGAGGACCTGCTCGACTATTCCAAGATCGAGGCCGGCCGCTTCGATCCCGAACCGCAACCGATGTCGGTGCGCGAGATCGCCGACAATGTCATCGAGCTTTTGGCGGCGCGGGCTTTTGCCAAGGATATCGGCCTCGGCTGCCATGTCGAACCCGACGTGCCGCAGCTGATCACCGCCGACCCCGGCAGGGTCAGGCAGGTGCTGCTCAACCTTATCGGCAATGCCGTCAAGTTCACCGACAGCGGCGGCGTCCTGGCAAGCATTGGCCGCGTCCGCACCGAAACCACCAACCGCATCCGCTTCACCATCACCGACACCGGCCCCGGTCTGCGCGAGGAGGACATGGAGCGCATCTTCGAGGACTTCGAACAGGCTGACGGCACCTCGACCCGTACGCATGGTGGTGCCGGCCTCGGTCTCGCGATTTCCAAGCGCCTCGTGACGGCGATGGGCGGCACTATCTCGGTGTCGAGCCGGCTTGGCCAGGGATCCGAATTCGTCTTCGAGATTCCCGCTATTTCCGCCGTCGAGGCGCTGCAGATCCGCCAGAACGCGCTGTTGGGCCGGCATGCGGTAATCGTGTCGAAGAACCTGGTCGAGGCCGAAGCCATCGCCCGCACCATTCGCGCCAATGGCGGAACGGTCGATCTGGCCGCCGCCGCCGCCCAGGCCGCCCCTTTCGCCGAGGGCTGCAACGTGCTTCTGGTCGATGCTGCCATGGAGCAAAGCGACGGCAGGCTGCTCAGGCGCCTGCGCCAGAGCGGATTTGTCGATTGCGAGGCGGTGACGCTGATCGCGCCGACCGACCGCGGCATGCTTGGCGAGTTCCGTGCCAACGGTTACGCCACCTTCCTGGCGAGGCCGGTGCGCGGCGAGACATTGCTGCGCGTGCTTTTGACCAGCCACGCACCGGTCATCGCCGAGCCGCAACCGCAAAAGCGCGGCGCGCAGGCTGGGCACGCCATTGGCGGCCGCCAGCAGGGCCTGTCGGTGCTGATCGCCGAGGACAACGACATCAACGCCATGCTGGCCCGCGCCACCCTCCTCAAGGCCGGGCATCGGGTGAAAGTGGTCGGCAACGGCAAGGCCGCGGTCGAGGCGGTCATCAGCACCGGCCATAAGCACCGCTACGACGTGGTGCTGATGGACCTGCATATGCCTGTCATGGACGGGCTGGACGCCATCGCCGCCATCCGCCGCCATGAGGAGGAGACCGCGGTTCCGCCGGTGCCGATCATGGTGCTGTCGGCCGACAGCCAGGAAAAGACCCGCCACGCCGTGCTCGCCCACGGTGCCAGCGGCTTCGTCACCAAGCCGCTCGACCCTGATGCCCTGGTTCATGCGGTTGAAGGGCAAGTGGCCGCCTGAGGCACAACATAGACGGTCGATAGATTACCCAGCCGACGAAGTATTGCCCGCAGAGCCGTATCACGGTACTGTCACAATCCTGTTGCACCTACACCGTATCCCCGTGCCAAGAGGGATGGCTCGAAGGAGAATCACTCGTGCATACAGTCATGCCGGAATGTGATGCTCGGCCGAACGCCAGCGGGCCTTTGCTCGTCGGCCGGAACGCCGATGCCGTCATAAAAGGCGCATCGCTCGGCCGCATCGGCAATCTCGAAGTGCGGCTCGCCCGCAACGAGGCCGAGATCGCTGCCGCGCAGGAAGTGCGCTACCGGGTGTTCTACGACGAGCTTGGTGCCAGGAAGGACCTGTTCCAGATGCAGGACCGCCGCGATGCCGACCGCTTCGATCCCCTCTGCGACCATCTGCTGGTCTTCGATACTTCGCTTTCCGGTCCCGAGCATCGCCGCATCGTCGGCACCTACCGCCTGCTGCGGCAGGAGATTGCCGCGGCGGCGGGCGGCTTCTATTCCGAAGGCGAATTCGAGTTGACCAAGCTGATCGCGCGACATCCCGGCCAGCGCTTCCTCGAGCTCGGCCGCTCCTGCGTTCTGCCGGAATACCGCTCCAAGCGCACCATCGAGGCGCTGTGGCAAGGCATCTGGGCCTATATCAATCATTACGGCATTGGCGTGATGACCGGCTGCGCGTCGTTCCACGGCACCGTGCCGGCGGCACATGCAGAGGCGCTGACCTATCTTGCCCACCACTGCCGGACGAATTCATCGTGGGACGTGCGTGCCGTCGCCGGGCGCTATTGTTCGATGGATCTGATGCCGATCGAAGCCGTTAACACCAAGGCGGCGATCGCCGCGATGCCGCCGCTGGTCAAGGGCTATCTGCGCGTCGGCGCGCGCATCGGCGACGGTTGCGTCATCGACCGTGAATTCTCGACGGTCGACGTGTTCGTGGTGATGCCGGTCAAGGAGATCGGTGCCCGCTACGTCAATTATTATGGCGGGGAAGCGCAGCGGTTTGCAGCCTGACACCTTAAATCAGGGAATATCTTCCGGACGCCGGCCAGGCTTGCTTTTGTAGGACGGAAAGGCCCAGCCGAATTTCAGCGCGCCGCCGCGTACGCAGAAAGCCGCCATGAAACCTGCCAGGCCCGACGCAAGCGGCGGCAGTCCGGCGAAATCGCCAAGTGTGTAGAGGCCGGCGCCGGCAAGCGCTGCGGTAACGTAGATTTCCGGTCTCAGGAGCACCGAAGGCTCGCCTGTCAACAGATCGCGCAGAATGCCGCCAAGGGTTGCGGTGAGCATGCCGGTGACGATCGAAACTGCAGGTGACCCGGTGATCGTCAGCCCCTTGGCCGCGCCAATCACCGAAAATGCGGCAAGACCTATGGCGTCGAGCCAGAGCAGCAATTTGTAGCGCGACTCGAAACGATGTGCGCTGAAGAAGACGACGACCGCCACCGCCGCACAGATTAGTACATAGTCGCGGTTTCCCACCCAGAACACGGGCACGTTGAGGATGACGTCGCGAAACGTTCCGCCCCCGATGCCGGCAACGCTAGCCAGAAACAGGTAACCGATAATGTCGAGCTGTTTGCGCGAGGCGGCCAGCGCACCGGTCGCCGCGAAGACGGCGACGCCGGCATAGTCGAGAAGCTCGATCGGGTTCATGGAGGGAATAATGAAATACCGAGTGGGGAATAGCGAGTGGCTCCTGCGAATCTGGATTGACTCCAGATAAATTAAATGATTGAATTGTTCATTCAATTATTTGGGTGGACGTCTATGTCCCCTCGCCGCTACAGCATGGCTTCCCGGACTGCCGCCTTCGCCAAGACGAGGCAGCGCATTCTCGACGCGACAATCAAGCTGCACACCCAGAACGGCATCTTTGGCACGACTTGGAAGGATATCGCTACGGAAGCCGATGTCGCCGTTGGCACCGTCTACAAGCATTTTCCTACTCTGGATGACCTGGTGCCGGCGTGCGGCGAATTGCTGATGGAGCGCCTGCGTCCTCCGTCGCCCGAAGCAGTGACGGAGATAATCGGCGACGCGACCGATCCTGAAGAACGGCTACGCCGGGTCGCCAACGAGCTGTTCGCCTTCTACCAACGTGGCGGACGGCATCTCGAAAGCGACCTGCGCGAGCGCGAGCTTCCGGCCATGCGGGAATGGGAGGAATACCTGCGACACATGGTGGCCGGATTCGTGCGTGAGGCACTGGCGCACGACGGTCCGGGCGATGATGTCGTGCAGGCAATCAGCTTTCTATTCGACTTTCCGACGTTCAACGCCATGCGGATACGCGGCATGACGGTGGACCTCGCCGTCGAAACGGCAACGACAATGGCGCTCTGCTGGCTCAAAGGCAGAGGCCGGACGAGCACGTCTTGAGCGAACAGAATGCGGGAGGCGAAACAAAGGTCAGATGGCAAAGGGAGGAAGTCATGGACACGAATGTCGTTGAAATCACTGAATTTGCATTGAAGCCCGGATTCACCGAGCAGATGTTCCTGCAGACTAGGGATCAAGTGAATGACGAGGTGCGAAAGCTCAAGGGTTTCCTCAACCGTCGCCTGCTCAAATCCGCAGGCGGCTGGACGGAGATATTCGAATGGGCGGACATGGACAGCGCCAAGGCGGCTGGCGAGGTCTGGTCCTCCCTGCCCGGCATCAAAAACTATTGCTCGATGGTGAATTCCGCCTCGATCAAGGTCGGCTACCATTCTGTGGCGGCCGTGGCTGGCGGCGAAGCTGGCAGGAGCACTCCCCACGCCTTTTGCAGTCACGCCTTGGAAGGAGAGGCGCGCTGGTGGCTTGGCTCGCTAGCGGTGATCAAGGCGACAGCGGTCCAGACCGCGGGCCAGTTCACGCTGATCGAAGTGCTCGAGAGCGAAGGTGAGGCGCCGCTGCATGTGCACCATCGCGAGGACGAGTCATTCCTGGTGATGGAAGGCGAGATCGAGTTCGAGATCGGCGGTAAGGCGAGTATGGCTGGACCCGGTTCGTTTCTCTTTGGGCCACGCGATGTGCCGCACCGCTATGCGGTCAAGCGTGGGCCGGCCCGGATGCTGTTCTTCTTCACGCCTGGCGGTTTCGAGGAACTTCTGAGGGCGACCAGTGTGCCCACCGCCGACAGGCGCATTCCTCCGGACGGCGAAGGAATGCCGGACATGGAGACATTCCCCGACGTGGTCCGCCGCTATGGCTGTGAACTGCTGAGCTGAGGGCAGGAAAGCCTGCACGGCGAACTGTTTGATCGCCCTGAAATCGGATAGGTTGGGGGCGGTCGATCATCCCTCACGCTTTGGTGGCGGTTGCTGGCTAACGGAGCCCTACTCCCAGTTCACGCATCCTTCTCAGCCTGCTCGTTCACCGGCCCCGGCTCCACCGGCGCTTCGCTTGCCACATGCTTGGGGCCGCCCTTGGCGACGCCGACCATGGCCGGCCGCAGCACGCGCTCGCCGATCGAATAGCCGGGCTGCACGACCTGGACGACCGTGTTGGCCGGCACGTCGGGATTGGGCACCTCGAACATCGCCTGGTGGAAATTCGGATCGAATTTCTCCCCCTCGGGCTCGAGCTTCTTCACGCCGTGGCGCTCCAGCGCCGACAGCATGGCGCGCTCGGTGATCTCGACGCCGTCGATCAGCGCCTTGAAGCCGGCATCACCCGACGCCTTGGCCTCCTCCGGGATGGCATCCAGCGCACGGCGCAGATTGTCTGATACCGACAGCATGTCGCGGGCAAAATTGGCGACCGCATAGGCGCGCGCATCGTGGACGTCTCGGGCGGTGCGGCGGCGCAAATTCTCCATGTCGGCCGCCACGCGCAGCGCGCGATCCTTCAGCTCTTCGTTTTCCTTCAGAAGCCGCACAAGCGCTTCATAGTCGCCGTCGACGCCGCCTTCCCTTGGCTCCGCGGCAGCCTCGGTCTTCTCGGCTTCATCGGGCGCGCGTTCGTCTTTTGCCTGGTCGCTCATCGCCGTTTCCCGTCATTTTCGAATGGTGTGGATTTGCGCCCGATATCGAGGTTTAGCGGCCAAAAATCAAGGGGCAAGCGATACTGCAGCCGCTGTTGCGGCTTGATGGCGGACGGCGCAAACCTTTCGATTTTAATTCAAACTTTACCGTAACCGCCGGCTTTGCTTGCCAGGCTACTACAATGCGGGAACCATTCCTCCCTTGGAAGAGTTTCGAAGCCGACACAGGATTTTAAGATGATGCCCCGCAGGAACGGCGAAAAACGCAACGGGCTCGCCGCCGATATCCGGCGCCAGCTCGGCACCGAAGCGACCAAGCGCTTTCTGCGCACCTTGCCGGCCTTCCGCACCGAGTCCGATATTCCCGACCGTCTGAAGGAATTGCTCGACCGCCTGGACGGCGTGGAAGCCAAGGTGGTCGCAGGCGGGCGCCGTCGGTAGCGCGCCGTTGCCAGGGACGCGACCGGCAATTGTGGCCGGTTGCCATCGCGCGACATTTACGCGCAGTAACTTTGCGTGATCTCCGTCTTGCGGCAGCGCCCTGCTCCGCCTATGTTTCATGATGAACATGATTTCCCCCGAAGCTGTGGCAAACAGCAAGCGCGCCTGGTTGAAAATCCTGTCGCGCTATAAAAAGCCCGACAGACGTCGCAGCGCTGTCGAACTCGCCATCACCCTCATCCCTTTCGCCACGTTATGGGCGCTGTCCTCGGCCGCCTATGCCTATGGCCATTGGTGGGGTCTGGTCCTCATCCTTCCGGCCGCCGGCTTTCTGGTGCGGATCTTCATGATCCAGCACGATTGCGGTCACGGCTCCTTCTTTGCCAATCGCTATGCCGACGACTGGATCGGCCGCGTCCTTGGCGTGCTGACGCTGACGCCCTACGATTGCTGGCGCCGCGCCCACGCAACCCATCACGCCAGCGCCGGCAATCTCGACGAGCGCGGCACCGGCGACATCAAGACACTGACCGTCGCCGAATACCGGCAACTGTCGTGGCGGGGCCGGCTCGCCTATCGCCTCTATCGCCATCCGCTGGTGATGTTCGGCCTTGGCCCGATATGGATTTTCATTTTCGAGCAGAGACTGCCCTTGGGCATGATGCGGGGCGGCCTCACCCCTTGGGTGTCGTCGATGTCCACCAATCTCGCCATCGCCGTCATCGCCGCTCTGCTCATCTGGTTCGTCGGCCCCGGCGCGTTCCTGGTCGTGCATCTGCCGATCGTCATCCTCGCCGGATCGGCCGGCATCTGGCTGTTCTACGTCCAGCATCAGTTCGAGGAGACGGAGTGGACAAAGGACTCCGAGTGGGAATTCCAGCACGCTGCCCTGCACGGTTCGTCCTATTACGACCTGCCACCGGTGCTGAACTGGATCACCGGCAACATCGGCGTCCACCACGTGCACCACCTCTCGGCCAAGGTGCCATGCTACCGGCTTCCGGAAGTGCTGAGGGATTATCCGGAGCTGCGTGAGATCGGCCGCGTCACGCTTCTCGACAGCCTGCGCTGCGTCAAGCTGGCGCTATGGGACGAGAGCCGCAGCAAGCTGGTCTCGTTCCGCGAAGCGCGGATGGCCGTGTAGACGCACCGCCGCACCTAAAGCGCGTCGCGCTCGACCGGCCTCATGCGACGCGCTTTAAGTTCTTGTTTATGCATGCCGTTATCGCAAAACCGCTGCACATTTTTGCGCGACATGCATTAGGGGCGCGGCGGCTCCAAATTCCGAGCTTAAGCCGCCTGGCGTTGGTCGCGCATCAGGATCTCTCCCTGGCGGATCTCGGTGCCCAGCACTTTCAGACATTCGCGCATGAAGGCGGCTAGGCCCGGCCAGCCCTTGGCCGACACCAGATTGCCGTCGACATGGGCACCGGTCGGCGCAACATCGATATAGATGCCCCCGGCCAGCGTGACTTCCGGCTCGCAATATTGCAGCGCCGCGACTTCCCTGCCGCGCACCACGCCGTCGACCGCGATCAGGATCTGCACGCCGTGGCAGATGGTGAAGATCGGCTTGCCGGCCTCATGGAAATGCCGCACCAGCGCCTGCACGCGCTTGTCGATGCGGATATATTCCGGCCCGCGCCCGCCCGCCGCGTAGACGGCGTCGTATTCGGCCGGGTTGACCTCGGAAAACGTCTTGTTGAGGATGTAGTCGTGGCCGAGCTTTTCCGTATAGGTCTGGTGGCCTTCGAAGTCGTGCAACGAGGTCTTCAGGATGTCGCCGGCCTTCTTGTCGGGGCAAACGACATGGACCGTATGGCCCACCGCATGCATGGCCTGTTCAAAGACGAAAATCTCGTATTCCTCGCTGAACTCGCCAACGAGCATCAATATCTTCTTGCCAGCCATACCCGGTTCCTCCCTTGTGGCCACATTTATTCGGATCGCGAAATAATGGACCTATCCTAAGACGGGGACGGGCAAAATAAAAGATCGAATCGGCAATGTGGTCCGACCAGATCGTGCTTCTGGTCCCCTGGAGCAGATCAGCTGGCGCGCACCCGCCGCCAGGAATATTTCGGGCCTTTGGCCTCCGGCTTCACCGCCGGCTGGTAGAACAGCGGCAGTCCGCCGGTGCGGCCTTGCTCGAGCCGCTTCAGCAGCACCGGGTGCGAGATCTCGAATTCGTCGAAGCCGAGGCGCAGCATGTGCGGCAGCTGGTCGATAAGCACCTGCCCGGTGGCGCGCATGGCGCCGGTGAAATGGTAACGGCTGCGCAGCAATTCGCCCTTGGAGAACGAGCGGCCGTCATTGAACGCCGGGAAGGCCAGCGCCACCAGCGACAGCTGATCGAGCAGGCCGGCGATCTTTTCGAGCTGATCGCCGGGCTGCAGCAGCACGCCGATGCGTTCCTTCGCCGACCGCCGCACCTCCGGATCGAGGCCGAGAAACGCCTGCAGCGGCAGGATGAAGCGGCCATTGCCGACCAGCGCCTCGGCGCTTTCGGCATGAACCCACTCGTCCTCGCAAAAACCATTCGGCGTCCACAGCCGGGTGGCGTTTTCCGCTATCAATTCGCTCATCAAGAAATTCCCAAGTCCACAAGGTTCTAAAGTGCAAAACACCTCAGGGGTGTGTTGAGATTCAGGTCAGGCCGAGCCGGAGCCGAAGGCGGGCGCGAAGCGACCAAACTGCGTGGCTTCCGAGAACCGGAGCGGAGCGTACTTTTGGGTACGTGAGCGCCGGAAGCGCAGGAAGCCGCCGTTTGCAGGCCGGCATCACCTGAATATCAATATACCCTAAAGTGAGGCATCGGTCAGCGACTTCTCCAGCCCCGACAAATGGATGCCGCATTCGGTCTTGGCGTGCCCGGCCCAGCGGCCACTGCGCGCGTCGTCGCCCGGCTGCACCGGCTGCGTGCAAGGGAAACAGCCGATCGACAGATAGCCATAGGCGACCAGCGGGTTTTCACGCAGCGCATGTGCGCGCATGTAGCTGGCCTGGTCCGATGTCGTCCAGTGCGCCAGCGGATTAATACGGATGCGCGAGCCAACCGCCTCGAACACCGGAAGCGCTGCCCGGGTCGCGGCCTGGAAGCGCTTGCGTCCGGTGAACCAGGCGCGGAACGGCTCGACACCGCGCGCCAGCGGCTCGACCTTGCGCACGTCGCAGCAGGCGTCGGTATCGGTCTCGTTCAGATTGCCGGTCGGGTCGATCCTTGCCAGCGCCGCATCGTCGGGCCTGATCACCCGGATATCGGTCAGCCCGAAATCGGCGACCAGCGCGTCACGATAGCCGAGCGTTTCCTCGAAATGCTTGCCGGTGTCGAGAAAGATCACCGGCAGCGTGCGGTCGATCTCCGCGATCATGTGCAGCAGCACCGCCGAATCCGCGCCGAAGGACGAGACGGCGGCGATTTCGCCGTGAAAGAATTCCCGGGCCGACCGCTCGATGATCTCCAGCGGCTTCAGATGGCCATAGAGCGCATCGAAACCCGCCGCTTCGGCGGCGATGCCGGCCTCGACGTCGACGATCCGGTCAAGCGGCCTTGGTTTCGCCAGCATAGAGCGCCTCCTTGAACGGCGCGGGACCGACACGGCGGTAGGCGTCGATAAATCTTTCGTTTCTGTCCAGCCGAAGCCCGAGATAGGTCTCGACGATCTGCTCGATGGCATCGGTGATCTCTTCCGAACTGAAGCCGCGGCCGATGATCTCGCCGACCGAGGTGTTCTCGTCGGCCGAGCCGCCGAGCGTCACCTGGTAGAGCTCGGCGCCTTTCTTCTCGACGCCGAGGATGCCGATATGGCCGACATGGTGATGGCCGCAGGCATTGATGCAGCCGGAAATCTTCAGCTTCAATTCGCCGATTTCGCGCTGGCGCTCCAGCGAGGCGAAGCGCCGCGAGATTTCCTGCGCCACGGGAATGGAACGCGCGGTTGCCAGCGCGCAATAATCGAGGCCGGGGCAGGAGATGATGTCGCTGATCAGGTTGGAATTGGCCGTCGCCAGCCCGATATCGACAAGCGTGTCATAGACCGCCTTGAGGTCGGCACGCGCCACATGCGGCAGGATCAGGTTCTGCTCGTGACTGACGCGCAGCTCGTCGAAGGAATATTTTTCGGCAATGTCTGCGACCGCTTCCATCTGGCTGTCGGAGGCATCGCCCGGCGTCTCGCCGATGCCCTTGAGCGAGATGGTCACCGCAGCGTAGTCGGGATGGCGATGGGTGACCACATTCTGGTCAAGCCATTCGGAAAAGCTTTTGGAATCGAGCCGGGCAAGCTTGACCGCCTCGTCGCCTTCCGGCCGGTCGACAAGCGCCGGCGGCGCAAAATAGGCGTCGATGGCGCGGATGTCGGCTTCCGGCAGCTTCAGCTCGGCGTCCTTCAATTCCTGCCATTCGGCCTCGACCTGGCGGGTGATCTCCTCGACGCCGGTCTCGTGGACCAGGATCTTGATGCGCGCCTTGAACTTGTTGTCGCGCCGGCCATAGAGGTTATAAACGCGCAGGATCGCCGTGCAGTAGGACAACAGATCCGCTTCGGGCAGGAAGTCGCGGATCTTCTTGGCGACCATCGGCGTGCGGCCCTGGCCGCCGCCGACATAGACGGCGAAACCAAGCTCGCCGGCGGCGTTCTTCTTCAGATGCAGGCCGATGTCATGCGTCTGGATGGCGGCGCGGTCGCGCTCGGCGCCGGTCACCGCGATCTTGAATTTTCGCGGCAGGAACGAAAACTCCGGATGCACCGACGACCATTGCCGCAGGATTTCGGCATAGGGGCGCGGATCGGCAACCTCGTCGGCGGCGGCGCCGGCGAAGTGGTCGGCCGTGACGTTGCGAATGCAGTTGCCACTGGTCTGGATGGCGTGCATCTCGACGCTTGCCAGGTCCGCCAGGATCGCCGGGATGTCCGACAACGCCGGCCAGTTGAACTGGATGTTCTGGCGGGTCGTGAAATGCCCATAACCCTTGTCGTATTTGCGTGCGATGTGGCCGAGCATACGCAGTTGCTTGCTGTTCAGCGTGCCGTAGGGCACGGCGATGCGCAGCATATAGGCATGCAGCTGTAGATAGACGCCGTTCATCAGCCGAAGCGGCCGGAACTGGTCCTCGGTGATCTCGCCGGCAAGCCGCCGTGCGACCTGGTCGCTGAACTCGGCGACGCGGGCCTTGACGAAATCGTGGTCGAACTCATCGTAACGGTACATTTTCAGGTCTTTCCGGGCGCGTCCGCCCGTTATTTTCTTCGTTCGAGCACGATCGGGATCATGCTTGTGTCATCTATGCCGCGCGTGCGGCCTGCGGACGGGCCTGCTTGCCCAGATCGTGGCGGGTGGTCGGGCCGGCGGCACGGATCTTTTCGCGCAGCCGGACCGCCTCGACAGTGCCGTTGACCACAGTCACGTCGATCAGATTGACGTCGACCACCTCGTTGTCGGCGGAGGCCTTGGCGCCGATCGCCTCCAGCCGGTCCTCGGCCGCCTTGTCATGGGCGATGTCGGCATGGTCGATGATCTCGGCCCAGCCGCCATTGGCGTACCAGACGGCTATGCCGTCGGCGAGACGGTTCGCGGTCAGCACTTTCATTGGTTCACTCCTTCCGCGGCAGCACGGGCCACGCTGTCCTGCCTGTGTGCGGCCAGCGGCTCGGACCGTTCGAAATTGGCGCCGGCGACGGCGTCGCCGATGATCGTCATCACCGGGCCGCTGAGGTCGGCGCGCGCCTCCAGCGACGGCAGGTCGGCGAGCGTGCCGTGGAAACGGCGGCGGTTGGCAAGACTGGCATTCTCGACCACGGCGACGGCCGTGTCCGGCGACAGGCCGGCTTCGATCAGCCGGCCGGCGACCTCGGCGGCGACCGAGCGCCCCATATAGACGGCGACCGTCGCGCCCGAAATGGCGAGCTTTGCCCAATCGGGCAGCGAATTTCCCTTGAGGTCGTGGCCGGTGGTGAACACCATCGACGACGACACGCCGCGCAGCGTCAGCGGCAGTTCGAAATCGGCGGCGGCGGCGAAGGCCGCGGTGACGCCCGGAACCACTTCGTAGGCGACGCCGGCATCGCGAAGTGCCGCCATCTCCTCGCCGGCCCGGCCGAACACCAGCGGGTCGCCGGACTTCAGCCGCACGACGCGCTTGCCGGCGTGGCCAAGCTCGACCAGCAGCGCATTGATTTCGGCCTGGCTCTTGGAATGGCAGCCCTTGCGCTTGCCGACCGGCAGGCGTTCGGCATCGCGGCGGCCCATGGCGACGATGGCCTCCGGCACCAGCGCGTCATGGACGATCACGTCGGCTTCCATCAGCAGGCGATGGGCGCGCAGCGTCAAAAGGTCCTCGGCGCCGGGACCGGCGCCTACAAGCGCGATATGGCCCGATGCCGGTTCGTTCGAAAGCAGCAGGCCGACGGCCGCATCATGCGCCTGCGAAAGCTCGCCGGCCTCCACGGCACGGGCCGGCGCGCCGCCAAAGAAATCGCTCCAGAAGCGGCGGCGGGCATTGCCTTTCGGCAGCAGTTTTTCGGCGGCGCCGCGAAACGACGCGGCAAGTGCCGCGAGCGGCCCGAGCGAGGGCGACAGCATGCGGTCGATGCGGCTGCGCAGCATCTGCGCAAGCACCGGGCCGGCACCTTCCGTGCCGATGGCAATGGCGACCGGCGCGCGGTTGACCAGTGCCGGCGTGAAGAAATCGCAGAGCTCCGGCCGGTCGACGGCATTGACCGGAATGCCCAGCCGGCGCGCATCCCCGGCAACGCGGCGGTCGAGCGCCTCATCGTCGCTGGCGGCAAACACCATCACCGCACCATTGAGATGTGCTGCATTATAGGCGTCGGCAATGTGGGTGGCGCCCGTCTCGGCGATGCAGGCCAGCAGATCGGCGCTTGCGGCATCGCTGACGATGCGCAGCACAGCGCTCGACTGAGCGAGCAGCCGCGCCTTGGCCAGCGCTTCCTCGCCGCCGCCGACGATGGCGACGGCTTCGCCCTCGACCCGCATGAAGACGGGAAAGGCATTGAGCTTAGGCTTGGCTTGCGGCATGACGAGCGGAATCCTGGAACCGTTTGCCAGTTCTACGCGGGGGCGCGAAAAACCAGAAGGCACCCACTCGCGCATCGCTTCGTAGCAGGCAATCTCTTTTCTGCAAGCATAACGGCCAAGAGAAAAATATTCCACATTCAGATGCGGAGCGGATTGAAGCTGCTGTTGCGGCCCCTGATCCGCTGCCTTTCTAGCGGCTGGCCGAGCTAGCCACAAAACAGATTTTTCTAATTTCTACCAATTTAGTAGATTAAAGCCGCCGGATGCCAACCGAGCCATCAAAGACAGCCTGGCGCTCTCGCCGGCTCCTGTCGGAGATACCGGGTCAGAGTACCGGAACATTCACGCCTCGGCACGCGTTTGCCCTGTAGACCCAGGCCCGGTCATACCCCTGCGGCAAAGGCCCGGCGATGGGTTCGAAAAATCAAAAAAGGAGCGCCCCATGAGCTACGTCAGACTGAAACGCGGATTGTGGATCGTGGTGGCCGACGGCGAAAAGGCGCTATTCCTCGAGAACCGTGGAGACGTCCAATATCCCGACCTTCAGGTCGTGCACGAGATGGAGCAGGAAAATCCGGCAACCCGAGAGCAAGGCACGGACCGCCCCGGCCGCTACAGCGACGGCCCTTCCGTCCACCGCAGCGCGGTCGAGGACACCGATTGGCACCGTCTCGGCAAGGAGCGTTTTGCCGACGAGATTGCCGACACGCTCTACAAGCTCGCGCATCGCGGCACGTTCAAGGAGATCGTGCTGATCGCGCCGCCGCCGGTGCTCGGCGACATGCGCAGGAAGCTGCACAAGGAGGTCACCGACAAGATAACGGCGGAAATTCCAAAGACGCTGACCAACCACAGCATACCCGATATCGAAAGCCTGCTGCAGGCGACCTGATCGAGGGCACCGGCGGCGTGCAATTCCCCTGCCGCAACAACCGCCGCCAGACTGGAACACGCCGCCCGCGACGCTGGCAAATCTTGCCGGCTCTCCGTCTTTTTGCTGCTTTGCCATTGATTTCATGGGATTGCGGGTTGTCACGCGACTGTCCATACTGCCAGGGCGGCGGCTTTGGGCGGCGCATATCCGACATCGCGATTCCTAAAGGCGCTCCATAGACAATGCCGCATGACACGCCCCTTATCGCCACTATCGTTGCCGGTCTGGGGCTGGCTTTCGTCTTCGGCGCACTTGCCAACCGTTTTCGCGTGCCGCCGCTGGTAGGCTATCTCATCGCCGGCGTTCTGGTTGGACCGAACACGCCGGGTTTCGTCGCCGATGCCGGCCTCGCCAATGAACTTGCCGAGATCGGCGTCATCCTGCTGATGTTCGGCGTCGGCCTGCATTTCTCGCTGAAGGACCTGTTGTCGGTCCGTGCCATCGCCGTGCCCGGCGCCATCGTGCAGATCGGCTTCGCGACAGCCCTTGGCGCCGGCCTCGCCTGGATGCTCGGCTGGTCGATGGGCGCCGGGCTGGTCTTCGGCCTGGCGCTTTCCGTGGCCTCGACCGTGGTGCTGTTGCGCGCGCTGCAGGAGCGGCGGCTGATCGAGACCGAGCGTGGCCGCATCGCTGTCGGCTGGCTGATCGTCGAGGATCTGGCGATGGTGCTGGCGCTGGTGCTTTTGCCGGCATTGGCCGGCGTACTCGGCGGCTAAGAGCAGGTGGAGGTACACTCCAGCGGTCTGCTGTCGCTGCCGACGAGCTACGGCGTCTGGGGCGTCGTCGGCATCACACTGGCCAAGGTCGCGGCCTTTGTCGTGGTCATGCTGGTGGTCGGCCGCCGGCTTATCCCCTGGATCCTGCACTACGTCGCCCATACCGGATCGCGCGAACTGTTCCGGCTGGCGGTGCTTGCGATTGCGCTTGGCGTCGCCTTCGGCGCGGCCAAGCTGTTCGGCGTGTCGCTGGCTCTCGGCGCTTTCTTCGCCGGCATGATCATGAGCGAATCCGAGCTCAGCCATCGGGCGGCCGAGGAATCGCTGCCGCTGCGCGACGCCTTTTCCGTGCTGTTCTTCGTTTCGGTCGGCATGCTGTTCGACCCGTTCAGCCTGATCAGCAATGGCTGGCCGATCCTGGCGACGCTGGCCATCATCGTTATCGGCAAGTCGCTGGCAGCCTTCGTCATCGTCGTCGTTTTCCGCTATCCGGTCGCAACGGCATTGATGATTTCGGCAAGCCTTGCCCAGATCGGCGAATTCTCGTTCATCCTGGCCGAACTCGGCGTCGGGCTGAAACTGCTGCCCGAACAAGGCCGCGACCTCATCCTCGCCGGCGCCATCCTGTCGATCGTCCTCAATCCGCTGATGTTTCTTGCCGCCGACCGGATGAAACCCTGGCTGGAAGCACGCGCCGGCAGGACGGCGCCGTCCGGCGAAGCAAGGCCGATCGGCCCGGCGACCGAACCCGGCCAGGTGGCTTCGGTCGCGGCGCCCGCGAAGGAGGATGGCCCGCCGCCCAGGACGAGGCTGACCGGCCACACCATCCTGATCGGCTACGGCCGCGTCGGCAGCCTCGTCGGCGCGTCGCTGAAGCAGGCCGCCCTGCCCTTCCTCGTCATCGAGGATGCCGACAAGACGTTGGCGAAGCTCAAGGCCGAAGGCGTCGAAACCGTGGCCGGCAACGCGGCGAATGGCGACGTGTTCGCCGCATCCAATGCCGAGGGCGCGAAGCGGCTGATCCTGGCCATCCCCAACGCCTTCGAGGCCGGGCAGGTCGTGCTGCGCGCCCGCGCCGCCAATCAGACAATCGAGATCATCGCCCGCGCCCATTCCGATGCCGAGGTCGAGCACCTCAAGGGCCTTGGTGCCGACACCGTCATCATGGGTGAACGCGAGATCGCCCGCGGGATCGTCGAGGAGGTTTTGGCAGCACCGAAGCCTTCGGCGGCCTAAGGCATGTCGCCAAAAGTGCGCAGCGGTTTTTGGGATAACGACATGCAAAGAACAACAGCTTCAAGCGCGTCGCATGAGAGGCCATTCAAACGCGACGCGCTTGCGCTGCCCCTCACCCTTACCCTCTCCCCGTGAAGAACGGGGAGAGGGGGTCGCCAGCGTTGCGATCAAGCCCCCTTCTCCCTGTTCTTCACGGGGAGAAGGTCCCGGCAGGGGGATGAGGGGCAGCGTCAACGATTGATCAAAACCAACCGCTCAAACGTGCTGGCCGCCGTTGATGTGGATTTCTGAGCCGGTCACGTAGGACGCCTGCTGCGAGCACAGGAAGAAGATGATGTCGGCGACTTCCGCCGTGGTGCCTAGCCGTCTCAGCGGGATGGTCCCGACGATTTTTTCCGTGCCCGGCGACAGGATCGCGGTGTCGATCTCGCCCGGCGCAATCGCGTTGACGCGAATGCCGTGCGGGCCGAAATCATGCGCCATCTCGCGTGTCAGCGAGCCGAGTGCCGCCTTCGAGGTCGCATAGGCGGTGCCGGCGAAAGGATGCACGCGGGTGCCGGCGATCGAGGTGACGTTGACGATCGAACCCTTGGCCGACGCCAGCTCCTTGAACAGGCCCCGCGCCAGCATGATCGGCGCGAAGAAATTCACCTGGAAGACGTCGCGCCAGACATGCATCGGCGTGTCGATCGAGTTCATGCGGCTGTTGCCGTCCTTGAGCTTCGGCGAGATGCCGGCATTGTTGACCAGCGCGTGCAACTGCCCGCCATGCGCCTCCAGCCGGTGGCGGATCTCGGAGATGGCGATGCCGACATCTTCCTGGTCGGCGAGGTCGACCTTGATGTGGTCTTCCGGGCCGGCCGGCCACGGGCAGTCCTCGGCAAAGGCCTGGCGCGAGCAGGTGATGACGCGCCAGCCTTCACGTGAAAAGCGCTTGACCGTGGCATGGCCGATGCCGCGGCTGGCGCCGGTCAGCACGATGGTCTTTCTGGTGTCGGGTTCAGCCATGTCGCGTCTCCAAGCGGGAGATGTAGCGGAACGCGGCAGCGGTGGCGAGGGGCCTGTCGTTCAGCCGCCTGTCAGAATGTCCAGGATCGAGGTCTGCCGCTTCTTGACCGGGCCGCCGACATTGCCGGGCGGCACCGGATGCTTGATCGATCCGGTTGTGCCGTCGACACCCGGCATGGCCAAGCCGCCGGCATCGACCGTCTCGGCGGGACGCACGGGACGCGAAGCGGGCTGCGTAGCTGCCGCAGGCGGCGCCGATTGGCCAACGGACGCGACCGGCGCCGGCGGTGCCGTGTCGGCCGGTATCTCGTCCGGGACGACGGTGTCGGGCGGCGTCGATTTCCAGGTTCCGGGCAGCGGCCGCACCGGCACGCCCTCATGCGCGGCGACCATGAACTCGTGCCAGGCCTGCGCGGGCAAGGCGCCGCCGGTGACCTTCTTCATCGCGCTGCCGTCATCATTGCCGAACCAGACGCCGGTGGTGAGGTTGGCGGTATAGCCGATGAACCAGGCGTCGCGCGAGTTCTGGCTGGTGCCGGTCTTGCCGGCCGCCGGCCAGGCGAACGCCGCCTTCCTGGCCGTGCCGATCTCGACCGTGCCGGTCATCATCGAGTTCATCATGCCGACGACATCGGGCTTGACGACGCGCGGCGCACCGCCGCCATTGTTTTCGTAGAGCACCTTGCCGTGGCTCGTCGTGACGCGGCGGATGAAATGGATGTCGGGCTTATAGCCGCCATTGGCGAAGGGAACATAGGCCGAGGTCAGTTCCAGCGGCGTCACTTCCGAGGTGCCCAGCGCGATCGAAGTGTTGGCCGTCAGCTCGGACTGGATGCCCATGCGGTGCGCCGCCTCGACCACCGCATTCGGTCCGACTTCCATGGTCAGCTGCGCGGCCACCGAGTTCAGCGATTTTGCCAGCGCCGTCGCCAGCGTCACCTTGCCGAAATATTTGCCGCCGTAATTGTCGGGCGTCCAGTTGCCGATCTTGATCGGCGCGTCATTGCGCACGCTGTCCGGCGTACGGCCGGATTCCAGCGCCGCCATATAGACGAACGGCTTGAACGCCGAGCCCGGCTGGCGGCGCGCTTCCGAGGCGCGGTCGAACTGGCTGGTCGAATAATCATAGCCGCCGACCATGGCGCGCACCGCGCCGGAATTGTCGATCGACACCAGCGCGCCCTGGCTGACATTGAGCTTCTTGCCGCTCTGGTCGATCAGCCGGCGGATCGATTGCTCGGCGAGCTTCTGCAGCGTCAGATCGACGGTCGTGTCGACGACGATGTCGCGGCGCACGTCACCGATCAGGTCGGGCAGTTCTTCCATGATCGTATCGGCGACATAGTTTTCCGAGCCGGTCCAGTAGGACGGCGCGCGCGTCGCCGGCGCGCTCATCGCCGTGGTCATCTCCTTGGCGCTTATCTTGCCCTCGTCGCGCATCGCGGCGAGCACCAGCTGCGAGCGCTGCTCGGCCGCCTTTGGGTCGCGTGCCGGCGACAGCCGCGACGGCGCCTTGAGCAGACCGGCGAGAAGTGCCGCCTCCGACAGCGTGACGTCGCGCGCGCTCTTGCCGAAATAGCGGCGCGAGGCCGCTTCGACGCCATAGGCGCCCGAGCCGAAATAGACCCGGTTGAGGTACATTTCGAGGATCTGGTCCTTCGTATGCTTGTGCTCGAGCCACAGCGCCAAAAGCACTTCCTGCACCTTGCGCTCCAGCGTGCGGTCCGGCGTCAGGAACAGGTTCTTGGCCAGCTGCTGGGTCAGCGTCGAGCCGCCCTGCGAAAAATGCCCGCCGAGCACATTGGTCATCATTGCCCGGGAAAGGCCGATCGGGTCGATGCCGAAATGCGAATAGAAGCGGCGGTCTTCGATGGCGATGACGGCCTCGGGAATATAGGGCGACATTTCGTGCAGGCCGACGGCCTCGCCGCCGCTCATGCCGCGATTGCCAAGCAGCTGGCCGTCGACCGAGACGATCTTGATGTTGGGGGCGCGGTCGGGAATGGCCCAGGTGGTGGCCGCCGGCATTTTCGCGCCGTAATAGACGACGATGCCGGCAGTGGCGATACCGCCCCAGATGGCCAGCACGAAGCACCAGTAGAACAGCCGGCCGAGCACGCCGAACGCGCCGCGCCGGCCTTTGCCGCGCCCGCCGCGTGACGGCTTGGCCTTGGTCGATTTGCGCTTTGCGGCGGCTTTGCGGTTGTTCGGCACGACGCGGTCCTCCTCGCTCACCGAAAAACCGGCCGAGGATCTCGCCCCCGGCGATGCCTCGAAGCTGGGCTCGATGCGGCTGTCTTTCCGGTTCGCCATGCGCTGTGCTGTCTTCCCCATGCCTATGGCGTTCCGGTTGAAGACTAGATGCGGCGATTTAAGGGCGGGTTAAGTCGGGAAAAATCGAAGTAAACTGTATTCAATCACTTGCGAAGCACGCGCGGCCCGCGACAGCGCCAAAGCCGAAACGAAAAACCCGCCTCGGCGGGCGGGTCGTTGGCGCCAATGAGCACCATAGTGGAATTAGTAGCATAGCTGCCGGCACAAAGCAAGAACAAAATACGCTTCGCCTCAGAATAATCACTTCAGGTCGGCGGTTGCGACAACCCTCAGTCGTCCGCGTCCGGGTCGTCGGAGGCCGGCCGCCAGCTGATCGGTTCGATCTTCTTTTGCGTATGGCCGTCCGTATAGGCCCACCAGCCGGCGTCGCTTTCGTCCCAGTCGCCGCCGGCCGCCTTCAGCCGGTCGAGCGAACGGTATTGCGCGATGCTTTCGTTCATCACGCCGTCCCTATCCTGCCAGTAGACGGTGACCTTGGAACCGTCCTTGGGTGCCGTTTCGATCGGTTTTCGCGCAGCCATTTCCATTCCTCCCGGTGAAGCGACCGGAGCGCCGGGACAAGCGCCCTCGGTTCCTGGCCGATGGCCTTTATGAGAATTCGCTCCGGCGAGGCATATGGCGTGGTTTTCGAGAACCGGAGCGCAGCGGACATTTGGGTCCGTGAGCACCGGAAGCGGAGAAAACTGCGCCAGATGGCCGCCGGAATAGAATTATCATGAAGGCCATTAGCTGTGGGCGAAGATATCCTCCTCATCCCAGCCCATCAGGTCGAGTTTCGCACGCGTCGGCAGGAAGCGGAAGCAGGCATCGGCCTCCCTGGTCCGGTTGTCGCGCGCCAGCCGCGCGCTCAGCACGTCGCGCAGCCGGTGCAGGTAGAGCACGTCGGAGGCGGCATATTCGAGCTGCTCGGGCGACAGCGTCTCGGCCGCCCAGTCCGAGGATTGCTGCGCCTTCGACAGGCCGACCCCGAGAAGCTCGAAGCAGATGTCCTTCAGCCCGTGCCGGTCGGTGTAGGTGCGCGTCAGCCGCGACGCGATCTTGGTGCAGAACACCGGCTCCGGCATGACGCCAAAGGCGTTGTAGAGTACGGCGAGATCGAAGCGGCCGTAGTGGAAGAGCTTGGTGATGCTGCGATTCTTCAGCAGGCTGACGAGGTTCGGCGCCTTCCTCTGGCCGGGCGCGATCTGGATGACGTCGGCCGAGCCGTCGCCCGGTGAGATCTGCACGACGCAGAGCCGGTCGCGATGCGGGTTCAGCCCGAGCGTCTCGGTGTCGATAGCGACCGCCCCGACATCGTAATGCAGCAGGCCGGGCAAATCGTTTTTGTGGAAACGTATGTCGCTCATCGTCTTCTCCGGTCGCGGCCCCGTGCAGCGATACGCGACGGGCCGTGCCCGTCCTTGCCGTGATCCGGTGAAAAATCAACACAAAGTTGATTGTGACGCAATTTCAGCGTGTCAGCGCCTCGAGAATGCGCGCCCAGGAGCGCTGGCCCTTGTGGAAAGAGCTCATCTCGTACTTCTCGTTCGGCGAGTGGATGCGGTCGTCGTCAAGACCGAAACCGACCAGCAGCGATTCCATGCCGAGATAGGTCTGGAAATCGCCGACCACCGGGATCGAGCCGCCGCTGCCGGTCACCACCGCCGGCTTCGGCCACTCGTCGGACAGCGCCTGCTTGGCCTTGGCGAGAAAGGGCGAGTCGTAGGAAAGCTGGATCGCCGGCGAGGCGCCGTGCGGATGGAATTCAACCGAGCAGTCGGCCGGAACGCGCTGCCTGACGAATGCCTGGAAGGCGGCGCGGATTTTTGCCGGATCCTGTTTGTGGACGAGGCGGAAGGAGACTTTTGCCGAGGCTTGCGCGGCGATCACCGTCTTGAAGCCCTTGCCGGTATAGCCGCCGATGATGCCGTTGAACTCGGCCGTCGGGCGCGCCCAGGTCAGTTCGAGCACCGAGCGGCCCTTTTCGCCGGACGGAATCGACAGGCCGATCGGGCCGAGGAAGGTCTCGGCGGTCTCGCCCAGCGACAGCCACGACTGCAATATCTGCGAGGGCGTTTCCTCGACGCCGTCATAGAAACCCGGAATGGTGACGTGACCATCCTCATCGTGGATGTCGGCCAGGATTTTTGCCAGGATGCGGATCGGATTGGCGGCCGCACCGCCATACAGCCCGGAATGCAGGTCGCGGTCGGCGGCCGTCACCGTGATCTCCTCGCCGACCAGCCCGCGCAGCGAGACGCAGATCGACGGCGTATCGCGGTCCCACATGCCGGTGTCGCAGACCAGCGCGAAATCGGCCTTGAGCTCGTCCGCATTCGCCTCGAGAAACGGTTTCAGCGACGGCGATCCGGACTCCTCCTCGCCCTCGAACAGGATCGTGATTCGGCACGGCAATCCGCCATGCACCTGCTTCCACGCGCGGCAGGCCTCGACGAAGGTCATCAGCTGACCCTTGTCGTCGGCCGCGCCGCGGCCGGTGATCACCTTGTGGCCGGGCTCGATCTCCTTGACCGCCGGCGCGAACGGGTCGCTTTCCCACAACTCGATCGGATCGATCGGCTGCACGTCGTAATGGCCGTAAAACAACAGATGCGGCGCGCCGGCTGGCCCGTCGTGATGCGCGACCACCATCGGATGCCCTGGCGTGTCGCGCACGCTGGCGTCGAAGCCGATCAACTTGAGCTCGGCGACCAGCCATTCGGCGGCCTTGCGGCAGTAGGCCGCGTAGTCCGGATCGGTGGAGATCGACTTGATACTGAGCAGGCCGAACAGGCGTTCCAGGCTCTGGTCGAAGTTCTTGTCGAGGCGGTCGAGGACAGGGGAAACTGCGGACATAGGCGGGCCTTTCGATTCTGGCGGCGAATCTAGAGCCCATGCGGCCAAACGGAAAGCCCGCGAACGTTGGGCCACGGGCAGGATCGGGTCGAAAGGCAAAAAAATGCCGCCGTGGTGGAGGGGGAACCACGGCGGCCTTACTCGAAACGATGCGGCAGCCCGGAGAGGGGGGATAGGCTGCCGCAAGTGTCCGGGATAGGCGGGGGACGGGCCTTGCTCCGGACTTCGGCGAAAACTGCCGATGGCGTTTATCTGTGTCTGCGAACGTGGCGATTCAAGGGCACAAAAATTACACTTTTGTAACATAGGCGTGAGCGAACAAAGCTCCGGCCAAGCCGCCAGGCCGGCCAAGCTCACACGCCATTTGTCAGGGTGTTGCCGGAACCCTTGGCGCAAGCCGCCTTTGGCATGGACCGCGGCGCTGCGCCGCGCTATCCCTCGTGCCATGAAAAAAGGCGATCATCTCTTCCTTGTCGACGGCTCCGGCTACATCTTCCGTGCCTATCACGCGCTCCCGCCACTGTCCCGCAAGTCCGACGGGCTGCCGACCAGTGCCGTGCTCGGCTTCTGCAACATGGTCTGGAAGCTGACCCAGGACGCCCGCAACACCGATGTCGGCATCGTGCCGACGCATTTCGCCGTGATTTTCGATTATTCGTCGAAGACCTTCCGCAACGACCTCTACCCCGAATACAAGGCCAACCGCTCGGCGCCGCCGGAAGATTTGATCCCGCAATTCGGCCTGATCCGCCAGGCGACCAGGGCCTTCAACCTGCCATGCCTTGAGACGGAAGGCTACGAGGCCGATGACCTGATCGCCACCTATTGCCGGCTTGCCTGCGAAGCCGGCGCCGACACCACCATCATCTCTTCCGACAAAGATCTGATGCAACTGGTCGGCCCAACGGTTGCCATGTACGACCCGATGAAGGACCGCCAGATCGGCGTTCCCGAGGTGATCGAGAAATGGGGCGTGCCGCCGCAGAAGATGATCGACCTGCAGGCGCTGACCGGCGATTCGGTCGACAATGTGCCGGGCGTGCCCGGCATCGGGCCGAAGACGGCGGCGCAATTGCTCGAACAGTTCGGCGATCTCGATACGCTGCTCGCCCGCGCCGGCGAGATCAAGCAGGACAAGCGGCGCGAATCGATCATCGCCAACGCCGACAAGGCGCGCATTTCGCGTGATCTGGTGACGCTGAAGAACGACGTGCCGGTGACCGAAGGGCTTGACGATTTCGTGTTGCACGCGCCGGACGGTCCCAGGCTGATCGGCTTTCTCAAGACCATGGAATTCTCGACGCTGACCCGCCGCGTCGCCGAAGCGACCGGAACCGACGCGGGCGACGTTGCGGCCACTGCCGTCACGATAGAGCGTGCCGATACCGCGCATGGCCCCGATATGGGTTTTGGCATGCCCGCGGCCGCCGAGAGCGCACCCCCGTCGGACGAAGCGGCTTCCGAAGTCCCGGCCGAAGCCAAGCAAGGCGACACCCCATCGCTGCTTTCGGCGCTTCGCCTGGAGGTTGCGACCGCCCGCAAGATCGACACCGGCGCCTACGCCTGCATCCGCGACGCCGCGACGCTGAAGGCCTGGATCGCCGAGGCGATGGAGAGAGGCATCGTCGCCTTCGACGTTAAGGCCTCCTCGCCCGATCCGATGCGGGCCGAACTGATCGGCCTTGCCATGGCCGTCGCGCCTGGCCATGCCGCCTACGTGCCGCTTGCCCATAAAAACGGCAATGGCGACCTGCTCGGCGGCGGCGCGGTCGACAACCAGATCTCGATCCGCGACGCACTAGCGTTGCTCAAGCCTCTGCTCGAGGACAAATCTGTCCTCAAGATCGTGCACGACATGAAATACCGCCTCGTCGTCATGAGCCGTCATGGCATCGAGATCGGCCCCTATGACGACACGATGCTGATCTCCTACGTGCTCGAGGCCGGCACCCATGGTGGCCATGGCCTGGAGGCGCTGGCCGATAAATGGCTCGGCCACGCGACCATTCCGCTGAAGGAACTGGCCGGTTCGGGAAGAAACTTCGTCGGCCTCGATCAGGCCGACCTCGGCAAGGCGACGGCTTACGGCGCCGAGCACGCCGACGTCGCGCTCAGGCTCTGGCAGGTGCTGAAGCCACGCCTTGCCGCCAAGGGCCTGGTCTCGGTCTATGAACGGCTGGAACGGCCGCTGGTGCCAGTCCTGGCACGGATGGAACAACGCGGCATCTCCGTCGACCGGCAGATCCTGTCGCGGCTCTCCGGCGAACTGGCACAAGGTGCGGCGCGGCTCGAGGACGAGATCTACCAGCTGGTCGGCGAGCGCATCAACATCGGCTCGCCAAAACAGCTCGGCGACATCCTGTTCGGCAGGATGGGCCTGCCCGGCGGTTCGAAAACCAAGACCGGCCAATGGTCGACCTCGGCGCAGCTTCTCGAAGACCTCGCCGCCGAAGGCCACGAATTGCCGCGCAAGATCGTCGATTGGCGCCAGCTGACCAAGCTGAAATCGACCTATACCGATGCCCTGCCCGGCTTCATCCATCCCGACACCAAGCGCGTCCACACCTCCTACGCGCTTGCCGCGACGACGACCGGCCGGCTGTCGTCCTCGGATCCCAATCTGCAGAACATCCCGGTGCGCACCGTCGAGGGGCGAAAGATCAGGACGGCCTTCATCGCCGACAAGGGCAACAAGCTGGTTTCCGCCGACTACAGCCAGATCGAATTGCGCGTGCTCGCCCATGTCGCCGAAATCCCGCAGCTAAAGCAGGCCTTCGCCGACGGCGCCGACATCCACGCCATCACCGCCTCGGAAATGTTCAACGTGCCGGTCGAGGGCATGCCTTCGGAAGTGCGCCGCCGTGCCAAGGCGATCAATTTCGGCATCATCTACGGCATTTCGGCCTTTGGCCTCGCCAACCAGCTGTCGATCGCACGCGAAGAAGCCGGTGACTACATCAAGAAATATTTCGAGCGCTTCCCCGGCATCCGCGACTATATCGACGCCACCAAGGCCTATGCGCGCGAGCACGGCTTCGTCGAGACCATCTTCGGCCGCCGCATCCACTACCCGGAGATCAGATCGTCAAACCCCTCGATCCGGGCGTTCAACGAGCGCGCCTCGATCAACGCACGCCTGCAGGGCACCGCCGCCGACATCATCCGTCGCGCCATGATCCGCATGGACGAGGCGCTGGAGAAGGCGAAGCTTTCCGCCCGCATGCTGCTGCAGGTGCATGACGAACTGGTCTTCGAGACGGCCGAAGCCGAGGTCGAGGCGACGATTCCCGTCGTCTGCCACGTCATGGAGAACGCCGCCATGCCGGCGGTATCGATGTCGGTGCCGCTGCACGTCGACGCCCGCGCCGCCAACAACTGGGAAGAGGCGCATTAACGTCCCGTCTGCAGCCGGCTAAGTCGCGATCCTTCCCACCCCCCTCTGTCCTGCCGGACATCTCCCCCGCAAGGGGCCCGCAAGGGGGAGATCGGATGTCGCCCCGGCTTTCGCCAACCGTCGGCGTTGCAAAAATGGGCGGTGAAATTGAAGCTGCCAATCTCCCCCCTTGCGGGGGAGATGTCCGGCAGGACAGAGGGGGGCGCTGTCCCGCCAGCATCTCGCGGCTTAGTAAGCCCTCAAGCCGCTTCAGCCAAACACTTCGCACAAGTCCCACGAAACTCGATCACCGCCTTCTTGGCGGCGAAGCCGGTCGAGCGCACCCATTCGTCGAGCCGGTGGCCGACATCGTGGTCGGAGAACTCGGTCACCTGGCCGCAGCTGTCGCAGATGGCAAACGCCGTCATCGAATGGCTGTGGTCGTGCGGCTCGGCACAGGCGACGAAGGAATTGAGGCTTTCGAGCCTGTGCACGAAGCCGGACTTCACCAGCGTGTCGAGCGCCCGATAGACCTGCAGCGGTGCGCGAAAACCGCGCTCGCGCAATTGGTCGAGCAACGTATAGGCGCTGAGCGGCCCGCTGGCGGCCTCGAGTTTCTCGAGAACGCAAAGCTGGTTCTTCGTCAGTACATCCCTTGCCGCCATGATCCCGTTCCAAGCCGCTCCGTGCCGATCACTGCCAGTTCGCATGCAATTCGACCTCTTGCACTGAGATAGCGACGAACTGCTATTTTTGCTACTGTTTCTATTCGCAGCCGGTGGTCGGCTGGCCGGCGGCCATATTCAAAATACTGACAAAATCGTCAGCCAGGCTGGCCGTGCTTGGAAATTCGATCGGGCTTGGGGAAGCAACCATGATCAAAGTGACGCGGCGGACGCTGCTTGCCGGCACGTCTGCGCTGGCCGCTGCCGGCCTGGTGCCGTTTCGGGCATTCGCAGCGGCGCGCACCTACCATGCGCTGCTTGTTGCCTGCACCGATTACCCGAACCTGCCGAAGAAAAACTGGCTGATCGGACCGAAAAACGATGCCGGCCTGGTGCGCGATTACCTCCTGGGGAACACGCCCGCGCCGGTAAAATTCCTGGCCGAAAACGTCACGCTGCTCGCCAAGGATGTCGAAGGCGCCAACGGACCGCCGACACATGCGGCGATCAAGGCAGCACTCGCCGACCTTGCCGCCAAGGTCCAGCGTGATGATTTCGTCTATCTGCATTTGTCCGGTCACGGCGCGCAACAGCCCGCGGCGACCAAGGGCGACGAGACCGACGGCCTCGACGAAATTTTCTTGCCGTCCGACATCGACAAATGGGTCAACCACGAACAGGGCGTGCCCAATGCGCTGGTCGACAACGAGATCGGCACCGCACTCGACGCCATTCGCGACAAGGGCGCCTTTATCTGGGCCGTGTTCGACTGCTGCCATTCCGGCACGGCGACGCGCGCCGCCGAGGTCGACGACGAGCTGGAACGCAAGGTCGAGTTCGCCGATCTGGTCGGCGGCGACGATGCTGCCAGGGCGGCTGCGGTGAAAGCCTATGACGGGATTGCGTCGGCCGCGCCGCGCGGCTTTGGCGAGGACGGGCAGCGCAAGCCGGCCTTCAAGCTGGCGCCGACCGGCGCCGAGCCGACCACCAAGGGTAAATTGGTCGCCTTCTACGCGGCGCAGACGGTGGAGACGACGCCTGAGATGCCGCTGCCCAGGGGCACGGCCGATGCGCCGCGTTTCGGGCTGTTCACCTTCACCATCCTGTCGAAACTGGCCGAGAACCCCAACATCACCTACCGCCAACTCGGTCAGTCGGTGCTGCAGCAATATTCGGCGGACGGCCGCACCCGGCCAACGCCGCTGTTCGAGGGAGAACTCGACGCACGCGTCTTCGGCACCGACAAGACCGATGCGGTCATGCAATGGCCGATCGTCGTCAAGGACGACAAAGCCACCATCGGCGCCGGACTGCTGCATCGCCTCACCCCCGGCAGCAAGCTGGCAATCTTGCCGTCGGCGCTGTCGCCGCTGTCCGAGGCGCTTGGTTATCTCCAGGTGCGATCGGCAAAGAACCTGGAGAGCCGGGTCCAGCCGGTCGAGTTCGGCGGCAAGCCGGCGCTCAAGCTGGCTGACATCCCCGCCAATGCCTATGCCCGGCTCGCCGAGCTCGCCGTCGACTACAAGCTCGTGGTCGCGCGGCCGGCAGCGGCCAAAGGCCTCGAGAAAGAGGCTGCGCTGGCGAACTCGGTTCTCGACGATCTGGCGGCCAGGGAGAACTCAGGGTTCCACATCGCGCTGGTCGAGCCGGGCAAGAGCGCAGATCTGCGTCTCGCCGTGCTGCGCGAGAATGCCATTGCCGGCGCCGCAGAAGACGCCACCGACGCGCCGGCGCTGTGGTTCCTGCCAGCTTCGGGCGACATGACGCTCAAGGATGGCAGCAAGCCGCCGCTGATCGTCATTCATCCGGACGGCCGCGAAAAGCTGATCGACGCCGCGGCCAGGAACCTGACGAAAATCTTCCGCGCCATCGGCCTGTCGAGGCTGGCCGCCGCTTCGGATTATCGGCCGGAAGAGGTCGACGTCGAGTTCCGGATCAAGCGTCTGGACAGTGACGCGCTGCAGCCTATCGAGCCGTCGACGGTGCCGCGTGTTTCGCCCGACGATCAGGTGCATGTGCTGGTCTGGAACGGCTCGACCAACCTGGTTGACATCAACGTGCTCTATGTCGGCTCCGACTATTCCATCCAGCATTTTCTTGCCGAGCGCCTGACCGAGGGCGCCGTGCTCGAGGAAGGCCTGTTCAAATTCACCGACACCAGCTTCGGCATGGAGCAGATGATCGCCGTCTTGACCGAGGCGCCGCCGCAGAGCGAGAAGCAGGACCTGAGCTTCCTGGCGCAAGCGGGGGTTGTCTCGGTAACGCGCGGACTGGGACAGCCAAGTTTCTCCGATATGCTGGCCGATATCGGCATGGCGCCGGCGACGCGGTCGGCCATGCGGCTCACCGACGACAAGGCATCGAAGGGCGCCGTGATGATCTTCCCGATGGAGACGGTGCCGCGCGCCTGAGGCGGGATCAAGCGCCCGGCCAGGCCTCTTGCCTGATCGGCTGATAATGAACATTCTTCGACCGCCGCTGTCGGCGGCCGAACGGAACGGATGAGGGCGTTCGTGAACAGGATGGTATTTTCGTGGCGCGCAACAACCGCCGGCCTTGTCGCCGGGCTGTTGCTGGCCGCCAATGCCTCGGCGGACGAGATCTGCGGCCTTTGCGCCAAGGAGGTCGTCATCAACTCCGAACTGGCGAGTTGCTTTCTCGATCAGTACGACCAGATCGCCAAAACCGGCAACACCGCCGTCGTCGTCGATCTCAGCAGCTGCACCTCACGCGGCGTGGTCGAGCCGTTGCCGTCGCCTGGCAAGCCGCAGGTGGAGCCTGACGTGCAGTTCATCGTTTCGCGGGCGCAGCTGGATTGCCTGAAGAAGAAGCTGGAGACGCCGGGCATCGTGCTCGATCCGTCAGCTATCATCGAACTGGACAGCTGCGGATGACGAAAGCAGGGAGCGACGCAACGCAGCAGGCAGGGGCGGCGCCGGTACCGCAAAAGAAGCCGGCGTCACTGCCGGAAACCGTCGAAGGCCTGCCTTGGGTGAGCAATCACGAGGTCAAGAAGGAGGCGAACCCGTTCACCGATCGCGACTGGCGCATGCTTGTCTATGCCTGGTCCGGATTGCTGGTACGGCTGGCGATCATCTTCACCTTGATCTTTTCGGTCTACCAGTTCCTGGCAAACCAGGAGCAGAAGCGTGTCGAACAGACGATGTCGCTGGTCGAGCTCTGGGAAAGCAAGGATCACCAGCAGGCGCAACGGGCCCTCAAGCAACGCCTGGCGACGCTCAATGCCAAATACGGCAATCTGCTCAGCGCCAATCCCACGCCGACCGAGGAACAGGTCTATCGGCAACGCATCGGCATCGAGGCGATGAGCGCAACCGGCGGCGACATGCCGCTTGCCGAGTTCAGCGACAATTTCGACCGCATCGTCTATTTCCTCAACCGTCTTTCCTTCTGCGTCGAAGGCAGGCTTTGCTCGCGTCAGGTCGCCGACTCGTATTTCCGCGACTATGCCGCCTCGTTCTGGAGCTATTTTGCCGGCTATATCGACAAGGAGCGCAAGGCCGGTTCGCCGACCTTCGCCCTGCCAATCGAGAACTATGTCCGCCAGGCGCCACCCCCGGCCCAATCCAGATAATCCCCGAAAATGCGAAAGCCGGCGACGGAAATGCTCCGCCGCCGGCTTTGATTGGAGCATTTTGCAGCCAAGTGTGATCATATTTGGCGTCGCAGAAATGCCGCTAAAATAGATAACCCGCCCCGATGATCGCGGCGCGCACTCTGCAGGCCTATTTGTACAGGCTGTTGATCCACTGGACGTTGATGGCGTTCAGGCGCACGGCGGTATTGGCATCCGGGCTCTCGGCCACGTTCACGCCGGTGATGACGCGCTGCTTGGAGCCATTGTCATAGGCATAGACCGAGCTGCCGCTCGAACCTGGATACGTGTCGCAGTCGTACTGGAAATACTCGGTGGCGATGTTTTCGGCGTGCACTTCGCAGGTCGCCTTCCACATCGTGCCCATCGGCTTGTCGCCGGGATAGCCGATGATGTTGGCGGTGAAATCGCCGAGATCCACATAGTTGGCATAGCCCAGCCAGCCGAGATTGGTGCCGACATCCTGCTTGAGAGTGACGATGCCGAGATCCCACGGCACGACAGAGCCGTAAAAGCCTTGGTAATTGTCGATGAAGCCCTGGACGATATAGGCGCTTTCATAGGTGAAGGCGCCGAACGGAGCGTCGTCGGCGGTCTTGCCATTGAGAGCCGGCACGAACAGGATATCGTCGAGCCAGGCCTTGTCCTCGTGGCTGTAGAGGCAGTGCGCCGCGGTGAGCACCGTGCGCGGGCCGATCAGTGTCGCCGAGCAGCTGCCATAGCTGCCGCTCTTCGATTTGCCTTCGAGATAGCCGATCGCGGTGAACGGGTAGGTTTTGGTATTCTTGATCTGCTCGCGGTCGTCCGTCCCGAACACCTGGCGGCCGGCCTCTTCGCCTCCGCTTAGTCCGGAATTATCGGACTTCTGCCCGTCGGCGGGCGCGTTCATTTCCTTGATGACAAGGTCCTTCAGCGTCTCGTTCGGGTCGATCTTGATGTCCTTGCCATCGGCGGAGCGGCCGACGATGCCATAAGATTTGACTGCCGTTGCTTCGTCGGCGAGCGGCGCGGCGCGGTTGGCCTCGTCGTCGGTCAGTTTCGGCGGGGCGATCGGTTTCGCCCGGCCGGGCTTGTAATCGCCCGATGTCACGTCCCGCATGCTTTCGCCGTTGCCAGCATTGGCGGAGCCTGGATCGGCAGCCAAGGCAGGAACCGCCCACATTGCGGTGGAAAGCAACGCGGACGCAATAATGCTATGTGTCAGTTTTGTCATGGTGAGACTCTCCCAAAAGTCAGCAAGGACTGGATCAAGATAGAGAAATATTGTCGAGATCGTGGTGGTGACGAAAAATGAAATTGGTTGCCGGCGCCTTTACCGGGCCATTATTCAGTGCAGCCAGTTTAGGTCCCCGCCAAAAATGCCCGCAACGGTATACTGCCTAAATTAATCCAACATTGGCAATGACAAATTGCTTTCACATAGCCCGTGGGGGGCTATAGGATTTGGGCGGGCTTGGTTCGACAGCACGATTAGCAAAAGTGGTGCTCGGTTTTGTGACGGATCGCGCTCCGCCTTGGAGCATGATCTCACCGGCCGGTTCCATTTCAGTGGATCATGCGTCCGTGGCTGACCTGTCGGAATATTGTCTCAGGGGGTTCGAGGTGAAGATCATCCATAGGTTCAGACCGATTGCCGCCGCCGCGCTGCTCGGCATCGCGGCGGCCTTGCCGGTCGTTGATTCCGTTCATGCCACGGACGCGGCCGCCCGGCCGGAGGCGGCGATCTCGCCGATGAAACGCGTGGCCGAGGCCAGGGCAAAGGCCAGGGCGGAGAACCCCGACGGCGCCGATCGCGTCTACGGCGGCAAGCAGGCCGAGACGGGCGCCTACCCGTTCCAGGTGGCATTGCTGACCACGGGCAAGCTGGACAAAAGCCCGGCCTCGCAGGCGAATGCGCAGTTCTGCGGCGGCAGCCTGATCGCGCCGCAATGGGTGCTGACCGCGGCGCACTGCCTCAATGACGACGGCGAGCCGATTTCGCCTGATGTGGTCACCGTGCTCACGGGCGCCACCGATCTCAGCGAGGGCAAGCGCTACAAGGCGGTGGAGATCATCGTCAACGAGGGCTACAGCGAGCAGACGCTGGACAACGATCTCGGCCTGATCCGGCTGGCCGAGCCGGCCGATGCCCCGACCATCAAAATTGCCAGTGAGCCGACCCCCGACGCCGGCAAGACGACAGTCACCGGCTGGGGCAAGATGCAGGACGGAACATTTCCCACCGCGCTGATGGTCGCCGACCTGGACCTCCAGCCGAACGCAACCTGCAACAGCGGCATCAAGGCGATTTATGCGCATGATTTGAAAGCAGCGCTCGGCGAGCTCGCCCGCCGCATGCGTTATTCGGAAAGGGGCATCGAGGCGGCCGCCAACGCGATTGCTGCCGACATGGCGGATCCGCTGACCGGCAACATGATCTGCGCCGGAACGGCCAGCGGCGAGCGCGACGCCTGCAATGGCGACAGCGGCGGACCGCTGTTCATGACCGGCGCCGATGGTCCGGTGCAGGTCGGCGTCGTCAGCTGGGGCGAAGGTCCGGCCGACGGCGGCACCGCCTGCGGCCACAAGAACGCCTACGGCATCTACACGCGGCTGGCCAATTACACCGGCTGGATCGAGGAGAAGATGAAAACGGCAGCGCCCGTGCCCGCAGCACCCAAAGCCCTCGGCACGGCGCAGAAGCCGGCGACGCCCTGACCGGCGTCACTTGCTGAACCAATGAACAGCGGGAGCAATCCCGCTGTTTCTGTCCCAAAACCTGGGGTCGGGACTAGAACCAGCGATCGCGGCGCTGGTCTGTGGCGGCCAAGGTGAGGCCCAGTAGCGCCCCTACTGCCGCTCCGAGTATGGAATGCGGACGATACTGTGCCAGGATTCTCCTGGACGACCCCGGAAACCGTTTGCGCCCTGTTGCGCAGGGCTTGCGCCGTCCGGGACGCGCGGTCAGCAGCGCTGTCATACCAGTCGCCGGCCTCTTCGATCGTCTCTTCCGCGCGTTCGGCCAAGGTCCGATTGATCTTGTTGATCTCACGCCTCAGCTGCGCGACCTGCTTCTCCAGGGCTTCCTGAGCTTCACGTTGAGTCATCTTCGGTGCTGCGGATTCGTTCGGGTCGTCGGCCATGGTAATCTCCTTTGCGGAAGGCTCGGCTCAACGGTCGGCCCACTGTACAGGTTCCTCGGCAAAACGATTCTGTCCGGTGTTTGTTCTGTGAGAACCCGGGATTTGTCCGGCATGTGTGCGAAATCGGCTTGAACATCGGATCGTTCCGGCGCTCCCCGCGTTGGTGAAAACGCCACAAGGGAGGAGCCGTCATGGACAACGATCGGCATGAAAAGATTCGGCAACGAGCCTATGAAATCTGGATGCGCGAGGGCCGCCCGGATGGCGCGCATGAGCGTCATTGGCAGCAGGCGAAGCAAGAGCTTGGCTACGATGAGACGATGACCGGCCAGGCTGATGATGACGCGGCCGAGCACGGTCCGGCTGGAACGATCGCCAGTTCCGACGTTCTGACGGTCGAGGCACTGGCGATGCGCACCGGGATAACCGGTGATCAGGCGCAAGAGTTGATCGACAGGCTCGGCAACGACAGAGCCGCACTCGAAGAAGCCGCGCGGAACCTCAAGGCAGCCGAAAGTTAGCCGCTGGCCACCGTGTCGAAGACAGCTATCAGTTTGCGCTGCCGCGTCTTTCGATGAAAACGGACCGCGGACCGTCTCCGCCTACTTCCTTGGCGGCCCCTTGCGCTCGGCCGACGTCGCCCAGAGATTGATATCCGACTCGCGTGCAAAGGTGTCGATCTCGGCGAGCTCGGCATCGCTGAAGTCGAGCGTCTCGAGCGCGCCGACGCAATCCACGACCTGTTCCGGCCGGCTGGCGCCGATCAGCGCCGACGTCACCCTGCCCCGGCGCAACACCCAGGCCAGCGCCATCTGCGCCAGCGTCTGGCCGCGGCGACGGGCGATGACGTTCAGCGCCTCGATATTTGCGATCGATTTGTCGTTGATGAATGCCGGGCGCAGCGACTTGCCCTGGCTGGCGCGGCTGCCATCGGGGATGCCGCCGAGATATTTGTCGGTCAGCATGCCTTGTGCCAGCGGCGAGAACACGATGGAACCGACGCCAAGCCCCTCGAGTGTATCGAGCAGGCCGTCGTCCTCGACCCAGCGGTTAAGCATCGAATAGCTCGGCTGATGGATCACGCAAGGCGTGCCGAGCTGCTTCAAAATGTCGGCGGCTTCGCGGGTGCGCTGTGAATTATAGGAGGAAATGCCGGCATAGAGCGCCTTGCCCGAGCGCACCGCGTGATCGAGCGCGCCCATCGTCTCTTCCAGAGGGGTGTCGGGGTCGAAGCGATGGGAATAGAAGATGTCGACATAATCGAGCCCCATCCGCTTCAGGCTCTGGTCGAGGCTGGCCAGCACATATTTGCGGCCGCCCCATTCGCCGTAAGGTCCTGCCCACATTTCGTAGCCGGCCTTGGTCGAGATGATCAGCTCGTCGCGATAACCGGCAAAGTCCGTCCGCAGGATCTCGCCAAAGGCCCGCTCCGCCGAGCCGGGCGGCGGGCCGTAATTGTTGGCGAGATCGAAATGCGTGATGCCGAGATCGAAGGCCTTGCGCGTGATTGCCTGCTTGGTTCTATGCGGCGTGTCGTCGCCGAAATTGTGCCACAGCCCGAGCGAGATCGCCGGCAGCTTCAGGCCGGACCGCCCGCAGCGATTGTAGACCATCTTTTCGTAGCGGTTCTCGGCGGGAACATAGGGCATGGGAAATCCTCATATCGAAACGAGCCCGACGGCTGTCGCCGCGACGCACGGCAGCCGAGCCTTCCGCACCTTTAGCCTCTCCCCGCGCAAACGGGGAGAGGCTTTTACGGTGCTTGGGAGGTGCGCCGCCTACTTCGTTTTCTTCTTCGCCAGCAGCTCCTTCGCTGCCTTGACGCCGAGTGCCGCGGGCCGCTCGCAGCTGGTCTGCATGGCGACGAACTTTCCGGTCTCGCCAGAACGCAACAGGCCGGTCATGACATCGACGGCATGCAGCGCCAGTTCCATCGAGCAGCGGTGCGGCCGGCCTTCGGTAATCGCGATCGCCATGTCGGCAAGGCCGGCGGTGCGGTAGTTGGCCATCATGCCATGCGAATGCATCTCGTTGGGCACGCCGAACGGATGCCGCCATTTCGGCAGCTTCTTCACCGGCTTGGCGGCCTCGGTGTAGCGCACCTCGCCGCCGAAGAAATTCGGATCCGGCACGAACACCGTGCCTACCTCGCCATAGAGCTCCATCGGCGCGTGGCCATGGCTCCAGACATCCCAGCTGGTGTTGAGCGTCACCACGGCGCCGTTCTCGAATTCCAGCACGCCATGGATCGTCGTCGGCGTGGAGACCGGGATCTTTTCGCCGGCGCGCGGCTTCGAGCTGATGATGCGTTCCGTCATCGGGATCGAAGCAAAAGCCGCGACCTGCTTCACCGGCCCGATCAGCTGGATCAGGTTGGTGATGTAATACGGTCCGATATCGAGCACCGGCCCGGCGCCCGGCTGGAAGAAGAAGTCCGGATTGGGGTGCCAATGTTCCATCCCATGGCTCATCACATGACAGGTGCCGCTGGTGATCCTGCCGAGCCTGCCGGTGTCGATCAGGTCGCGGACAAGCTGGTGCGCGCCGCCGAGGAAGGTGTCGGGCGCCGAACCGATGCGCAGCCCCTTGCTTTCGGCCCGTTTCTTCAGGTCGAGCCCTTCCTTGACCGAGAGCACGAAGGGCTTCTCCGAATAAACATGCTTGCCGGCGTCGAGAATCTGCTTCGACACCTCGTAATGCACCGCCGGAATGGTCAGGTTGACGATGATGTCGATATCGTCGGCCTTGAGTAGCCCCTCGACGGTCTCGGCGCGCAGCTTGAACTCTTTTGCCCGCGCTTTCGCCGCTTCCATGTTGATGTCGGCGCAGGCGCGCATCTCGATGCCACGGAACAGCGGCGCCAGCGAGAAATACGCCTTCGAGATGTTGCCGCAGCCGATGACGCCGATGCCAAGTTTTGTTGCCATGCTGGTGTGCTCCTAATAGGTCTTGGCGGCTGCGATCGAGCGGCGGGCGAAGCGCGCGATATCGTTGGGATTGTCCTGTTCCATGACGTAGTATTTTGCGGCGCTTTTGGCGCGCAGCGCCTTGATCAGGCCGGGCCAGTCGATGGTGCCGTGGCCGACATCCGACCAGCCGTCCTCGTCGAGTCCCTCGCCCGCCTTGGCCATGTCCTTGACGTGGACGGCGACGATGCGCTTGCCGTGCTTCTCGATCCAGGGCAGCGGATCGACGCCGCCGCGCACCACCCAGGCGACGTCCATCTCCCAGCCGATGTCAGGCGCCGAGGACAGAATATGGTCCTGCGGCACCGAGCCGTCGGCAAGCGCCTTGAACTCGAAATCATGGTTGTGCCAGGCAAAGCCATAGCCGGCTTTCCTGGCCGTCTCGCCGACCTTGGCCAGGCGTTCGCCGAAGCCGCGCCAGCCGGCTGTGTCGGCCGGCCTGAACTCGGCGTTCAGGAACGGGCAGATGAGCAGCGTGATGCCGAGCGCGTCGGCCGTCCTGCGCACGCCATCGAAATCCTTCTCGAGCGCGTCGATCGAGAGATGCCCGGTCGGCATGGCAAGCCCGTTCTTGTCGAGTTCCGCACGGAATGCCTTGGGATCGTCATAGACACCACCGAACCCTTCGACTTGGCTGTAACCAAGCTCGCCCAGCATCTTGAGCACGCCCTCCCAGGGCTGGAAATTGCGGGCACTGTAAAGTTGGAATGACCAGTTCATCGTCTCTGTCCGTTTTCTTGTGGATGGTTAGTCTTGGGGGGATGAGTCTTGGGGGGAATGGAAGAGTCTTGGGTGGCTAGATCTGCTCTAGAGGCGGTTACCTGTGGCGGCGTCGAACAGCGAGGCGCGCATCGGATCAAAACCGATGCCGACCGCCTCGGCGTTGTTTGGCGTGCGCTCGGCTGTCACCCGTACCGTGAAATTCTGGCCGCCGAGCTTCAGCCAGACCAGCGTGTCGGAACCCATGGGCTCGACGACCTCGACACTTGCCGTGGCTGCGAATGGCCATCCCGTGCCGCTGTTGAACGCGACGTGCTCGGGGCGGATGCCGAACACGGCCGGCCCCGGCACCGGGTCCTTCTCGAAAGCATAGGTGGCAAGCGGAATCCGTACATCCTCGGCGACGAAGTGCCAGTCGCCGTCCGCCTGCTCCAGCCTGCCGTCGAGGAAGTTCATCGCCGGCGAGCCGAGGAAGCCGGCGACAAACCGGTTGACCGGCCGGTTATAGATGGTCTGCGGTGCATCGAGCTGCTGGATGACGCCGCCCTTCATCACCGCGATGCGGTCGGCCAGCGTCATCGCCTCGATCTGGTCGTGGGTGACGTAGATCATGGTGTTCTCGAGCTTGCGATGCAGCAGCTTTATCTCGACGCGCAATTCCGCGCGCAGCTTGGCGTCGAGGTTGGAGAGCGGCTCGTCGAACAGAAAGACATCGACGTCACGCACAAGTGCGCGCCCGATCGCCACGCGCTGGCGCTGGCCACCGGACAGAGCCGCCGGCTTGCGATGCAAAAGCGGCTCGATCTGCAGGATCTCGGCGGCCCGGGCGATGCGCTTGGCGATCTCGTCCTTGGCGAGGCCGGCAACGCGCAGCCCAAACGACAGGTTCTTCTCCACCGTCATCTGCGGATAGAGCGCGTAGGACTGGAACACCATGCCGATGCCGCGATCCTTGGGCTCTTCCCAGGTGACGTTCTTGCCCTTGATGAAGATGCGGCCTTCGGAAACGTCCAGCAGCCCGGCAATGCAGTTGAGCAGGGTCGACTTGCCGCAGCCGGACGGGCCGAGCAGCACGATGAACTCGCCTTCTGCGACATCGAGGTTGAGCGTCTGCAGCACCGATATCGCGCCGAAATTCAGCGACAGGTTCTGGATCGAGACGCTGGTGCCGTTTGCCCCGCTGCTGCCGTTTACCTCAACACTGCCGTTTGCGTTCATCGCCATCATCCTTTCACCGCGCCGGCGGCGATGCCGCGCACAAACAATTTTCCGGACAGGAAATAGACGATCAGCGGCACCAGGCCGGTCAGGATGGTGGCTGCCATGTTGACGTTGTATTCCTTCACGCCTTGCACCGAGTTGACGATGTTGTTGAGCTGCACCGTCATCGGATAGGTGTCGGGGCGGGTGTAGACGACGCCGAACAGGAAGTCGTTCCAGATGCCGGTCACCTGCAGGATGATGGCGACGACGAAGATCGGCAGCGACATCGGCAGCATGATGCGGAAATAGATGCCCCAGAAGCCGGCGCCGTCGACACGCGCTGCCCGGAACAGCTCCTCCGGCATGGAGGTAAAGTAGTTGCGGAACAAAAGCGTGAGGATCGGCATGCCGAAGATGGAATGGACGATCACCAGGCCGCTGAGGCTGCCGTAGAGGCCGACCTCGCGCAGGATAATGACGATCGGATAGATCATCACCTGATACGGGATGAAGGCGCCAACGATCAGGATGATGAAGAAAGTGTCGGCCCCTTTGAAGCGCCAGTTGGCCAGCGCATAGCCGTTCACCGAGGCGAGCGCGATCGACAGGATCACCGACGGGATGGTGATGCGCACCGAATTCCAGAAGCCACGCGACAGCCCGTCGCAGTTGAGCCCGGTGCAGGCGCTCGACCAGGCCTTGACCCAGGGCTCGAAGGTGATCTCCATCGGCGGCGAGAAGATGTTGCCAAGGCGTATCTCAGGCATGCCTTTAAGCGATGTCACCACCATGACGTAGAGCGGCAAAAGATAGTAGAGCGCCACCACGATCAGCGTGCCGTAGAGGAAGATGTTGCGGCGCGAGAACGTGTGGCGCGGCTTCGGTCCGCTCGGCCCGTAGGCTTCGAGCCCGCCGGCGCCGCCAATGGCAGGCAATGAGACGGCATGGTCAGACACGCTTCTTGCCTCCGAACTCGAGATAGGCCCACGGCACGATGACGATGATCACCGACAGCAGCATCATCGTCGAAGCGGCGAACCCTTGGCCGAGGTTCTGGGCGAAGAACATGTAATCATAGACATATTTGGCCGGGACTTCGGAGGCGATACCGGGCCCGCCGCTGGTCTGGGCGACGACAAGGTCGTAGACGCGAACAATGTTGGAGGCGACGATGACCAGCGTGGTGATGAAGACCGGCCGCATCATCGGTATGATGATGAACAGATAGGTCTTCCAGGTCGGTATCCCGTCGACCCGCGCGGCCTTCCAGATATCCTCGTCGATGCCGCGCAGGCCGGCCAGCATCAGGCACATTATCAGCCCGGTGCCTTGCCAGAGAGCGGCGATCAATATGCCGTAGATGACGATGCTGGAATCATAGAGCGGATTGAAGCTGAAGCTCGTCCAGCCGAGGCTGCGCACCACTGCCTGGACACCGAACTCGGGGTTGAGCAGCCATTGCCAGACGAGACCGGTGACGATGAAGGACAGGGCGAAGGGATAGAGGAAAATGGTCCGGAATGTGTCCTCGAACCGGATCTTCTGGTCGAGCAGGGCAGCAAGCAGGAAACCGATTACCAGCGAGAACACCAGCGACAGCACGCCGTAGATCAGCAGGTTCTCGATCGAGATCAGCCAGCGCGGCGTCGCCCACAGCCGGTAATACTGGTCGAGACCGACGAAGTGCAGCCGCGGCAGCAACTTGGAATTGGTGAAGGAATAGAACACCGTCCAGACGGTGCCGCCAACAAAGATCACCAGCGCGGTGAAGATCATTGGGATCGAGGCGATTTTCGCATTGAGGTTGCGAAAGAGTTGGCTGGGGCGTTCGCTCTTGCTCATCTGCACAGCCGCGCTGGATCGGGTAAGGGCGGGAGGGTCAAGAGGTCTTGACCCGAGCTCCCGACCCTGCGCTCGCAGGGGCGGGAGTGAGGCGCTTGATCGATCGCTCAATCGGCCGAACCGACGATGGCGGCGAAGCGCTTCTGCGCATCTTCCACGGTCATGTCCTGCTTGGCGAAGAACTCGGAGAACAGATCCTCCTTTTGCTTCTGCGTATCCTGCGAAAGCAACTGGTCCGTCCAAGGCATGACATTGCCCTTGGCGAGGATTTCGAGGCCCTTCTTCATGCAGTCGTTCGCCGCCTTGAGGTCGACGTCGCCGCGCACCGGCAGCGAACCCTTCTTGAGATTGAAGGCGACCTGCGTCTTGGGATCAAGCAGCGTGTGGGCCAGCACTTCCTGCGCCTTCGATTTTTCGGGATCCTTCAGCAGCGGGAAGTAAAAAGCGTCGCCGCCGGTGGCGATCATCTCGTTGAGGCCGAGGCCCGGAAGGCAAGTATAGTCCTTGCCGGCGGTCTGGCCGGCAACCTGGAACTCGCCCTGCGCCCAGTCACCCATGATCTGGCCGCCGGCCTTGCCGGTGATGACCAGGTTGGTGGCCTGGTTCCAGTCCTGCACATTGGTGTTCTTCGCCATCTTGCGGGCGTCGTCCGCGGCCTTGAAGACCTTGGCGACTTCGGGCCCGGCGGCGAATTCCGCGTCCTTGTCCTTATAGACCTTGAGGAAGGCATCGGTGCCGCCGACCGCCGCGAGCAGCACGTCGAAAGCGCCGGAGGCCTGCCAGGGCTGGCCGCCGACCGCGAGCGGCTGGATGCCTGCTTTTTCAAGCGCGGGCGCCGCAGCGACATATTCATTCCAGTTCTTCGGCACCGGCACGCCGGCTTTTTCGAAGGCGGCGTTCGACAGCCACAGCCACTGCCAGGAGTGGATATTGACCGGCACGCAATAGATTTTGCCATCGAGGGTACAGCCGTCGAGCAGGCTCTTCGGCTGCACGATTTCCGTCCACTTTTCCTTGGTGGCGAGATCGGTGAGGTCGCGCATCAGCCCGGCCTGCACCAATTCTTCCGCCTGCCGGCCGTGATTGAACTGGGTCGCGCCCATCGGGTCGCCGCCGGTGATGCGGCTGATCATGATCGGCCGCGCTGTGCCGCCGGAGCCGGCGATGGCGCCGTCAACCCAGTGATTGCCGGTTGCGTCGAAAGCCTTGGCGAGTTCGGCGACCGCTGCCGCCTCGCCGCCGGAGGTCCACCAATGGGTGACTTCCAGATCCGTCGCGGCCGCCGGGCCGGCGAATTGCAGCGCGGTCGTCAATGCCAGCGCAGCAGTCATGAGTTGGTATCGCATTTCGTTCCTCCCAGAATCTGAAACGTTACAGATTTTGGATACGGCAATTGCTTCGGACGCGCAACCCCTCAGGCAAATCCGGCGCCAAATTTTTTCGAAGCGCGAATAAAATCACCTGGCCTGTCGAGCTACCGCATCGCAACAAGAGAGGTTGCACTGCAAAAAATTGGTGCTGCGACGCCAGAAACCCGGAAAAGCCCGTTTCAATCGTTCTTTTTTGCGCCGACCGGAGTACCGCTCGTTTTGCGCCTATCACCAGTGATATCGCGACGGCAGTGACAATCTGTAACGTTTCAGTATATAGCGGTCTCATTCGGTGAAGGCCCGCGGCGTACCCGCGGCCCGCCGATTGCCGGCCTGCCCGGCAACTGCTATGCGCCTGACGGGGCGGGACGAATGAACAGGCATCAAAAAGAGAAGGCCGACGAAGCGTCGGGGCAGGGCCGGCCGACACTGAAGACGCTCGCCTTCATGACCGGGCTGGGCGTCACCACCGTGTCGCGCGCGCTGAAGGACGCGCCCGAGATCGGCGCCGAGACCAGGCGTCGCGTCCAGCTTGTCGCCAAACAAATCGGCTATCGGCCCAACCGTGCCGGCGTCCGCCTGCGCACCGGCAAGACCAATGTCATCAGCCTGGTGCTCAACACCGAGCACGAGATCATGAGCTTTGTCTCGGACATCATCTACGGTGTTTCGGAAGTCATTGCCGATACGCCCTATCACTTGATCGTGACGCCCTATTCACGCTCGCAGGATCCGCTCGACCCGATCCGTTACCTCGTGGAAACCGGTTCAGCCGACGGCGTCATCATTTCGCGCACGCAGCCGAACGACCCGAGGGCACGTTATATGCTGGAGCGCGGCATCCCCTTTGCTACGCATGGCCGCACCGACATGGGGCTGATCCATCCCTACCATGATTTCGACAATTACGCTTTCGCAGCCGAGGCAGTGCGCCATCTGGCCGGCATCGGCCGCCGCCGGCTGGCACTGCTGGCGCCGCCGGTCGAGTTGACCTATCACGGTCACACGCTGAACGGCTTTGCCGATGCGCTGAGCGAGGTCGGTGCCAGCGAGATTCCGTTCAACACCGTTTCGATCGATCATTCGATCGAGCAGATCAGAATGCGGACCGCGCAGCTGATGCGCCGCGACGTCAGGCCGGACGGTTTCATCAGCAGCGCCGCCGCCGCGACGCTTGCCATCGTCGCCGGCATCGAAGATGCCGGCCTCAAGCTTGGCCGCGATGTCGATGTAGTGTCCAAACAATCGTCGGAGCTTCTGCACCTGTTTCGCAGCGACTTGCTGGTCGTCAACGAGAACTTCCGGCTGGCCGGAGCCGAACTCGCCCGCTCGGTGCTGGGCTGGATCGGCGGCGCCGCACCCGGCACCCTGCAAAGCCTGAGCAAGCCGGGCGAAGTCCAGGCCTATCGCCGCCCCGATTAGAGCGGGATATGTTCAGATTGAACTCCCGCTCCATCTAGTTGTCATAGCCGCATTTCTGCGGCGCCAAGTGATTCCACTTGGTTGCAAAATGCGCGCTGCTGACTGGCAACCTTGGGGCCGGTAGTTGACCGGCAGCTTCGAGGATCGGATCTTAAGAAGCGGACCTTCAGGAACCCGCGGCGCTCGAGACGGTTCGCGAAACGGGCGATCCGCAGATGCTTTTTCGTGTTATGATGCGGTTACAACACGCGTAGTCTCGACCTCGGCAATCTGGCAGGGGCCGGAAAGCTATACGTTGCCCGGCGCAGGAAAGTTTTGCGCCCGTCCGGCATCGAACTGTGTTCTCGATCTTGCTATGTCCGAGCAAAGTCTGAATCGCTCGTAGATTGCCGGTCGCCTTGTATATGAGCGACGCTTTCGTCCTGCGCAGCGAGTGAGTGCCGTAGTCCTCAGGTGTCAGCCCAATCGCGGTCCCCCACTCGTCGACCAGCCGCGCGTACTGACGCGTGCTCAGGTGACAGGCGTCACCCCCGCACAGTGGCGCGAGCAGAACACCGAGAGATTGGCGGCCATCGCAAGTTTTCTGTCGCATCCTGTAAGTGAATGCGACAGGAGGCGTGCCTAAATCCGCCGATGAATGGCAGGGACGGCCTGACCCTCACCCCGGCCGAAAGCATTGAAAGGAACAAGTCATGCCCACCACCAAGCGCCGCGCACTGATCCTCATCTCGTCCGGCCGCCAGCTGCCGCTGGCCGAACCGGCCGACGTCAAGTCGATCTCGACCGGGTTCTTCCTGGTCGAGATGGCTCAAGTGCTCAAGGAGTTCGAGAACGACTACGAGTTCACCTTCGCTACCCCCGACGGCAACGCCCCTCAACTCGACATCAACGGCATGGCCCTGTCCGTGCAATCCATCGAGAAGACCGGCGCCATGACCATCCCCCTCCGTATGCAGCAGCGCCGCCGCTCGTTCGACGTCAACAGCTTCCGGCAGCGCCACCCCGCGTTGGTCGCCCGCCGCGAGCAGGAAGTTCAGCTGCTGGAGCGGCACATCGGCCGGATCCCGGTCTCCGAACTATTGCCTAACAGCGAGCCGGAGCTCGCCGAGTACTGCCCCGAACTGGTTCGCCGCCTCGCAAAGCTGCCCGAGGGCACCTTCCACTCGCTACAGGAACTCGTCCAGCGTCACCGCGACTCGGCCGACCCGTTCACTTTCGCCGACTTTGACTTCATCCACACCCCCGGCGGTCACGCCCCCATGGTCGACTTCCGTGACAATCCGTGGCTCGGCGAAACCCTCCACATAGCCCGGGAGAACAGCGTCATCATCTCGCTGATCTGCCACGCGCCTGTGGCGGTGACCTCCACCCGGCAGCGCATCGACGCTCAGGGCCACCCCTACCTCGTCAGCGACAACCCGTTCCTCGCCGCCACCATCTCGACCGTCCCCACGATCGGCGAGCTGTTCGCGCTGCGGTTCCTCTACCCACGCGTCCCCGGCAAAAAGACCCGAACCTCCTACTTCGTCGACGCGGCCATCAAGGAAGCTGGCTTCACACTCGCGACCTCCCTCAACATCGCCGCCCCGCTACTGGCCTACGAGCCGTCCGTGCGGCTGCTCACCGGCAACGGCCCGCAGGCCATCGACCAGCAGGCCGCTAAGCTGCGCAGTGTCCTCACCAGCACTCACGCCCCCCGACGCGCTAGCGCCACGCAGTTGAGCATACAACCGTTACGGTCCACCCTGCCGGTCACACAGTGGACGACCCGGTAGGGCAGATGGATGACTGGATCGGTGGCGGATTCGGGTACGCTGTGATCGAACTGGGGCCGGGCTAGACGACGATAGGACAGCGGCGCTCATATGCCGCCATTACGGGTGAGTGAAAGACTGCCATGACACGGCTACCAATCGACAGATGCAAAGTCCCACAGGCCTTTTGGCGCGCTGTAGAGCGGGCTGGCATCTCACCAGCGGCATTGTTGAGGCAAGCTCGGTTGCCTGCGACCCTCCACATTTCCGAAGACGCTTGGGTCAATACCGCCCAATACTTCGAACTCTGGCAAGCACTGGAGGAGCTGTCGGGCGACCCTGCGATCGGGCTGCATATCACAGTCGCGGCAGATACATCGGTCCATCCCCCCGCGCCCATGTCGGCCTTCTTCGCCAAGGATTTCCGTGACGGCCTCAACCGTCTTGCCAGGTTCAAGCGGCTTTGCACCCCGGAAGAGCTGCACGTGATAGAACGTGATGGTGAGGCTTTTGTCAGCTTCGACTGGATCCACGCCGTTGGCACGGAGCCTGACGTAGCGGTCGATGTGACGTTTGCAGCAATCCTTGAACTGGGACGACGCGGAACAGGTCGTCACATCGTCCCGCTGCGAGTGGACATGACCCGAAAAGGCCCGACGACCCGAGCGCACAAGGAGTACCTCGGAGCGCCAATAACCTTCGGGGCGCCCAAGAACCAGCTGGTGCTGCGTGCCGATGATCTGGATCGACCGTTCGCTGGGCACAACCCCGAGCTGCTCGCCATCCTTACACCGGCACTGTTGGCCTCGCTCGACGAGATCGATGCGCAAAGCTCGTTGCCAGAACAAGTGAAGATTGTCCTGAAGCGGCGGTTGGCCAGCGGCAAGCCCGAACTATCGGACGTGGCCAACGTCCTGGGGATGAGCGAACGCACGCTGCAGCGCCGTATTTCGGAATCTGGGACAAGTTTCAGGCTGCTACTGGAGGCTTCCCGCCAGGAACTCGGTCGCGAAATGCTGGCCAGCGGCGCGAACGCGGCTGATGAGATTGCCTATCTATTAGGGTATCAGGATACCAGCTCGTTCTATCGCGCCTTCCGCGAATGGGAAGGTGTCACCCCCGCACGGTGGCGCGAGCAGAACACCGAGGCCTCTCGCCTAAACTAGAGATTGGCGCCCATCGCCAGTTTTCTGTCGCAACCTGCAAATGAATTCGACAGGGGGCCTGCCTACCTCAAGAGAAGTGCCCAATGGCACGCAACCATGAGGTAGATCGATGTCGAAAGTCTGGTTCATTACAGGCGCCAACCGTGGCTTTGGTCGAGTGTGGGCGGAAGCCGCACTCAAGCGCGGCGACAGGGTTGCCGCGACGAGCCGGCAGCCTGAGGCCTTGCAGGATCTCGTCACTCAATTCCGCGATGCGGTCCTGCCCCTGCGGCTGGATGTGACCGATCGCGCCGCCGCAATTGCCGCTGTCGGACAGGCTGCCAAAACATTTGGTGGTCTCGACGTTGTCGTCAACAATGCCGGCTACGGCCTTTTCGGTGCGGTCGAAGAAGTCACGGAGCAGCAGGTGCGCGATCAGCTCGAAGTGAATTTCTTCGGTGTGCTGAACGTCACGCAGGCTGTCTTGCCCATCCTGCGCAAGCAGGGGCATGGCCATATCATCCAGGTGTCCAGCATCGGTGGCCTGATGTCCTACCCCAATCTGGGGGCCTATCACGCCTCCAAGTGGGCGGTCGAAGGCCTCACCGAGTCGCTGGCGCAGGAGGTTGCCCCGTTCGGCATCAAAGTGACCTTGGTGGAACCGGGCGGCTATGCCACCGACTGGGGCAGGGGCTCGGCCGTCCACGCCAACCCGGCGCCGCAGTATGACCCTCTGCGCCGTGGCCAGGCAGACATCTGGGCCAACCTGCCCGCGGAGTTCATTGGCGAACCGACGGCGACGGGTCCGGCGATCCTGCAGGTCGTCGATGCCGCCGAGCCCCCGACCCGGATCTTTTTCGGGCTCACCCCAACCAAGACCATCGTGGATATCTACGCCAAGCGCCTCCAGACCTGGAAGGATTGGGAGGCGGTTTCGATAGCGGCCAACGGCCACTGAGGCAGCAGCCTGCGGGGCCTGCCGATTGACGGCCCCGCGCAGGTCAAACGACCGCCACTGACCGCTTCCAATCGGGCATTGAGGTAGCTCCAACGTTCGCCTCCGCTTCGTTTCGTCCTGCGCGGGTCACGCTTTTTTCGTGGTCGGATAGCGGCGCGCGCCGAAGCTGCCACAAGCATTGGTCGGATCGGCTCGGGGTGCCTTGCTTTTGGACGCGCTATGATGCGCAGCAGACAGTTGCGGCGTTGCCCCGGCGAAAGAACGGCAGCTATTGGAAGTCGCCGAGGCGGCTTGGACGGCCGAAATAGGGCGCTAACCCGCCGCTCCACTCCCCCACGGGCCATGAAACGCGCCCTGCCCATCGATGCGCTCGAAGCCGTGCGCGCCGAAGAAATCGCGCTGCGCCTGGATCAGGTTCGAAGTGCCGCGGCCCTGCCGGTAACTGTCGAAATAGGCAAGTGCCGATGACAGGGCCGGCACCGGCGAGCCGGCTTCGGCTGCCCTTGCCACGACACGGCGAAGCGACGGATGTGCCTCCTGCATCAATGAAACGAAAGCCGGCGCCATCAACAGGTTGGTGGCTGCGCCGCCGGCGCCGAAGGCCTCCGCCATTGTATCCAGCAATTGCGAGCGGATGATGCAGCCGGCCCGCCAGATCTTGGCGATGACCGGCATCGGCAGGTTCCAGTTGAATTCCTTCGACGCGCCGCTCATCACCGCGAAGCCTTGCGCGTACGCGGCGATCTTGCCGGCAAACAGCGCCAGCTCGAGATCGCCGAGCAGGGCGTCCCTGTCTCCGGAAATCTTGCTCACGCCGCCGCCATAGACCTTTTCGGCGGCCAGCCGCTCGTCCTTGATCGACGACAGCACGCGTGCCGCCACAGCCGCCTCGATTGCGGTGGCCGGGATGCCGAGCTGCTGCGCCTCGATCACCGACCATTTGCCGGTGCCTTTCTGGCCGGCGCGGTCGAGAATGATGTCGACCACCGGTTTGCCGGTCTTGGGATCGTCGGCGGCCAGCACCTTGGCGGTGATCTCGATCAGGTACGAGTTGAGCCTGCCCGTGTTCCACTGGGAAAACACCTCAGCGATCTCTTTCGGCCCCATGCCGGGCCCGTTGCGCAATATGCCGTAGATCTCGGCGATCATCTGCATGTCGGCGTATTCGATGCCGTTGTGGATGGTCTTGACGAAATGGCCGGCGCCGTCGGTGCCAAGCCACGCCGCGCAAGGCTCGCTCTTGAACTTGGCCGAGATCGCGGTCAGCACCTTTTCGACGCGCTTCCAGGACTCTTCGGTGCCGCCGACCATGATCGAGGGACCGTGGCGTGCGCCCTCCTCGCCGCCGGACACGCCCATGCCGATGAAGGTCAGGCCCGAATCGGTAAGCTCGGAGAAGCGCCGCATCGTATCGCGGAAATTGGCATTACCGGCGTCGATGACGATGTCGTTGGCCGACAGCACGCCGCGCAATGCCGCGATCTGCTCGTCGACCGGCTTGCCGGCCAGCACCATGATGATGATCGGCCGCGGCGGCCGGATCGCGGCAGCCAGTTCCTCGAGGCTATAGCAAGGCACCACCCTGTCCCTGAGCGCGCCGGCATTTTCGACAAAGGCATCGGTGCGCGCCGCGGTGCGGTTGAAGACGGCAATGCGGTGCCCCCTCTCGGCGATATTGAGCGCCAGGTTGGAGCCCATCGTGCCAAGGCCGATCAGGCCGATTTCGGCTTTTTCCATCGTTTCTTCCCTGCTTTCGGATCTTGTTGGTTTGAGCCCGCGATTGGGTTGGATGCCCATTCTTGATGACGATGATTGACGGGCCTTCAAGGCGGCGTCAACCGTCTCGCCGAATTGTGTTGCGCAGACCAGCGCCGTCTTCATGGCCGGATATCGATCGGCGCTTCGATCTTCACCATCTCGAAATCCGAGACCAGGATATCGAGCCGCGCTGTCCACCGGCCGGCGACCGGAATGACGAGATCGTCGACGCGCCAGGTGCCGTCGCCGGGCTTCGTCGCAGGGCGTTTTATCGGCTCGATGCCGGAATCGGGCTTTGACAGGACCAGCGTCACCTGCTTGGCGTCGAGCGGGCCGAAATCGCCGCTCATGATGAAGATCGAAGCGGCAACAGGGCCGGCATGGCCGGGCGCAATGCTGAGATCGGCCATCGCTTGCAACGTGTGGATATGCACCGATGCCGGCTGTGCCGCGGCGATTGCTAGTGCGCGCGGCGGTGGCGTGAAGCGCCAGCCGGCGCCAACTCCGAAGATCGCCACCACGATCAGCAGCTCGATGGCGATCGAGCGGGCCAGCCGCCGCTGGACTTCCGTATTTCCTGCCTCGGCCGAGGCCGTGAGCTTGAAGCGGTTGACGGCGGCGAGCGTGAACAGAAAGACGAGCAGCACGAGCTTGAGCAGCAGCAGCCGGCCATAAGCGGTGTGGACCAGCGCCGACGGCGTTTGCACCTGGATGACGGCGAGCACGATGCCGGCTGCCGCAAGCACGGCCACGACGAACAGGATCGCTCGCGAAAACCGTCGCAGCAATGGCCCGGCTTTGGCCGGCTGCCGTTTCAAGGCAAGACCAAGCGGCGCCAGCGCCCCGGCCCAGACGGCGATACCAGTTCCGTGCAGAAACACCATCGGCCTGGTCAGCCATTGCGGCTCGGCGGCACTGGCATGCCCGCTGGCGGCAAGTGCTGCGCCGACGCCAGCCAGTCCGGCCAAGGCGAGCGGCTTTGCGTCGGTGGGCGGCACGACCAGCGATAACAGGCCAAGGCCGAACGCCATCAGCGCGATCAGCACCGTCCAGCCGAAGCTGGTGCCCAGCCCGGTCTGCCAGATGACCGGCTGCGCCAGCCGGGCAAGCGGCGCGCCAAGCGCATCCAGCCCCTGCAGGCCGAGCGACAGCGGCGCCGCGGCCAGCCCGCACAGGATTGCCGCGACGATCAGGCGCTGGCCGGATCGCCCGCCTTGCGCCAGCCAGGCCAGCGCAAAGGCACCCCCGACGCCGAAAAACAGGCCGATATATAGAAAAATCTTGCCGATCCAGATCGCCGTTCGAAGCACCCGGTCGACGGCTTCGGAGGCGGCCGGCGCAGCACTCGGTGCGCCGACCGAGAACAGCACCGAGCCGCCGACCGGATGCCCGTCGGCGGAGATCATTCGCCAGCTCAGCACATGCGTGCCGGATGTCAGCGCCTGCGGATTGTCGATCTCGACGGTCTGGCCGCTGAGCTGGAAAGAGCTCAGCGGGACCGCCGTGCCGTCGGGCCGCACCAGCGTCAGCACCAGCGGCGAAACCGGCTCGCTGAAGGTCAGCGACATCTGCGACGGGCTCCGCGCCAGCACCGCACCGTCAGCCGGCTCGGCCTTGATCAGCGCCGCATGGGCGAAGGCCGGATCAGGCATGGCAATTACGGCGAGCAGCACGATGGCGGCGAGCAGGCCAGCCACAAGCCGGCCAGAATGGTTGCCGGCCATGCAAGCTCGCCGCAGGAAGGATGCCGCGCTCATCTCACCGCCAAGAGCAGCGGCGCGCTCATCCGCCAAAGCGCGCCGCTGGAGCTCACTTCTTCGGCAGCAGCTTGAGGCCGGGCGCCGGAAATTCCAGCGCGTCCTCAGCCTGCCCGACCGCCGGAATTTCAATCCAGCGATCGGCGACGCCGTCACATTCCTGCACCACCGGGAAATGCAGCGTCTGGCCTGCCGGCAGGTCGGACGCCAGTGTCGTGCGAAAGACGAATTCGTCGTAGAATTCGTCCGGCAGGCTGCCGGCGCTCCAGTCGACCTCCTTGACGCCGCTGGTCACTGCCTGGCCGTAGAGCTGGTAGGACTTCTCGTATTTGCCGTTCTTGACCTGCAGCGTCCAGCCCGGCTTCGGCATCGGTTTGACCGAGAGCACCCCTTCCGGGATCTGCACGCGCAAGGCGGTCGTTGCCTTGCCCTCGCAGCCATGCGGCACCCGAAGAACCGCCTTGTAGGTCGAGCCGACCGCCGCCTCCGGCGTTTCGAGCGTGATGTGGGCGAAGGCCGCGCTGGTCCCGAGAATAAGAAGCACGCAGCCGGGCAAAAGAGATTTCTTCATGATGGTACCTCTCGAAGCGGCCAAGTCAGTCGTCGTCCTGGGGTGCCGCACTGCCGATGCCTTGCACGGCGAATTCAACCTGCACGGGCCCGGCTTTCTCGAAGGTCAGCGTGGCGGAGAACATTTCGCCCTCCTTGGGCCGCCGCTTCAAATCCATGAACATCAAATGATAGCCCTTAGGCGCCAGCGCGACCTTGCCGCCGGCCGGGATTTCGAGGCCGCCGGTGACCGGCCGCATGGTCATGACGCCATTGCTGACGCCCATCTCGTGCAGTTCGGCCTTAACCGAAATGTCGGAGGTGATCGACAGCAGGCGATCCGGCGCACTGCCGGTGTTGGTGATGGTGAAGTAGCCGCCGGCTACCTTGGCGCCGGCTGGCGTGGCGCGCGACCAGGGGTGCCCGATCTCGAGACCGCCAAGCTTGAACTCATGTGCCAACACCGTCTGGGCGTTGGCGAACAGGAGGGCAAGAACGCAAAGGGCGACGCCGAGACGCTGCTCGAAACTACCCAGTGAGAAGCGCCTGCGGCTGGATGCGGCAGCGCGAAAAGAGTGAGACATGATTGCTCCGTGGATTTTAAGAGATCGCGCCGATGCCGGTCGCGAACGATGTCGATAAACGCGCCGGCCAAGGGTGTGCGCGGCGCAAACCAGAACGGATCAGGCCGTCGCCGGTGGTGCGCGCGGATTGGACGGAGTGCGGGCGCGGGCGAAATCGCGATGCCGGAAGGCCGGCAGGAAAAAGGCGATGGTTTCGACGGAAGGGCTGCGAGACAGGCTCCCGGTGGCATCGGGCGGCGCGTAGACCGCCGAAACGAGGTTGCAGCCAAGCATGCAGCAAGCCGGCATGTGCTGCTGATGCGGATCCCCGGCCGGGAGTTGCGCCGCACCGTCATGGGTGCAGATCGTGTTGCCGAAAGCATCGAATTGAGAGGCGTTCGGCTCGATGCCGGAAGCAAACGCGCCGAACATCGACTGGAGCACGAAAAGCCAGGCCGCGGCGAACGCGACCGGCATGCTCCATCGTCTCCGGCGTATGGTCAAGAACCAGCCTCTTCACGCAGCAACGTCAGCTCTCTAGCACGGAGCCGGCGGCCGGAAAATCGCCAAAACGTTGCTGCGGCAACGCAACACAATCACGCGCGCAGCGGCTGCCTGCCCTCCGGGATCGACGTCAGCAGCGTGTGGCGGGCCGATTTCAGGTGCTTGCGGCAGGCGGCGTCGACCTTGGCGAGATCGCGCGATTTGAGCGCGGCGATATAGGCGAGATGCTCCTGGACCGCGACTTCGTTGCGCTCGCGCTCCTGCGCCTTGTTCCACTGGTAGTGGTAGTGGAAGATCATGGCGATGACGTCGTAGAAATCGACGATGAAGCGGTTGTGCGAGGCGCGGTGGATCAGCCGGTGAAAGCGCTCGTCGAGCTCGGAGAACGCGTTGAAGCGCACGGCGATCTCGCGCGCCAGCAGGCGATGCTCGTCTTCCAGGCTGTCGAGGTCGGCCCAGACCGGGCTGTCCTCGGGCAGAGCGGCAAAGGCGGCGGCCGAGCGCAGTTCGAACATCTCGCGGATTTCGGTCAGCTCCAGCGCGAAGGCGCGGGTAAAGCCTTTCAGCACCCAATGACTGTTGCGGCGCTTCTCGATCAGGCCGAAGCGCGAGAAGCGGATCAGGAATTCGCGCACGCTGGTGGTGCCGACGCCGATCTCGCGCGCCAGTTCGAGTTCGTTGATCTGCATGCCGGCCTCGGCGCCACCGGCAAGCAGCCGCCGCATGAAGGAGCGTTCGATGATCTCGGCCAGCGTGTCGGTCTCTTCCTCGGGAAAAAAATCGTCCGGCCGCGGCTCGCGCAGAACCGTCTTGCTGCGCTTGTTCCAATCGATCAGCCCGGTCTCTTCCATGCGGGCAAGGATGGTGCGGACGGTCGTGCGGCTGACGCCGAGCAGCGTGCCCAGCTCCGGCTCCGAAGGCAGGCTCCTGGTTTCGTCGAGCAGCCTAAGACCGCGATTATAGGCGTCCTTGTATACGTTGTTGCTCTTCGACATCCCCTGCCCCGTGGCGCGCCGGCGTTTGCGGCCGGCGTGAAGCTTTTCTCGCGCATGAAATCGGAATCGCTTCGGAAAACATCATGCGCAACGCTAGTTTTGGTTGTAGAGCCTACGTCGCGCATCCAAAAGACGCGTCGCGCTCTGGCGAAAAAACAATTGACGCAAAAATGTTTTTTCACGATAAAAGACATTATATGTTAAGAGCCGCGTGTCAATCCGCTCGCGCACCCAGGAACATACCCAGGAAGCTTCCGTGAACGCCGCAAACAGCATTCTTCTGTCTCCCGCCGACAATGTCGCGGTCGCCAATGGCCGCATCGAGATCGGCACCGTACTGCCGGGCGGCGCCGCCGCCGCCGCGCTGATCGAGCCGGGCCACAAGGTGGCGATCAAGCCGATTGCCGCCGGCGAAGCCGTGGTCAAATACGCCCAGGCAATCGGCCGTGCCACGCAGGATATCGCGCCCGGCGAGCATGTCCATTCGCACAATCTGGTCTTCGAAAGCGGGCGTTTGCCGGTGGTGCCGCCGAGCGAGGCCGTGCACGCGACCGAGGCCGACCGCGCCCGCACCTTCATGGGCTACCGCCGTGCCGACGGCCGTGCCGGCACGCGCAACTTCATCGGCATTCTCGCCAGCGTCAATTGCTCGGCCACCGTCTGCCATGCCATCGCCGACGCGGCGAACCGCACGCTTCTGCCGCAATATCCCGGCATCGACGGCTTCGTCCCGATCGTCCACGGCCAGGGCTGCGGCATGAGCGCCACCGGCGATGGCATGATGGTGCTGCACCGTACGCTGGCCGGCTATGCACGTCATCCGAATTTCGGCGGCGTGCTGATGGTCGGGCTCGGCTGCGAGGTCAACCAGCTCACCCTCTATGGCCAGAAGGGCGTCGCCGCGGGAAAACGCCATTTCAACATCCAGGAAGCCGGCGGCTCGCGCAAATCGGTCGAGAAGGCGCTGGTCGTGCTGGCCGAGATCGCCGAAGAGGTCGGCAAGCTTCAGCGTGAGCCGATCCCGGTCAGCGAGATCGTCGTCGGCCTGCAATGCGGCGGCTCCGACGGCATGTCCGGCATCACTGCCAACCCGGCGCTGGGTGCGGCCGTCGACATTTTGGCCGGCGTCGGTGGCGTCGGCATCCTCTCCGAAACGACGGAGATCTACGGCGCCGAGCACCTGCTTGCCTATCGCGCCGCAACTCCCGAGATCGCCGCCAAGCTCGACGGCTACGTGAAATGGTGGGAAGACCATGTCGCCAAGCATGGCGCATCCATCGACAACAATCCCTCGCCGGGCAACAAGCGCGGCGGCCTGACCACCATCCTGGAAAAGTCGCTCGGCGCGGTCGCCAAGGGCGGCCAGACGCCGCTCAACGGCGTCTTCGGCTATGCCGAAAAGGTCACCGGGCACGGGCTGGTGTTCATGGACACGCCCGGCTACGACCCGGTCTCGGCCACCGGCCAGGTGGCGGGTGGCGCGAACGTCATCGTCTTCACCACCGGCCGCGGCTCCTGCTTCGGCTGCCGGCCGACGCCGTCGATCAAGGTCGCCAGCAACTCGACCATGTACCACACCATGGAAGAGGACATGGACGTGAATTGCGGCGTCATCGCCTCGGGCGAAAAGACCATTGCCGGCATGGGCCGCGAGATCTTCGAACTGATCGTCGAGACAGCTTCGGGCCGCAAGACCAAGAGCGAGGAATTCGGCTACGGCGACAACGAGTTCGTGCCGTGGCACCTAGGTGCGACGCTCTAAGCCGGACCGCTCGCGACAGTCGCGAACACCTGACGTGATCGCCAGGTGTCGCAGTTCGTACATCCCCGAAAAAAGAATGAACATTCCATATTGACTGAGTGATGGAATTAATATTCCATGCGACATATTGGAGGAGATTGGCAGCGGAGTTCCGACAGAAAAAACTCTTCCGCCCAGCCATCCGAGGCAGGCATCAAACAGCGCTTGCGCCTACCAAGATGATGCATTATCAAAATGCGGTAAATGTTTTTTATTGATAAAGTTCCGTTTCGGCCGCGCCATCCGAATGGAGCTTCCATAACATTCACCGGGCGACTTAGGGAGGACTCCTAATGAAATTCGTGACCAGCATTCTCAATCGCCGCGCCTTCGTGGCACTCACAGCCGCCTCGATGCTTGCCGGCGTGATGCATTCGGCCCCGGCATCCGCGGCCGACGTGACCATTCCGATCATCGTCAAGGACACCACGTCCTTCTACTGGCAGATCGTTCTGGCCGGCGCCCGCAAGGCCGGCAAGGACCTGGGCGTCAACGTGCCGGAGCTCGGCGCCCAGGCCGAGACCGACGTCAACGGCCAGATCTCGATCCTCGAAAATGCCGTCGCCGGCAACCCGGCCGCCGTCGTCATCGCGCCGACCGAAGCCAAGGCGCTCGGCAAGCCGATCGACGAGGCCGCCACCAAGGTCAAGATCATCGGTATCGACTCCGGTGCCGACTCCAAGGCCTTCACCTCGTTCCTGACCACCGACAACATTCAGGGCGGCCGCGTCGCCGCTGACGGCCTTGCCGCAGCCATCGGCGAAGCCAATGGCGGCAAGGTCGAGGGCGACGTCGCCCTGATCACCGCGCTTCCGGGCGCCGGCTCGCTCGAACAGCGCGCCCAGGGTTTTAAGGAACAGCTCGCCGCCAAATATCCCGGCCTCAAGCTGGTCGCCGACAAATACGCCGACGGCCAGGCCACCACCGGCCTCAACATCGCCACCGACCTGATCACCGCCAACCCCAACCTCAAGGGCATCTTCGCCTCCAACCTGATCATGGCGCAGGGCGTCGGTCAGGCGATCGCCGAGAACAGCCTCGCAGGCAAGGTCGGGCTGGTCGGCTTCGACAGCGACGAGAAGCTGATCAAGTTCCTCAATGACGGCGTCATTTCGGCGCTCGTCGTCCAGGATCCGTACCGGATGGGCTATGACGGCATCAAGACGGCGCTTGCCGCCTCGAAGGGCGAGAAGGTCGAAGCCAATGTCGACACCGGCGCCAACCTGGTTACCAAGGCCAACATGAAGGATCCGAAGATCGACGCGCTGCTCAACCCGAAGCTCGACTGAGCATCGCCGCTGTGAACTGTTTCCGGGGCCTTTTCGCCCCGGAAACATCCCACTCGTGCCAATCGCGAGGCCAATCTTTGGGGGCCAATCTGGGAGGATTGTCATGATGTCGACGGCGCAGGAACTCCATCCGGCTCCAACGCTTGAACCGGGCAGGACCATCCTCGAACTCCGCGGGCTGGAAAAGCGCTATCCCGGCACTCACGCGCTGAAGCCGGTCGACCTCGCCTTCAAGGCCGGCGAGATCCACGCCATCGTCGGCGAGAACGGCGCCGGCAAATCCACCCTGATCAAGCTTCTGACCGGCGTCATGCCGCGCACCTCCGGCGACGTCATCTGGGAGGGCAAGCCTGCCGCATTGGCGACGCCGCATGAGGCGATGGCGCTCGGCATCAATGCCGTGCATCAGGAAGTCGTCCTGTGCCGCCATCTCACCGTCGCCGCCAACATGTTCCTCGGCGAGGAGGATTCCCGTTTCGGTATCCTGCAGCAGCGGGCGATGGTCAGGCAGGCGCAGAAGATCATCGACGATCTCGGCTTCGACCTGCCGGCGCATGTCAAGCTGGGTGACCTGACCATCGGTCAGCAGCAGTTGATCGCCGCCGCCCGCGCCACCGTGCGCGGCACCAAATTCCTGATCTTCGACGAACCGACCGCCTACCTCACCCGCAAGGAGGCCGACCAGCTGTTCACGCTGATCCGCCGGCTGAAGGGCGAAGGCGTCACCATCATCTACATCAGCCATCGCATGGAAGAAGTGTTCGAGCTCGCCGACCGCGTCTCGGTGCTGCGCGACGGCACGCTGGTCGGCACCAGGAATATCGCCGAGACCAATGACGCCGAGCTGGTCAAGATGATGATCAACCGCTCGATCGAGCAGGTCTACCACAAGGAGCATTTCACCCCGGGCGCGATGCTTGTAGAAACCAGGAACCTGTCCGGCAAGGGTTTCGAAAATGTCTCGATGTCCGTCCGCGCCGGCGAGATCGTCGGCCTCTACGGGCTGATCGGCGCCGGCCGCAGCGAGTTCGTCACCACGCTCTATGGCCGCCACCGCAAGGCGGCCGGCCAGATCCTCTGGGAGGGCAAGGAGGTCAAGGTCAATTCAGAACATGACGCGATCAGGCTCGGCATGGCGCTGGCCCCGGAAAGCCGCCGCGACCAGGGCCTCTGCCTCAACCTGCCGGTCGGGCTCAACCTCAATCTGCCGATCTACAAGCGCATCTCAAGCAATCTGCTGATCTCCCGCGCGCAGGAAAAAGCCCAGGCCGATCGCCAGATCGCCGACCTGCGCATCAAGACGCCGACGCGAAGTGCGCTGGCCTCCAGCCTGTCCGGCGGCAATCAGCAGAAGATCGTCATCGGCAAATGGCTCGCGCACGGCGCCAAGCTGTTCATCTTCGACGAGCCGACCGTCGGCGTCGATGTCGGCACCAAGGCCGAGATCTACCGCCTGTTTGGCGCGCTGTTATCCAAGGGCGCCGGCATCATCCTGATCTCGTCCTACCTGCCCGAGGTCTATGAGCTCGCCGACACGCTGCACGTGTTCCGGCGCGGCAAGCTGGTGGCCACGCATGGGTTTCATACCGCTGATCACGAGGAGATCCTCACCCAGGCGCTGGCCGAGAAACAAGAAAGACCGGGAGGACGGATATGAGCACCGAGGCGATCGCTGCCGAAAGGCCGAAACGCAACTACAACGCCCTGTTCGGGCTGACACTGCTGGCACTGCTGGTTCTTTTGTGGATCATCTTGTCGGTGGCGACGCCGAGCTTCGCCTCGGCCAACAACATCTCGAACCTGTTGCGGCAAGGGTCGATGATCGCCATCCTGGCGGTCGGCCAGACCTTCGTCATCATCACCGGCGGCATCGACCTTTCCGTCGGCGCCGTTGTCGGCTTCGCCACCGTCATCGTCGCGATGCTGATCAACGCCGGCACACCGGTTTTCCTAGCCATCCTGATTACCTTGCTGGTCGGCGTCGCCATTGGCATGTTCCATGGCTTCGGCATCGTCAAGATGGGCTTGCCACCCTTCATCATCACCCTGGCGACGCTGACCTCGCTGCGTGGCATCGGCCTGTTGATGACCAACGGCAACTCGATCTCGATCAACAACGACGCCTTCCAGACGTTCTCGCGCAGTTCCTTCGTCGGCGTCCCCAATCTGTTCTGGATGGTGATCCTGGTCGGTATTCCGGCCTACATCTTCCTGCACCACAGCCGCTGGGGCCGCTACCTGTTCTCGGTCGGCTCCAACGCCGAGGCATCGCGTCTGTCGGGCGTCAACGTCCAGCGCACAATCTACATGGCCTATACATTGTCGGGGCTGTGTGCGGCCTTCGTCGGCGTGCTGCTCGCGTCGCGCATCGGCATCGGCAATCCGACGCAGGCCGAGGGCTGGGAATTGCAGGCGATCGCTTCTTCGGTGATCGGCGGCACGTCGCTGTTCGGCGCTGTCGGCTCCGTGCACGGGCCGCTGCTCGGCGCCTTCATCCTTGCCACCATCAACAACGGCGCCAATCTGCTCAACGTCAACGCCTTCTGGCAGCGCATCATCACCGGGGTGCTGATCATCGTCATCGTCTATTTCGACGGGCTGCGCCGCCGCGGCAAATAGATCGCCCCTAACAGCCGCCGGCCTCGCAACAGCAGAGCCGGCGGTGCCATGAACCGACTGGATTGAAGCATGAAAGCCGTCGTCTGCCGCTCGCCCGGCGAACTTGTCCTCGAAGATCGCCCGGCGCCTGGCGCGCCGCCCTCGGGCTGGGCGCTGGTTGCGGTCAGTCATGTCGGCATCTGCGGCACCGATTATCACATTTTTGAAGGCAAGCACCCGTTCCTCGCCTATCCCCGCATCATGGGCCATGAAGTCTCGGGGACCGTGCTGGAGACCGGCCAAGGCGTCGATCTGGCAATAGGCGAAGCGGTGATCGTCAATCCCTATCTCGCCTGCGGCAAATGCATCGCCTGCCGGCAAGGCAAGCCGAATTGCTGCGTCAGGATCGAGGTGCTCGGCGTCCATCGCGACGGCGCCATGTGCGAGCAGATCCTGGTGCCGGCGCAAAATCTTTATCCGGCAAACGGCCTGTCGCTGGCCGATGCGGCCGCCGTCGAATTCCTGGCGATCGGGGCGCATGCGGTGCGGCGCTCGCTGGCTCAATCGGGCGCGCGTACCCTGGTCATCGGCGCCGGCCCGATCGGCCTCGGCACGGCGCTGTTCGCCCGGATCGCCGGGCTCGACGTGACGCTGCTCGACATGAGCGCTGAACGGCTTGGCTTTGCCGAAAGCGGACTCGGCTTCGCGACCCTCGACGGTTCGCGGGGAGCCGCCGCCGATCTGGTGCGACAGGCGACCGACGGCGATGGTTTTGACGTGGTCTTCGACGCCACCGGCAACACCCAGTCGGTGCAGTCGGCCTTCGCCCATGTCGCGCATGGCGGCACGCTGGTGCTGGTCAGCGTCGTCAAGGACGACATCGCCTTTTCCGATCCCGAATTCCACAAGCGCGAGATGATGCTGATCGGCAGCCGCAACGCTCTGCGCGCCGATTTCGACCATGTCGCCGCTTCAATCCGCAACGGTGCGGTGCCGCTGGCAAAGCTAGTCACCCACCGCACCACGCTTGGCGAGACGCCGCGCGACCTCGCCCGCTGGGCACATGAGAAATCCGGGCTGATCAAGGCGGTCATCCAGGTCGGATGACACAACGATAGCCGCGTCTCAAAGCGCCGACAGTCTGAGTTCGATCCGCTCGGCCGGGAAGCGCGACTCCGAAAACTGGATCGGCTGACCGTCGGGCGTGACGTTGACGGCGACCGTCACCAGCACGATGGCGCCGGGCTGCAGGTCGAGGTCGGCAAGGTCGGCGGCATCGGCATGGCGCGCCGACAGCACGGTCGATTGCCGGAGATAGTCGTCGATGCCGAAACGTGCCAGCGATGCCGTGATCGAACCGGTTTCTGCCATGGCAGCATCGATGCCGGCAAAGCGCCTGGCATCGAACCAGCCGGCAGCGCGGGACACCGGCATCCCATCGGCTTCGCCCCGCGTTTCCAGGCGTATCACGTCGGCCCCCTGCACAAGGCCTAAGCCCTCTGCGACACGACGGTTGGCTGGCTCGACCGACGACGCGAGCAAGGTGATATGCCGCTCTGACGCCTGTCCTTGCAATCCCTCGGAAAAGCGGGTGCGGGCGCCGATCGGATAGGACAGCCGCTTTCGCGACAGCACGAAGGTGCCACGCCCTTGCTCCGCCTTGAGCACACCCTCCTGCACCAGCGCTGCGATAGCGCTGCGCACCGTATGGCGGTTGACGCCATAGCGTTCGGCAAGTGCCACCTCAGGCGGCAGCGCGGCATTCTCGGGAAAATCGCCGACGGCGATCGAATGCAGGATCTGGTCGGCGATCTGCCGCCATAGCGCGACACCGCTGCGCCGCTCGATGCTGTTGGCTTGCCCGATCATTTCCCGCCCCAATCTTTGCGCCGACCTTTTGGCCCGTGTCACGTACACGTCATAGACACACGCTAGATAATAGATAGAATTTGTATAGTTGTCTATATCAATAGACAAATGCACGCAAACGAGGAGTAGCAGCCATGCGAGGACGGGAAGCGCGAGAGCAGGCCGAGCGCAGGGCCGTAATGGCGACGCTGGCGCAATCGTCCGGCGACGACATTGTCCGCCTCTGGGACGAAGCCGGCCTGCCTTCCGAAGCTGAACTTCTGCGTGGCCCCGAAACCGGCCTAGTTACGGTACGCGGCCGCATCGGCGGCGGCGGCGCTCCCTTCAATGTCGGCGAGGCGACGGTCACCCGCGCCACGGTGCGGCTTGCGTCCGGCCATGTCGGCCACTGCAACGCGCTTGGTCGCGACAAGCAGAAGGCAAGGCTGGCGGCAATCGCCGACGCACTCTGGCAGGACCCGGCCCGCCGCAACGAGGTCGAGACCAGGATCGTCGCGCCCTTGCAGGCGGCGCTGGCCAAGGCCCGTGACCAGCGCCGCGCCGAGACGGCGGCGACCAAGGTCGATTTCTTCACCATGGTACGCGGAGAAGACTGATGAACGCAGCCGTGCAATCGATCGAGGGCGGCTTCGCCGATCCGGTATTCAACGCCCAGACCGTATTCCGCGCCGTGATGGACGCGATGGCGCGGCCGGGCAGCGTGCAGCCCTTGCCGGCGCTCGCCCACCCGCCGTCGCCGCTGTCGGCCACCGCCGGCGCCATTGCTCTGGCGCTCTGCGACACCGACACGCCGCTCTGGCTCGACCCGGCTTTGCAGGGGTCGGCGGCGGTGAAATCCTGGCTTGGCTTCCATACCGGCACGCCGCTGGCTAACACCCCGGCCGACGCGCATTTCGCGCTGATTGCCACGCCGGCCGAGATGATGGCGCTCGACGGGTTTTCGCAAGGCACCCAGGATTATCCCGACCGTTCCACGACGCTGGTCCTCGGGGTCGGCGATCTCGTCTCCGGCGCTGCGCTGCTGCTCGAAGGCCCCGGCATCGAGAAGACGGCGACGATCGCGCCGGCGCAAATGCCGCGCCATTTCGTCGAGCAATGGAAGCAGAACAATCAGCGCTTTCCGCGTGGCGTCGACATCATCCTCGCCACGTCCGACGCAATTGCCTGCCTGCCGCGCACGACGCGCATCAAGACGATGGAGGCGTAGCATGTATGTCGCGGTAAAAGGCGGCGAAGCGGCCATTCGCAACGCCCACAAATTGCTCGCCGACCGCCGGCGCGGCAACCGTTCGGTGCCGGCACTTCGCCTCGACCAGATCGTCGAGCAGCTGGCGCTCGGCGTCGACCGCGTGATGAGCGAAGGTTCGCTTTATGATCGCGAACTGGCGGCACTCGCCATCGTCCAGGCGCGCGGCGACATGATCGAGGCGATCTTCCTGGTTCGCGCCTATCGCACGACGCTGCCGCGTTTCGGCTACACCAGGGCGATCGACACCGGCACGATGCTGGTCGAGCGGCGGGTGTCGGCGACCTATAAGGACCTGCCTGGCGGCCAGTTGCTCGGCCCGACTTTCGACTATACCCACCGGCTGCTCGACCCCGAGCTTGCCGCCGGCGGCGATGTCGCTGAACCGGAGCAGCGTGCAGGCGAGGCGGAGGCGATGCCGCGCGTGTCCGCCATCCTCGCCCGTGAAGGCCTGATCGAGCCCGACGGCGACATGCCCGGGGATCATGTCCCCGGCGACATCACCCGCGAGCCGCTCGAATTCCCGATGGCGCGTGATATCCGCCTGCAGGCGCTGTCGCGCGGTGACGAGGGGTTTCTGCTGGCGCTCGGCTATTCCACCCAGCGCGGCTATGCGCGCAACCATCCTTTCGTCGGCGAGGTTCGTATCGGCGAGGTCGAACTGGAACTGGACGTGCCGGAACTGCCCTTTGCCGTGCCGCTCGGCAGCATCCGCGTCACCGAATGCCAGATGGTCAACCAGTTCAAGGGCTCGGCCAAGGCGCCGCCGCAATTCACCCGCGGCTACGGCCTCGTCTTCGGCCAGAGCGAGCGCAAGGCGATGGCCATGGCGCTATGCGACCGCGCTCTTCGTGCAACCGAATTCGGCGAAGATGTCGTCGCCGCCGCGCAAGACGAAGAGTTCGTCATCTCGCATTCCGACAATGTCCAGGCGACCGGCTTCGTCGAGCATTTGAAGCTGCCACACTATGTTGATTTTCAGGCCGAGCTCGACCTCGTGCGCCGCATGCGCGCCGCGCACGACGCCCGCGAAAACGCCGGCAAGGCCGAAGAGAAGAGGGAGGCCGCCGAATGACCGGACAACCGACCGACATCGCCACCTACAACTTCGCCTATCTCGACGAGCAGACCAAGCGGATGATCCGCCGCGCCATCCTCAAGGGCATTGCCATCCCCGGCTATCAGGTGCCGTTCGCGTCGCGCGAAATGCCGATGCCCTATGGCTGGGGCACCGGCGGCGTGCAGGTCACCGCTTCGATCATCGGCCCGGACGATGTACTCAAGGTCATCGACCAGGGCGCCGACGACACCACCAATGCGGTTTCGATCCGCGCCTTCTTCAAGAAGGTCGCCAATGTCGCCGTCACCACCGAGACGGCCAAGGCGACCATCATCCAGACGCGCCACCGCATCCCTGAATATCCGCTTAGTGCCGGTCAGATGCTGGTCTATCAGGTGCCGATCCCCGAGCCGCTGCGCTTCCTCGAGCCGCGCGAAACGGAGACGCGCAAAATGCATGCGCTTGAGGAATACGGCCTCATGCATGTGAAGCTCTACGAGGACATCGCCAGGCACGGCCGCATCGCCACCACCTATGCCTACCCGGTCAAGGTCGAAGGCCGCTATGTGATGGATCCGTCGCCGACGCCGAAATTCGACAATCCCAAGATGCACCGTTCGCCGGCTCTGCAGTTGTTCGGCGCCGGCCGCGAAAAACGCATCTATGCGCTGCCGCCCTTTACCGAGGTGGTCAGCCTCGACTTCGAGGATCATCCCTTCGAAGTGCAGACCTTCGACCAGCCCTGCGCGCTGTGCGCGGCCGAGAACGTCTATCTCGACGAGGTCATCCTCGACGACCATGGCGGCCACATGTTCGTCTGCTCCGACACCGATTATTGCGAGAAGCGGCGCGCCGAAGGCCACCGCGGCCATCTCGCGCCCGAGACCCATCTTGCCCCAGGAAAAATGGAGCCGGCTGAATGACCGACGAACCGCTGCTGCGCGTTTCGGCGCTGTCCAAATTCTACGGCTCGCGCGTCGGCTGCGAGAACGTTACCTTTGATCTGTGGCCGGGCGAAGTGCTGGCGGTGGTCGGCGAATCCGGTTCCGGCAAGACGACTTTGCTCAACTGCCTGTCGACTCGGCTGCTGCCCTCTTCCGGCACCGCCAGCTACCGCATGCGCGACGGCCAGTTCCGTGAGCTTTACCGCATGAGCGAGGCCGAGCGCCGCTTCCTGATGCGCACCGACTGGGGCTTTGTCCATCAGAACCCCGCCGACGGGCTGCGCATGACGGTGTCGGCCGGCGCCAATGTCGGCGAACGGCTGATGGCGGTCGGCGACCGCCACTATGGCAGGATCCGCGCGACGGCGGTCGACTGGCTGTCGCGCGTCGAGATCGACGAGGACCGCATCGACGACGAGCCGCGCGCCTTCTCCGGCGGCATGCGCCAGCGCCTGCAGATCGCCCGCAACCTGGTCACAGGGCCGCGGCTGGTGTTCATGGACGAGCCGACCGGTGGCCTCGACGTTTCGGTACAGGCACGCCTGCTCGATCTGCTGCGGGGGCTGGTCACCGATCTCGGCCTGGCGGCCATCGTCGTCACCCACGATCTCGCCGTGGCGCGGCTGTTGTCGCAGCGCATGATGGTGATGAAGGACGGCCGTGTTGTCGAAAGCGGCCTCACCGACCGCGTCCTCGACGGTCCGCGCGCGCCCTACACCCAGTTGCTTGTCTCCTCGATTCTGCAGGTGTGACGATGATTGCTCCGGCGTACCCCCCTCTGGCCTGCCGACCATCTCCCCCTCAAGGGGGGAGATCGGCAGCTTTTATGTCCCGCCCGTTCTGCGACACAGGAGAATGGCGAAACCGAATGCGACAGCCAATCTCCCCCCCTGAGGGGGAGATGGCCGGCAGGCCAGAGGGGGGTGTTGGCCCGCAAACGACTGGCGAATGGAGCACCCTCTGATGGCAACCCCGCTCGTCGTCTCCGATGTCGCCAAGAGCTTCACCATGCATCTGCGCGACGGCATCAAACTGCCTGTCGTCGCCGGTGTCTCTTTCGCGATCAGGGCCGGCGAATGCTCCGTGCTCGGCGGCCCGTCCGGCGCCGGCAAGAGCTCGATCCTGAAAATGCTCTACGGCAATTATGCCGTCAACGCAGGCCAGATCATCGTCCAGCACGAGGACGGGCTCATCGATCTCGCCACGGCCAGCCCGCGCACCGTGCTAGCCGTGCGCCGGCTCACGATCGGCTATGTCAGCCAGTTCCTGCGCACCGTGCCGCGCGTCTCGGCGCTCGATGTCGTCGCCGAACCGCTGGTCGAGCGCGGCGAGGAGCGCGAAGCCGCGCGCGGCAAGGCACGCGACTTGCTGGCCCAATTGAACCTGCCGGAAAAACTCTGGGCGCTGCCGCCGGCGACGTTCTCCGGCGGCGAACAGCAGCGCGTCAACATCGCGCGCGGCTTCATCACCGAGCATCCGATCCTGCTGCTCGACGAGCCGACCGCTTCGCTTGATGGGAAGAACCGGGACGTCGTGATTTCCCTGATCGCCGCCAAGAAGGCGGCGGGCGTCGCTTTGCTCGGCATCTTCCACGATTACGACGTGCGCGAAGCCGTCGCCGATCGCATCATAGACGTGACCGCCTTCGCCGCTGGGAAAATCGCCGCATGACCAGGAAATTGTCGGAGGCCCCGCTGGTCCACGAGACGGCGGAGATCGAGAACTCGACGCTCGGCCGCTGGACCGAGATCGCCGACCGAAGCCGGGTTTCGGAAAGCATGATCGGCGACTATTCCTACATGATGCAGGACTGCAGCGTCTGGTGCGCGACAATCGGCAAATTCGCCAACATCGCCGCCAGCGTCCGCATCAATGCCACCAATCATCCGACCTGGCGGCCGACGCTGCACCATTTCACCTATCGCGCCTCCGACTATTGGGACGACGCCGAGCACGAGAGCGAATTCTTCGCTCAGCGCCGCGCCAAACGCGTCACCATCGGCCACGACACCTGGCTCGGCCATGGCTCGACCGTCCTGCCCGGCGTCACCGTTGGCGACGGTGCGGCGGTCGGTGCCGGCGCAGTGGTATCGAAGGACGTCGCTCCCTACACCATCGTCGGCGGCGTACCGGCCAAGCCGATCCGCGAGCGCTTCGACCGCCGCACCGCGGAGCGCTATCAGGCGCTCGCCTGGTGGGATTGGGATCATGCAAGGCTGCGCGCCGCGCTCGACGATTTCCGGGAGCTGTCGGCGGAGGCTTTTCTGGAGAAGTATGGTGGCTAAGGATCGTGAATGGTAATGGCGGGCAGCGATTAAATTTCGAGGCTCAGGAAAGCCTTTCTTATCACCATTCACCATTCGAGCTTCTCGCGCCGAGTTGATCCCGCCCCGCTCCAGGCTGTGGGCGGTAACAAAACTGACATCAATCAGACACCGCAGGTTCACGTAGCTGCGCTAGCGAGGGTTAACAGACCTTCAATTGCGATTGGACTGGAGCCTGCACCATGTCAGCTACGCTCGAAATCCGCGGCGTCACCCGCCGGTTCGGCAAGAACACCGCCGTCAGCAATGTTCACATCTCGATCCCGCAAGGACAGATGGTCGGCGTCATCGGCCGCTCCGGCGCCGGCAAATCGACCCTTCTGCGCATGATCAACCGCCTCATCGATCCCAGCCAGGGATCCATCCTGTTCGACGGCGTCGAGGTTTCCGGGTTGCGCGGCTCGCCGCTCCGGCGTTGGCAACGCGACTGTGCCATGATCTTCCAGCAGTTCAATCTGGTGCCGCGCCTCGATGTGCTGACCAATGTGCTGCTCGGCCGGCTCAACCACCGCTCGACCCTGTCCAACCTGTTCGGCATGTTCTCCCGCAACGAATGCGCCGAGGCGGTTGCAGCCCTCGAGCGCCTGGACATCGCCCGCACCGCGCTGCAGCCCGCCGGCACGCTTTCCGGCGGCCAGCAGCAGCGCGTTGCGATCGCGCGTGCCATGATGCAGCAGCCGAAGGTGTTGCTCGCCGACGAGCCGATTGCCTCGCTCGATCCGCTCAACGCCAAAGTGGTGATGGATTCGCTGCAGGATATCAATTTGCGCGAGGGTATCACCGTCATCACCAATCTGCATACGCTGGATACGGCGCGCAACTATTGCAACCGCATCATCGGCATGGCCGCCGGCAAGGTCGTCTTCGACGGCCCGCCCGAAGACCTCAATCGCGAGGCGGTGCGCATGGTCTATGGCGCCGACAGCAATGGCGGCGAAATCTCCGAGGCCATCACCTCGACCAGTGTCGCCATCAAACAGAAAATCGCTGCATCCGCCGGACCGCTCGAGCCAGCGTTTCCTGGTTATTGAGAACGGCCTGATCGCCGCCCGCGTCAAAGGCACTCGTCAAAATTCGATCGCAACCGGCGCGAGGCCGGATCAAAGGAGAGAGACCCAATGTTCAGGAAGATGGTTTTTGGCGCGGTTTCATTGCTCGCCATCGCGGCCAGTGCCGCTCACGCCCAGGATATCAAGGAATTCCGCATCGGTATCCTTGGCGGTGAAAATGAAGCGGACCGGCTGCGCAATTTTCAGTGCCTCGCCGATCACCTGACGTCCGAATTCGGCTTCGAGAAGGTCTCGCTGTTCCCGGCCGCCGACTACGACGGCGTCATCCAGGGCCTGCTCGGCGGCACGCTCGATTTCGCCGAGCTTGGTGCGTCGGGCTATGCCAGCGTCTACCTCAAGGATCCGAACGCGGTGACCCCGATCCTCACCACCCAGCAGACCGACGGTGCGACCGGTTATTATTCGATAGGCCTGGCGCTGAAGTCGTCCGGCATCACCGACATCAAATCGGCCAAGGGCAAGAAGCTCGGTTATGCCGACCCGGATTCGACGTCGGGCTATCTGATCCCGCTGACCCAGATCCCGAAGGACACCGGCGCTTCGAACGAAACCTTCTTCGCCTCGACCCAGTTCAATGGCGGCCACGAGAACAACCTTCTCGCCGTCCGCGACGGCAAGGTCGACGTGGCGGTTGACGACTCCTCGGGCATCGGCGACTTCAAGAACGGTTACACGTCCGGCACCTTCCACAAGGAAGTCGCCAAGGGCGCCGTCGACCCCAACGACTTCGTCGAAGTCTGGCGCTCCGGCCTGATCCCGAATGGCCCGCTGGTCGTGCGCACCGCGCTCGGCGGCGATATGAGCGCCAAGCTCGCCAACTTCTTCACCAGCTTGCCGGCCAAGGACAAGCCTTGCTTCGAAGCCATCGAAGGCGGCGATTTCACTGGCTACGTTCCAGTGAAGCCGGACTTCTACAGCGTCATCGTCGAAGCCCGCAAAGCCGCGATCGGCGGGTGAATGCAATTGAAAAGGGCGGCCTTACCAGCGCCGCCCTTTTTGCATGCCGATCATGACCATCTCAGCCACGATCCGTTCAGACGCGACCCGGCGGACGGCCGACACCTGGCGACGCCAGACGTCCTTGCGCCGGTTCTACACCGCGCTCGGCATCGGCTTGCTGCTTGTTGCCATGTGCACAGCCATGTGGTTCGCCGACGAGGCCAATGCCGGACATTTCTTCGATCGGCTGCCGCACATACTGGATTTCCTTAGCTGGCTTGTTCCCAAGGACTGGAATGACGTCTGGCGCGCGCTGTTCGACATCGCATCGCCGCACGACAAAGGCAGCCAGGAGTTCAACTTCCCGCTTGGCCGCGTCTATCTCTGGCGCGGCTTTTATCTACCCGAATATTTCGAGCTGATGCTCACCACGCTCAACGTGGCGCTGGTTTCCACTTTCATCGGCTTCGTCTTTGCGGTGCCCTTCTCCTTCATCGCGGCGCGCAACTTGACGCCCAGTCCGGTGCTCAGGCTCGTCGTCAAGCGCTTCATGGAACTGCTTCGCGCCTTCCCGGAGATCGTCATTGCCGGCCTGTTCGCAGCCATCCTCTCGACCGGCCCGGTCGCAGCCATCATCGCCATCGGCCTGCATTCGATCGGCGCCCTCGGCAAGCTCTTCTACGAGATCAACGAAAACATCGACATGCGCGCCGAAGAAGGCCTGCGCGCCGTCGGCGCCAACTGGTTCGAGCGCATGCGCTTCGCTGCCCTGCCGCAGGTGCTGCCCAATTTCACGTCCTACACGCTGCTCAGGATCGAGATCAATGTCCGCATCTCGACCATCATCGGCGCGGTCGGGGGTGGTGGCATCGGCGAGGAGCTGAAGCTCTCCATCTCGCGCGGCTTCGGCGCCAAGACGCTGGCTCTGGTGCTGCTGTTGTTCACCACCATCTTCCTCGTCGATCAGTTCTCTGCCTGGCTTCGCCGCAAGCTCGTCGGCGAGCAGGCTTTCATGATGGGCGCCTGAGCATGGCCGCAATGACCGCCGATGAGATGCAGTCGATCGAGGAGCGCTTCCCCCATGTGTTCCGGCGGCCCCTGTACAAACGCTTCGGCCCGCTGGTCCTGTTCGCCGGCATCCTGCTCTACCTCGTCTACACCTTGTGGTTCTTCAGCCTGCCGCAAGTTCTGAGGGAATCCCACTGGGAGCGCCTGCCGCTCTTTCTGACGCAATGGATCAGCTACGATCTGCAGCCGGAATTCCGTCTCGATCAGCCTCAGATCACGCCCAAATACCCGCGTTTTTCCGCGCTCGGCGAAGATCCTCATCCCGACTGGGTCATCACCAGTGCGAACGGCTCCTACACCATTCTGATCGACGGCCGGGCCAAATCGGTTACCTTCGACAAGACCGAGGCGATGCTGGTCGCCAATGGCCAGACGGTGCCGGTGTCCTTGGCCAGCGGCAAGCCGGTGATATCCGGCCTGGTGCCGGACTGGATCACCGCACACGACGACGAAATCGTCGCCAGGATGGGCTTTGCCGGCGAGGTCCGCATAACCGTCGATCGCGTCAAGGTCCGCAAGCGCTTCCTCGGCTGGGCGAATTTCGTCTTCGACACACGCTCGCCCTTCTTCGGCAAGTCGCCCGGCGAGGTGGTCTCGTTGCTGATGTCCGGACCCCAGCTCAAGCCGGGCACATCTAACATCACGCTGGCCGCCGACAATATCTGGTACAACGCCCAGTGGCAGCATGGCGATGTCTGGACGAAGCTGTTCCAGACCATCGTAATGGCATTTCTCGGCACCTTGCTCGGCAGCATCGTCGCCTTCCCGCTCGCCTTCTTTGCCGCCCGCAACATCACCCCGAGCGGCGTGATCAGTCAGGTGCTCAAGCGCTTCTTCGATTTCATGCGTTCGGTCGACATGCTGATCTGGGCGCTGTTCTTCACCCGCGCCTTCGGCCCGGGCCCGCTTGCCGGCAGCGCCGCGATCTTCTTCACCGAGATCGGCACGCTCGGCAAAGTCTATTCGGAAGGCCTCGAGAACATCGACGACAAGCCGCGCGAGGGCATCCAGTCGACCGGCGCCAACGGCTTGCTGGTGCAGCGCTATGGCGTGCTGCCGGAAGTGATTCCGGTCTTCATCAGCCAGACGCTCTACCAGTGGGAATCCAACACCAGGGGCGCAACGATCATCGGCGCTGTCGGTGCCGGCGGTATCGGCCTGAAGCTTTGGGAAGCGATGCGCACCAACTCCAACTGGGCCAATGTCTTCTACATGGTGCTCTTGGTCCTGCTCGTCGTTTTCATCTTCGACAACATTTCCAATTTCCTGCGCCGCCGCTTGAGCAGGACGATCCACGACTACAACAGGATCCAGGCCGGCCAGGGGTGACGGCCGCGTTGCGCCGGCGGCAGTTAGGCCGCCTTCTTCCAGCCGCTCCTGATGTGCCTGTAGCCGTCGCGGTAAACAGCTTCCGGGCCTTCGGAAAAGTCGCGCCACACCTTGGTGGCCGCGGCCAAATCCTTCAGCGAGCGGCCGAACGCCTCGATCGTCAGCCAATCGTCATAGTCGCTCTCGCGGATGGCGGAGAAAGTCTCCTTCCAGGGGATGTGACCGCGGCCCGGCACGCCGCGGTCGTTCTCCGAAATGTGGATATGGACGACGTTCTTGCGGTTGCGTGTATAGGCGCCGATCGGGTCGGCCTCTTCGATGTTGGCATGGAAGGTGTCGTACATCGCCTTGATGTGCGGCCGGTCGATCGCGTCGATATGCTCCGACAAATCGTCCATCGTGTTGAGCAGATAGCATTCGAAGCGGTTGAGCGCCTCCAGCCCGATGGTGACGCTCTTGTTGCCGGCATGGTCGCCAATAGCGCGTTGCGAAGCGATCGAACGTTTTTTCTCGGCCGCCGTCGGCCCGCTGCCCGAGAAGGCCCCGAGCGTCGAATGCAACGGGCCGCTCAACGTGTCTGCGCCAAGCGCCTGCGCGCAGTCGATCGCCCATTTCATGTAGTCGATACCGGCCTTGCGCGTCGAGGCATCCGGCGAGATCAGGTTCATCGCCGGATCGCCCATGGCCGAGACGGCGGTGCGTTGCAGCCCGATTCGGTCGAGCAGATCACCGAGCTTCTTGTAGCCGTCCGGCGCGCCGGAGAAGACCGGTATTTCGACGCCGTCGAAGCCGGTCGTCTTGATGTCTCTCAACAGCGGCTCGTGTTTTTTCGACACGGCCGTCGTCCACAACAGCATGCACATGCCGATCTTCATCGACGCCCCTCCCTTCATTCGCTCGATCGCGCCCGAGGAGTGGTAGATTCAGGTCAGGCCGAGCCGAAAATGGTAGGTTCCGAGAACCGGAGCGGAGCGTACTTTTGGTACGTGAGCACCGGAAGCGCAGGAAAACTGCCATTTGCAGGCCGGCCTCACCTGAATATCACCACCCCTTCAAAGCTTCGTCCACGCCCCATTCTTCTTAGACGACTTCACGCAGGCTTCGATGAAGGCCATGCCTTCGACGCCGTCTTGCACGGTTGGGAAGACGACATCCTTAGCCGGCTTGCCGCCCGTCCGGCGCGCCGCACGAATAGCCCGCGCGGCTTCCTGGTAGATGTTGGCGAAACCTTCGAGATAGCCTTCCGGATGCCCTGGCGGGACGCGGCTGACGCGCCCCGCGACGGGGAGCGCGCCGGCGCCATTTCGGGTAATCAACTGCTTCGGCTCGCCGAACGGCGTGTACCAGAGATAGTTCGGGTCGGCCTGCACCCATTCGAGCCCGCCCTTCGAGCCGTAGATACGCAATTTCAGCCCGTTCTCGTGGCCGGGCGCCACCTGGCTGGCCCAGACCATGCCCTTGGCCGGGTGCGACCCGCCGACCGGCTTGAAGCGCAGCAGCACATTGATGTTGTCGTCGAGCAGCCTCCCCGGCACGAAGGCATCGAGATCGGCCGACAACGAATCGAGCTCCAGCCCGGAGACGAAACGGGCAAGGTTATAGGCATGGGTGCCGATATCACCCAGCGCACCGCCCGCACCCGCCTGCTTGGGGTCTGAGCGCCACGCAGCCTGCTTCTGGCCGGTGGCGGCCAGGTCCTCGGTCAGCCAGTCCTGCGGATATTCCAACTGCACGATGCGGATATCGCCGAGCTGCCCCTTGGCCACCATCTCGCGTGCCTGCCGCACCATCGGATAGGCGGTGTAGTTATGCGTCAGCACGAACACTTTGCCGGTCTTTTCGACCAGCGCCGCCAGCTTCTTTGCCTCGGCCAGCGTCGTCGCCAGCGGCTTGTCGCAGATGACGTGGATGCCGGCCTCGAGAAAAGCCTTGGCAGCCGGCACGTGCACATTGTTCGGCGTGACGATGGCGACCACCTCGATGCCGTCCGGCCGCTTGGCCTCCGCCTTGGCCATCTCGGCATAGGAGCCGTAGCTGCGTGCCGGATCGAGCCCAAGCTCGGCCGCCGAGGCCTTGGCGCGCTCCGGATTCGATGACAGCGCGCCGGCGACCAGCACGAACTCGTTGTCCATGCGCGCCGCGATGCGGTGCACCGCGCCGATAAAGGCGCCTTGTCCGCCGCCAACCATGCCGTAGCGGATCGGACCGCCCCCGGTTTCCGCCTTCGATGCGCCGACCATGATTTTCTCCCTCGTTGTCTGAGATACCCCTCCCCTTGAGGGAGGGTGGCCCGAAGGGCCGGGAGGGTCGGTCAATGCCGAGCTCAACCCAGCGACCCCACCCCGATCCGCTGCGCGGATCGACCCTCCCCTCAAGGGGGAGGGAAAGCTGTGTTAGATCCCCATCATCCCGCGCAGCACCTTTTTGTCGGTCGTGCCGCCGGCGAAATCGTCGAATGCCTTTTCCGTAACCCTGATGATATGATGCTGGATGAAGGGAGCGCCCTCGGCAGCACCATCCTCCGGGTGCTTCAGGCAGCATTCCCATTCCAGCACCGCCCATGAATCATAGTTGTATTGGGTAAGCTTGGAGAAGATGCCGCCGAAATCCACCTGTCCGTCGCCGAGCGAGCGGAACCGCCCGGCACGGTTGGTCCAGCTCTGGTAGCCCGAATAGACGCCTTGCCGCCCGGTCGGATTGAACTCGGCATCCTTGACGTGGAACGCCTTGATCCGCTCGTGGTAGATGTCGATGAATTCGAGATAATCGAGCTGCTGCAGCAGGAAGTGCGACGGGTCGTAGTTGATGTTGCAGCGCTTGTGGCCGCCGACCGCATCGAGGAACATCTCGAATGTCGCGCCGTCGAACACGTCCTCGCCCGGATGGATTTCGTAGCCGACATCGACGCCGTTCTCGTCATAGACGTCGAGGATCGGCTTCCAGCGCTTGCCGAGTTCGGCAAATGCTTCCTCGATCAATCCCGCCGGCCGCTGCGGCCACGGGTAGAGGTAAGGGAAGGCCAACGCCCCGCAAAACGACACCGACGCCTTGAGCCCGAGATTCTTCGACGCCTTGGCGCCGAACTTCATCTGCTCGACCGCCCATTGCTGCCTGGCTTTTGGATTGTTGTGCACCGCAGGTGGAGCGAAGCCGTCGAATTGTGCGTCGTAGGCCGGATGCACCGCCACCAGCTGACCCTGCAGATGCGTCGACAGTTCAGTGATCTCGACGCCGGCATCGGCGCAGATGCCCTTCACCTCGTCGCAATAGGCCTTCGACGACGCTGCCTTCTCGAGATCGAACAGCCGGGCGTCCCATGTCGGGATCTGCACGCCCTTGTAGCCCAGACCGGCCGCCCATTTGGTGATCGAGGCCAGCGAGTTGAACGGAGCGGCGTCGCCCGCAAACTGCGCCAGGAACAGACCAGGCCCCTTCATCGTCGTCGGCATCGGCATCTCCCTATGTTTCGCGACCAAGCATAGCGCCGATTGAAAACAGGGCCAGCCTCTTTGGTCTCTTTGCACAGCGCGCTCGGCGCCGCTATTCTGGTATTACCAAATGCCGAAATCTGGTCAAGCCATTTGACGCGCGGCCGCAGTCCTGCAACCATGCCGAGCTGCCCAACATAATTCAACGTAATCAATGCTGTAAGCAAGAGACGGCGCTTGATGGTAGCACTTCTTGCCGTCCAGATGAAATTACTGTAGACCTCCCATCAAGCCCAATTGGTCGAACCAGTTTGCCAAAAAAATGCTGGGAGGCCTTTGGGGAGGAATCATGCAGCGCACTTCGGCAGAGTGCGTCGCAGGCGAACTGGTACAGGCGATTCTGGGAAGGATAGACCATGCATCTTTCGACGCACAATTGGATGCGGGCGGAGCCGCTGGAAACGACGCTCAAGCGCATCAAGAAATTCGGCTATGAGTCGATCGAGATTTCCGGCGAACCCGAACAGTACAAGACCAAGGAAACACGCGCGCTGCTGAACGAGTACGGCATCCGTTGCTGGGGAGCGGTGACGCTGATGCTGGGCGAGCGCAATCTCGCCGCCAAGGACCAGAGCCAGCGCGAGCGCTCGGTGCAATATGTCAAGGACGTGCTGACCATGGTCAGCGAGCTCGACGGCGAGATCATCACGCTGGTTCCCGCCACCGTCGGCAAGGTCGTGCCGGACGGCACCGAGGAAGAGGAATGGAAATGGGTGGTCGACGCCACCCGGGAATGCTTCACCCACGCCAAGAAGGTCGGCGTCAAGATCGCGGTCGAGCCGCTCAACCGCTTCGAAACCTACCTGTTCAACCGCGGCGCCCAGGCACTGGCCCTTGCCGATGCGGTCAGCCCCGAATGCGGCGTCTGCCTCGACGCCTACCACATCCACATGGAAGAATTTAACGTCTATGACGCCATCCGGCAGGTCGGCAAGCGCCTGTACGACTTCCATGTCGCCGACAACAACCGCTTCGCTGCCGGCCTCGGGCAGATCGACTGGCCGAAGATTGTCGGCACGCTGAAGGAGATCGGCTATGACGGCGCGCTGACCAATGAATTCGTCGCCCCAGTCGACCGCACGCCGGCAGCCCCCTATCCCGACATGGTCGAACGCAATCCGGTCGACATCTCGCCAGAGCAGCTGAAATTCATTCAGGACCACGGCTCCAGCGTGCTCACGGAAAAATTCTACACTGACCAGATGCGCATCAATGCGGAAACGCTGCTGCCGCTGATCAAGTAGCCAAGCCGTTTGGAAAGAGCCCTTCCGCCTCACCGCGGCCGGGCCGAGGATGAACATGCGCATCAAGACGGTCCAAGCCTGGTGGGTTCGCATACCGATCGAAGCCGCGAAGCAGCACCGCAGCGACTTCGGTCAGGTGGCGACGTTCGACGCCGCCATCCTGCGCATCGAAACCGACGACGGGCTTGTCGGCTGGGGCGAAGGCAAGAACGCCGCCGGCAGCGCCGGCAGCTACGGCGCCCTTGTCCATTTGCTGAACCATGAGGTCGGGCCGCAGCTGGTCGGCCTCGACCCGGCCGACATCGGCGTCATCTGGGAGATGCTCTACAATGGCGCGCGTCACGACAGCGCCGCCCGCGCCGGCCACGCCATGCCGCAATTGGCGCGACGCGGCATGAGCATCGCCGCTATCAGCGCCGTCGACATCGCATTGTGGGACATTCTCGGCAAATCACTTGGCGTTCCGGTCTGGCGACTGCTCGGCGGCCGCAAGCTGGACCGCATGCCGGCCTATGCTTCCGGCGGCTGGGCCACTGCGGAAGCCATCGGCGATCAGCTGCAATCCTACGTCGCCAAGGGCGGCTTCAAGGCGCTGAAGATGCGCGTCGGCGCCATGGACGGCGCCCCGCACGTCTCCGCCGCCCGCGTCCGCGCTGCAAGACAGGCGCTCGGTCCCGACATCGACCTGATGGTCGACGCGCACGGCACCTACACGGTGGCCGAAGCCAAGCGCTTCATCCATCTCGCTGGCGACCTCGATCTCGCCTGGTTCGAGGAGCCGGTGATCGCCGACGACAAGCGCGGCATGGCTGAGGTGCGCGCCTGCGGCTCGATCCCGATTGCCACCGGCGAGAGTGAGGCGACGCGCTACGCCTTCCGCGATCTCGCCGTACTCAAATCCGCCGATATCTTCCAGCCGGATCCGGCCTTTTGCGGCGGCATCAGCGAGGCGATGAAGATCGGAACCATCGCCAGCGCCTTCAATCTGCGCTTTGCGCCGCACCTTTGGGCGGGCGCGCCCTGCTTTTTTGCCGGGCTGCATGTTTGCGCCGCTTCGCCGGCGAGCTTCACCGTCGAATATTCACTCGGGGCCAACCCGATGATCCACGATCTGATCGAAGAGACTGTCGAAGCAAAGGACGGTATGGTAGCGATCCCTGATAGACCCGGGCTGGGATTCACTATTTCGGAGCGGTTCCTGGAGGCGCACGCGCAACACGGCTGACATGAAAGAAAAGAACCTTCTCGCGGAACTCGCCGCCTACCTGTTCTCCCATTCGGACAAGGAGACGGGCCGCACGCCGTCGGAGCGCGAACTGGCAGAGCATTTCAGCGTCAGCCGCGGTCAGATCCGCGAGGCGCTGGCCATTCTCGAGGCCATGCGCATCGTCGAACGACGGGCGAAGTCCGGCATCTACATCGATACAAAGCAGGCGAGCGTCGAGGCTATGGCGCTGTTCGCCCGCGCCGGCCTGCCGCTCGATCCTGTCCAGATCTACGAGACGGTCGAGTTGCGGAAGATCCACGAGATCAAGGCCGCCGAACTTGCCTGTTCCCGCGCCACCGAGGAGAATTTCGAGCGGCTGCGCGAGATCCTGAAGGCCTCAGAGGATCGCATAGCGGCCGGCGAAGGCCTTGCCAGGGAAGACCGCGAGTTCCACCTCGAGATCGTGCGGGCGACCAAGAACAGTGTGTTCCACAATGTCTGCAGCGTCTACTACATGATGGGCGAGATGCGCCTGCCGATCTATTTCAACGATCCCGAACGCAGCGTGCGCTCGCATGCCGAGCACATCCAGATCTACGAGGCGCTGCTGCGCCGCGACGGCAACCTCGCCCAGGCGCTGATGAGCGCTCATCTGCAAGGCGCCGAAAGCTATTGGAAGGGGCTGATCGAGGGGCGTGAGGCGGAACCGCAAAGCCCAGCGCTCGAAAAGGCCTGAAATGCCCAAGATCCTGTCGACACACAGACTGCACCCCCGTGCCTCTTCCATGCTGACAGGGGCCGGCGAACTCGTCGTTGCCTCCGCTCTCGACGCGGCCACGCTGGCCGCCGAGGCAAGGGACGCCGATGTCATCATTGTTCGCGCTCCGTTGCCTGCGGCGCTTTTCGAAGGCGCGACCAGGCTCAGGGCCGCGATCCGCCACGGCGCCGGGCTGGACATGGTACCGATGGAAGCGGCCAACGCGGCGGGCGTGCTGGTGGCGAACGTTCCGGGAGTGAACGCGCGCTCGGTCGCCGAATATGTGATGTTCGCGGCACTGGCGCTGCTTCGGCGCTTTCGTGTGTTGGACCGCGACTTGCGGGCGAAGGGCTGGCTGGCCGGCCGCGAACACACCGTCATGGCCAATGAGCTTGCCGGCAAGACGATCGGCATTGTCGGCCTCGGCGCAATTGGCCAGGCGGTCGGCCACATCGCCGCCCATGGTTTCGATCTGAATGTGGTGGCAACGACGCGCAGCATGCGGCCGGCGCCGGACAGCGTCGGCTTCTTGTCGATCGATGCGCTCATCGAGCAGAGCGACATCATCGTTCTGTGCTGCCCGCTGACGCCCGAAACGCGGGGGCTGATCAGCCGGGAACGTATCGACCGGATGAAGCCGGATGCGCTGCTGATCAATGTTTCGCGCGGGCCGGTGATCGACGACGACGCGCTGATCGAGGCCCTGCAGAAGGGCCGCATCGGCGGCGCCGCGCTCGACGTTTTTGCGACACAACCGCTGCCGCCCAACCATCCCTACTTCGGCTTCGACAACGTCATCGTCACCCCGCACATGGCCGGGATCACCGAACAGTCGATGATGCGCATGGGCGTCGGCGCGGCTGGCGAAGCCTTGCTGGTGCTGGCCAACAGATTGCCGGTTAATCTGCGCAATCCCGAAGTGGTCGAGCACTACCGGCGGCGGTTCCCTGCCGATTTCTAAAGCGCAGGCTACGCCTCAATTTTCCCGAATTCGCCAGCGACGTTGCCGGTATGGGAAACACCACAAAATTCCTGCTGACCGCCAGTGTCTGCATGGCGGCGGCGCATGCCTTGGCCAACGGACAGGGCAGCTACGTGTTCTGCGACAACGGCTTGCGCTGCGTGATGGCACCCTGTCCATCGAACAGCGCGCTCGACCTCGACACCGGCAAGTTCGTCAAAGGCGTTTCGATCGACATCGATCGCCTGCCGCAGCAAGATCTTTCGGACAAGCTCTATGCCGGCAAGGTCGTTGTTGTCGGCTCGATCGAGAACCGCACCCGGACCTTCAACGGCAAGCGATACACCCTGCCTTGGCTGGTTGCCACCAGCATCGAGCGCACCGCCAAGGACAACGAGCGCGGCCACTGCTCGTCGCGCTGACACGCGCTATCGGATCAATTTGCAAGCAGTGCCTCGACCGCAGCGGCGATCCGCAGCAGGTGGTGGTCATGGCCATTGCGCGCCACCAGCATCAGCCCGGCCGGACGCATCATTCCGGGCATCGGCAGCGAGATGGCTGAAAGATCGAACTGGTTGGCGACCTGCGTGTTGCGCAGCAGAAGGCCTTCCGTCCTGTCGCACAGGGCCTCGTCGCCGGTCATCGAGACGATCGTCGGCGCGGTCATCGGCGTGGTCGGCAGGGCCAGCACGTCGACCGACGCCAGCCGGTCATCCATCGCGGCGGCAAGTGCTGCGCGACGGCGCATTGCTCTGATATAGACCGTGGCCGGAATGGCGGCGGCGCGCGACAATGGCCCGCTTACCCGCGGGTCGACCGGCATCGTCGCTCCCGTCGCCAGCCAGTCGGCATGGATCTCCGCCCCTTCCATTGCCGCGATCGAGGCGCGTTTGGTTGCCGCGCGCAGATCGACAAGCAGGTCGTCGATCGACAACTCCACAAGCCGTGCGCCGCTAAGCTCCATCTTGCGAAGACACCGGTCGAACGTCGTCGCGACCTCTTCCTCCGTATCATCGAACAGCACGCCGCGCGGAATACCGATGCGCAGGCCGTCCAGCGGAAGCGGCAACAGTGCCGCCAGGTTTTCGACCGCCATCACTGCGTCGGCCGCCGCACATTCGGCGACGGTGCGGGCCAGCGGACCGATCGAGTCCAGCGTGGCCGACAGCGGAAACGCACCCGCGAGCGGCACGCGCCGCGCCGTCGGCTTGAAACCGACGACGCCATTCAACGATGCCGGAATGCGCACCGATCCGCCGGTATCGGAACCGATGGAGATTTCGCTGGTGCCTTCGCCGACCGAAACCGCGGCGCCTGAGGACGAGCCGCCCGGAATACGGCGGGCATCACTTGCATTGCCGGGCGTGCCGTAATGCGGATTGACGCCGATCGCGGTGAAGGCGAACTCGGTCATGTTGGTCTTGCCGAGGATGACTGCACCGGCCTGGCGCAACCGTTCCACGACAATGGCATCCCGCAACGCCGGCGCTGCCGTGGCGAGCAGCAGCGAGCCCGCCGTCGTCGGCTCGCCGGCGACATCGAACAGATCCTTGATCGAGGTGATCGCCCCATCGAGCGGCCCGAGCGTGACGCCGGCTTTTCGCCGCGCATCGGCGGCGTCGGCCGCCGCCCGTGCTGCTTCAGGATAGAGCTTTGCGAAAACGCTCTCATCGCCCACGCGAGCAGCAAGACGCGAAACAATTGCTTCCAGGCGATCACGGGCTGATTGCATTTTCGGTGTCGGACTCCGCACGCTTGCAACGTCTTAATGTAGCAGCCACAAACTGGCCGCAGGAGACATAGCCCGGCACGGTCGGGTTTGCACCTGTCGAACCGCACGAGGAAGGCCCGATGCTCTACGAAGGCAGCTGCCACTGCGGCAAGGTCGCGTTCGAGGTCGAAGGCGAGCTGACCGGAGCCGTACGGTGCAATTGCTCGATCTGCACGCGCAAGGGTGCACTGCTATGGGCAGTGCCGCATGAGAGCATGCGGGTGCTTGCCTGGGGCGATGATCTCGGCCGCTACAGCTTCGGCAACCATGTCATCGCCCACCGCTTCTGCCGCAGCTGCGGCATTCACCCCTTCGCCGAGGATGTCGGCGAAGGGAGCGGGCGAAGTGCCTATATCAACATTCATTGCATCGAGGCGTTGGACGTCGCCGCGGTGCCGGTCTTCGACTTCGACGGCCGTTCCGTCTAATGCATGTCGCGCAAAAGTGTGCAGCGGTTTTGTGATAACGACATGCATAAAAAAAAGAATCTAAAGCGCGTCGCATAAGGCCGATCGAGTGCGACGCGCTTTAGGCCTTGGGACCGTCGATCGCCTTGGGGCCAAGTAAGAACGCCGCCAGTGCCGCAAGCAACGTCGCCGCCGCGCAATAGGCGAAGGCGCTGGCAACGCCGGTATTGTCGACCAGCAGGCCGCCGAAGACGGCGCCCAACGCGATGGCGACCTGGAACGTCATGACCATCAGCCCGCCGGCGCTTTCCGCCTGATCGGGGGCGGCTCGCACCAGCCAGGTCTGCAGCCCGACTGGGACGGCGCCGAAGGCAAAGCCCCAGCTGGCCACCGCTATTGCAGCCACGACGGGTGAGCCTCCGACCACCAGCAGCAGGAGCGCCGAAAACGCGATCAGCAGAGGCGCCAGGCTGACGGCTGCCTTGAGGCTGCGTTCCGCCATGAAGCCGCCGGCAAAATTGCCGAAGAAGCCACCAATGCCGTAGGCGAGCAGCACAAGCGAGATCGTCTCGATGTCCAGCGCGGGCACCTTCTCGAGAAACGGGCGGACATAGGTGAAGCCGGCAAAGTGTCCCGAGGCGACCAGCAGCACCACCAGCAGTGCCACCCTGATCATCGGCCGCTTCATCACCTCCAGCAGCGTGCGAAAACCTGCCGTACCTGCCGGCGGCAGCTTCGGAATGGTAGCCACCTGCACGAGCAGCGCTAGCGCGCCGACCACGGCGGCGATCATGAAGGCCGTCCGCCATCCCCAGATGTCGCCGACATAGGCGCCGACCGGAGCCGCACAGACCGTCGCCACCGAAACGCCGGTGAGGATGATCGACATGGCGCGCGGCATCAGCCGCATCGGAACGAGCCGCATCGCCATGGCTGCTGACATCGACCAGAAGCCACCGAGACTAATGCCAAGCATGATACGGGCGATCAGAAGAACGGGAAGCGACGACGCAAACGCGGCTACCAGATTTGACAGCACAAGCAGCACCGTCAGCGCCCACATGACCAGCCTGCGGTCCAGCCGCTTGGTGACAATGGCCATTGTCGGCGCCGCAATCGCGCCAATGACGGCGGTGGCCGTTACCGCCTGCCCTGCGGCGCCTTCGGTGATGCCGAGATCCTGCGCAAGCGGCGTCAGCAGGCTGGCAGGCAGAAATTCCGCGGTCACCAGGCCGAAGACTCCGAGCGCCAAGGAGACCACCGCCCCCCATGCGGGCTCGGATCGTTCGCCGGTTTCCGTCAGGTCGAGAACGGCGTCCATGACGCCTGTCGCGGGTTCGGTCATGAGGGATCTCCGATCTTGTTGCAGCGCAGCATCTGGCTGCAGTGCAACATAGGGAGTGACTGTCCGGAGTTTCCATGCTAGAAACACCATTATGCTTGACCGTTCGTCCAAAATCCCTGTCACCGGTGATCCGCTGACAGACATATTGCGCGGATTGCGCCTCGAAGGCGTCGATTACGGCCGTTGCGAGATGAAGGAACCCTGGGGCATCCATTTTCCGGCTCAGGCGGCGGCACGGTTTCATTTCATCGGTCGCAAAGGCTGCTGGTTGCTGCAGCCGTCCGGCGAATGGGTCGAGCTCAAGGCGGGCGACGCGGTGTTGTTGCCGCGCGGTTCAGCCCACACGCTGGCGAGCGAGCCGGGTATCGAGGCGGCGCCGATCCACGGCTATGAGGTCGAGGAGATCTGCAAGGGTGTCTATTGCATGTCGAACGACGGCGTGCCCGGCTGCCGTCCGGGCACCTTGCTGTTTTTCGGCAGCATGTATTTCAATCTCGATGGCTTGCACCCCTTGCTCGGCATGATGCCGGACGTGATGCGCGCGCATGAGTTGGAAGCCTATGAGCCAGGTATCCCGCATTTGCTGGAGGCGATGGCCCGCGAGGTGACGATGGAGCGCGTCGGCTCCGGCGGCATCCTGGCGCGGCTGGCCGATGTGCTCGCCGCGACCGTCATCCGCTCATGGGTCGAGCGCGGCTGCGGCGACTCTTCCGGATGGATCGCGGCGGTGAGGGACCGCGAGATCGGCCGGGTGCTGGCCGCGATCCATCTGGAACCGAGCCGCGACTGGACGGTGGACGCTCTGGCGAAGATGATGGGCGCCTCGCGATCAGGTTTCGCCGAGCGCTTCGCAACTATTGTCGGCGAAACACCGGCAAAGTACGTCACGCAGGTACGGATGCACCAGGCGCGGCAATGGCTGGTCCGCGACCGGCTCAAGATTTCCGTCGTCGCGGCGCGCCTCGGCTACGAATCCGACGCCTCCTTCAGCCGCGCCTTCAAGCGGGTAATCGGATCGCCGCCCAGCCATTTCCGGGCCGAGGAACAGGCGGAGATCCGCCAGGCCGGCTAAACGTTGGCCGGGTTATTGCTCGGTGATGCAGGCCGAGCCGGCGCTGCTCTTGCAATATTTGCCGGAAGCCCCGCACCTGCCATCCGAGACTTCGACAACGGTGCCGCTCAACAACAGCTTGCAGTCACTGGTGGACAGATTGACCGTGCCGTTGAGATCCTTGATCTTCTTGGCGTCGACCTTCGCGCCGGCGACAACTTTCTTGGCTGCCTGCGCCTCGCCCAGATGTGCGGCCGACAATCCCATACCGGCGACAAGCAGGATCGCAGCAAAACTGCGGAACAGATTTCCCATAGCCAACCCTCCATTTTGGGTCTCCAAATTGGGCTCAAAGCCCGTTTGGGACCAAAGGATCAGCCTATTCGACAAATCGGAGCATCCGCATCCCCCGTACGGGGGATGACGGGAAGACTCGAGCATTTCGCAGCCAAGTGGAATCACACGGCGTCGCACAAATGCGACTAAAACAGAGATAGAGCGGGATGCACGGTCAATTTGAACGCATCCCGCTCTAGCTGCAGTAAAGAGGCTTGTACTTAGCCGGCGTGACGCAGGCTTATTCCGCTGCCCTTATCGAACAGCACCACCTTGTCCGGGTTCCAGGCAAAGCGCACCGGCTGCTCTATCTGCACGTCGGTCCTGGCCGGCACAGTGGCGCGCAGCATGGCGTCGCCGACCCGCAGCGTCAGGATCTTCTCGACGCCATGGTTCTCGACGTCATGGACCCGCGCCTCGACCGGCGCGCCGGTCTCGAGATAGACGTCCTCGGGACGAATACCGAAGACGAGCGGGCGACCGTCGGTCGCCGCGCCCGTCTTGGCACCCCCCGAAGTCTTGGCACCCCCCGCAAACGGCAATTCGAAATTCAGCGGTGCCATCACCGCACGCCCGTTAACAAGCTTGCCGTCGATGAGATTCATCGGCGGCGAGCCGACGAAGCTCGCCACGTAGGTGTCGCGCGGATTGTTGTAAATCTCGTACGGCGTGCCGGTCTGGACGATGCGGCCATGGTTGAGCACGCCGACCTTGTCACCCATCGACATCGCCTCGATCTGATCGTGCGTCACGAACAGGAAGGTGGCGCCGAGCTGCATCTGCAGGTTCTTCAATTCGGTGCGCAGCGCCTCGCGCAATTTGGCGTCGAGCGCTGACAACGGCTCGTCCATCAGGAATACCCGCGGCTTGCGCACGATGGCGCGGCCGATCGAGACGCGCTGCATCTCGCCGCCTGAAAGCCGGTCGGTCTTGCGGTCGAGCAGATGCTCGATCCGCAGTGTCCTGGCAGCGCGGTCGACACGATCCTTGATCTCGGCATCGGGCAACCGGCGGATCTTCGGCTTCAGCGGAAATTCGAGGTTTTCGCGCACCGTATAACGCGGATAGAGCGAATATTGCTGCAGCACCAGCGCCACGTCGCGCTCGGCCGCGCCCCAATCGGCGACATCGACGCCGTCGATAAAGACCTGGCCTTCGCTCGGTTTTTCCAGGCCGGCAATCATGCGCAGCGTCGTCGTCTTGCCGGCGCCGGTCTCGCCGAGCAGGACGAAGAACTCGCCGTCGGCGATGTCGAGGTCGAGCCCGGTCAAAGCGGTGTGGTTGCCGAATTTCTTCGAAATGTTCTTGAGCTGGATGTGGGCCATCAGAGTCTCACTCCCAGCGATTTGCCGCTCGCCGTGTCGAAGAAATGCGCCTGGCTGGGATCGATTCTGACGAAGACCCTTTCGCCGGGGCCGCCGATGAAGCCGCTCTTGGTGCGTGCACGCAGCATCTTGGAGCCGACCTTGAGGTCGACGATATCGAAGGAGCCGAGCGGCTCAACGATCTGCGTCTCCACCGGCAAGAACCCCTCGGCGGCTTCGCGGCGAACGAGAACGCCTTCCGGCCGGATGCCGAGCGCGAGCTGGCCGCCGGCATGGCCGTTGAGCTTCGACAGCAAGGTGCGCGGGAATTCGAAGCCGGCGGCCGCATCGCCGACCGTGACCGAGGCCGACGAGGCTTTCTCGGTCACCGAAGCGTCGGCGACGTTCATCACCGGGCTGCCGACAAACTGCGCGACGAAAAGATTCGCCGGGTGCGAATAGACCTCGTCCGGCGAGCCGACCTGCTGCAGTACGCCCTCATGCATGATGACGATGCGGTCGGCGAGGCTCATCGCCTCGATCTGGTCGTGAGTGACGTAGATGCTGGTCGAGCCCTGCTTGATGTGCAGCCGCTTGATCTCGGCCCTCATCTCCTCGCGCAGCTTGGCATCGAGCGCGCCGATCGGCTCGTCCATCAGCATCGCCTTCGGCCGCCGCACCAAGGCTCGGCCGATCGCGACGCGCTGCATGTCGCCGCCCGACAGGGCGGATGGTTTCTTGGCGAGGAGATCGCTGATCTGCAGCGTCTTGGCGACCGAGCGCACCTCGCTGTCGATCTCGGCCTTGCTCTTGCGCGTCGCCCTCAGTGGAAAGGCGATGTTCTCGTAGACGCTCATATGCGGATAGAGCGAGAACGATTGGAAGACCATGGCGATGTCGCGGTCGGCGGCCTTGAGGTGCTGGACCGGCTTGCCGTCGATGAGGATGTCGCCGCCGTCGATCGTCTCCAGTCCGGCAACGGCCCTGAGCGTCGTCGTCTTGCCGCAGCCCGACTGGCCGAGCAGCACGATGAACTCGTTATCGTCGATCTTCAGGTTGAGGTCCTTGATGACCTGGACGGCGCCGAAATATTTCTGGACGCCGCGAAGCTCGATCTGGGTCAATGCTGTGCCCCCGGGTTTGCCCCTTGCCCGGTGCCGGCCTTCTCCTCCGGCGCGATCTTGGAGGTGATGTTGAAGCCGATCAGGCCGATCAGGATGATGGTCACGCCGTAGCTGTGCAGCAGCATGTGCCATGGCTGGCAGAGCGCGATGATGCCGAGCACCATCAGCACCTGGCTGCCCGGTTCGAGATATTTCTGATTGATGTCGCGAAAACTCATTTGCGGATCGCTCCGAAGGACATGCCGCGCAGCAGATGGTTGCGGAGCAGGAAGGTGAAGATCGCAACCGGCAGCAGGAACAGGAAGGTTCCGGCGGCAATCACCGTCCAGTCCGGCAGGCCGGCGCCGACCTGGCTGGGAATGAAAGGCGGCGCCGTCTGGGCACGGCGGCTGGTCATGATCAGTGCGAAGGCATATTCGTTCCACGCCGTGATAAAGCAGAACACGGCGGTGGCGGCGATGCCGGTGGCGGCCTCGGGCAGCACGATCTTGAAGAAGGCCTCCATGCGCGTATAGCCGTCGACGAGGGCCGCCTCCTCATACTCCTTGGGGATCTCGTCCATGAAGCCTTTCATCAGCCACACCGAGAAGGACAGGTTGAAGGCGGTGTAAAGGATGATCAGGCCGACATGGGAATCGTTGAGGCCGACCGCCCGGTACATCAGGAACATCGGAATGGCGACAACCACCGGCGGCAGCATGCGCGTCGACAGGATGAAGAACAGCAGGTCCGCCTCGCCTTTCACCTTGAAGCGCGAGAACCCATAGGCGGTGAAGGTGCCCATGCCGACGGCCAGGACGGTCGAGGTTATGGCAACGATCAGCGAGTTCATGAAACGGCTCGGATAGCCCGACCACTGCACCTGGCCCTTGCCGTCGCGCACGATCTTTTCGCCGCCATTGAAGACGACGCGCTCCCACCACGGCGCAGCCGCGTACTCCTCCGGTGATGGCGGGCTGCGCAGCTGCGAACGCTTGGTGAACAACTTGACGAAGGGCGATATCTCCGGCTGGAAAACCACCGTCGGCGGAATGGTGGTGGCGAGGTTGCGCGGCTTGAACGCCGTCGAGGCTATCCAGTAGATCGGCGCCAGGAAGATGATCGTCACCAGCAGGACGGCGACGATGGCGACCCGGTTGAAGGTGATTTCGGAAGAAGTGCGGACTGCGGCCATCTCAGCGCTCCTTCACCTTGTTGAGGTATTTGACATAGATGTTGGTGATCGCCAGCACCATGATCAGCACGATGTAGGCGAGCGCGCAGGAGCGCCCGGTCTGCCATTCCTGGAACGCCATCTTGTAGAGCCGGATCGAGATCAGCTCGGCCGTCGGCTGGCTGGTCAGGATATAGGCGAGGTCGAAGGTCTTGAACGCTTCCATGGTGCGGAAGATGACCGCGATCATCAGGATCGGCGCGACCAGCGGCAGCGTGATGCGGAAGAAGGTGTAGAACGGCCCGGCCCTGTCGATCGCGGCGGCCTCGTAGAGATGCTTGGGCACGGCCGACAGGCCGGCCAGCGACAACAGCATGACGAAGGGCGACCACATCCAGATATCGGTCAGCGCGACCGCATAGAGCGCCATTTTCGGATCCGACAGCCATTCGAAGGTGCCGAGGCCCAGCGCATAATTGATGATGCCGAAGGACGGATCGTAGAGCAGTTTCCAGAACAGGCCGACGACGGCCATAGACAGCATCATCGGCAACAACAGGAGCGTCGTCAGCAGGCCCTTGAGCGGAATGTCGCGGTTGAGCAGCATGGCCACGCCGAAGCCGACGAGCAGCTGGCCGGCGACCGAGATGATGACGTATTTTGCGGTGATGGCGAAGTTGGACCAGACATAGGGATCGCTGAGCAGGTCGCGATAGTTTTGCAGCCCGACGAAATTCGCCGCCGCGCTGGTCGAGGCGCGGAAATCGGTGAACGAATAGCCCAGCGAATAGATCAGCGGGAAGATGTTGAAGACGATCAGAAACAGGATCGTCGGGATGATGAAGAGATTGCGGATCGAAATGTCGCTTAGACCGCGAGCAGCGGCCCGCGAGGACCTGTCCAGCGTGGTGATCATCGTGGTCGCCAAGACCCTGCTCCCGGTTCAAGAATCAGAAAAAGAAACGGAGGAGGCACGAACGCCCCCTCCGTGAAGCTTCATACTTATTGGCCGCGGCCGTATTTCTTGAAGGTCGCGTTCCAGTCGGCTGCCAGTGCGTCCAGCGTTTCCTTGGCGGTGCCTTCGCCGCCGATCATGTAGGGATAGATGCGCTGGTTGAGCTGCTGCAGCAGTTCGGCATATTCCGGAACCGCCCAGAAGTCCTTGACCTTGAACATGGTCTCGTAGAACGCCTTGTTGTAGGGCGTGGCGTTCTGGAATTCGGGCGACTTGAGCACGGCGGCACTGCAGGTGTAGCCGCCGAGCGCTGCCCATTTCTTCTGGGTCTCGTCCTTGATGAACCATTCCAGGAACTTGGTCGCCTCTTCCTGCTTCTGCGAGTAGGAAACGATGGAGATGCCCTGACCGCCGAGTGCGGCGAACTGGTCCCCGTTCGGGCCGGGAGGATTGGCGAAGAAGCCGGTGTTCTTGGCGTTCGGGTTCGACGCCTCGTTGATCAACGAGGGGAAGAACGCGAAGTAGTTCATGCTCATCGCCGCCAGGTTTTCAGTGATCGCCTGGTTGTCCTCGACGAAGAACGACTTGGCCCAGCCCGGAGGCGTGAACTTGTAGAGTTCCTTGTAGGCGTCGAGCGCCGCGATCGCCTTGTCGGAGTTGATGAAGCCATCGACCTTGTAGGTCTTATAGTCACCCAGCTCGCCGCCAAAGGAGAACAGCGCGTTTTCGAACCCCATCGCCATCGCGTCATAGGAATTGTCGGTGTAGATGGCGATGCCGTATTTTTTCTGGTCCGGCCGATAGAAGAACTCGGCGATGTCGCGCAGCGCCTTGAAATCCTTCGGTACGTCGAGATCGTAGCCATACTTGGCCTTGAAGGCTTCCTTTTCCTTCGGATCCTCGAACCAGTCCTTGCGATAGGACCAGCCGACGGCGTCGCCTTCAAGCGGGATGGCCCAGTACTTGCTGCTGCCGCCCGGATATTCGGCGTAGTACTTCACCGTCGCCGGTGCCATCACATCGCCGACCTTGTGCTTGTTGAAGAAGTCGGTCAGGTCGACATAGTGGCCACCGGTCGAGCCGGCACCGAGCCATTGCGAGTCGCCGACGACCATATCATAGGCGTCGCCATGGGCGTTGAACTCGGTGAAGGCCTTGGTCTGGAAGTCGGGCCACGGTGTGGTTTCCACCGTGATCTTGACGCCGGTTTCCTTCTCGTACTCGTTGCCGAGTTCCTGCAGGTAATTGGCCGGATCCCATTCCGCCCAGAAGATTGTAAGTTCCTTTTCCTGCGCGTAGACGGACGTTCCGCAGGCTAGCACTAAGCCGATACCAGCAAGCAAGCTGGTCATTGTCTTGCGCATAATGATTTCCTCCCTTGTGCGCATTCTACCGCGTCATGCGAGCCGGCGGCGAGGCCGGCCCTGGTAGTCCTCCCGTGACGGCACCGTTCCGGTTTTTGAGCCTCCTCGTTCGACCGAAACGGATATTAGCCTTCACCCTTTGATCCGCTTTATTTGTCCTGATCTGGTATTACCAATTTCAGACGAACGTCAAGCCCTTTCTTGGACGGTGGCGGACACGCAGACAAGTTGGTTTCTGCGATATCTGCCTGTTTTCCCTGAATTTTCCTACTCCTTGATACATAGGGGCCTTGCCTCGGCCGCTGCATCGCCAATAGTATGAGTAGGCAGGGCGCAAATCTGGTCGAACCAGATTGGCGTCATCTAGCGGCTGTCATCGGTGCGATCCCATCTCCTTCAATCATCGATTCCGTCACAGCTGCGCGTACCAGCGCGCTGGCGGCCCATTGCGCGACCGACATCATACTGCGGCTGTCCAATCCCCATATATCCTTCAGTACGATCAGCATCTCAACACCGAAGATCAATGACAGCGCCTGCGCGAGCCGCTTGAATTCGCGCGGCGGCAACCGGCCTTTGAGTGGCGCAATCGCATCTTTCAAAAGATCGACGCGATGGCCGCGCGTGAACGCCGGTTCGCCGTCAAACGTGCCTGCCTGTCGCTGCGCCCACTGGTCGAGCGACAGTTTCAGCGCCGCCTTGAACGTCGCTTCGAAGGCCTCGATGCGCGGCATGGCGGTCTCGAACAGCTCGGCCACCCGGCGCTCGGGATCGGCAGAGCTCGATTTCCAGGTAAGGATCGGTCCGAGCCCCTCATCGACCACCGCCTGCACCAGCGCCGCCTGGCTCGGAAAATACCGATAGGCGGTGGCGCGTGAGACTTCCGCCGCCTCCGCCACCTCGCTGACCGACGGCGTGGCGCCCGCCTGCATCAGCTTTGTCGCCGTCTCCAGCATCAGCCGCCTGGTGCGCGCGCGGGCCCCGCGCTCTACCCGCGGGTTCGGCCCCTGGCCGGCATCGTCGTCCGTTGCCGCTTGTTGACGTGAGACATTCATGTCAATACGATACGCGCGTCTCAAAAAATTGCAATGGCCCTTCGCGCCGTCGAATGGCCGGGCAAAGGGACGGCAGCGTCGAACACGCCCAGGACCGGGGAAACGCGATGAAGCGCATCTATGTGGTGGGCACCGCCGACACCAAGGGCGAGGAACTCGCTTTTCTGGCCGATGCGGTCGCCGCAACCGGCGCTTCGATTGCCCGTGTCGACATCGGAACACGCGGCGCGACCGTGCCGGTCGATGTTTCGGCAGACGAGGTCGCCAGCCACCATTCAGAGGGTCGCAATGCCGTGCTCGGCGTCGACGACCACGGCACCGCAGTGGCGGCGATGGCTGCCGCCTTTGCCCGATTTGTTCAATCGCGTAGCGATATTGCCGGGATTATCGGCATCGGCGGTGGCGGCGGCACCTCGATCATCACCACAGGCATGCGCACGCTGCCGCTCGGCCTGCCCAAGATCATGGTTTCGACCTTGGCCTCCGGCGACACCGCGCCTTATGTCGACGTCTCCGACATCGTCATGATGCCGTCGGTGACCGACATGGCCGGCCTCAACCGGCTTTCCCGTGTCGTGCTCCACAATGCCGCCCAGGCGATATCAGGCATGGCGGCAAAGCCGGCGCCGCCGGCCGACGGCAGACCCTCGATAGGCCTCACCATGTTCGGCGTCACCACGCCGTGCGTGACCGCCATCGCCGACGAACTTCGTTCGACTTATGACTGTATGGTATTTCATGCCACTGGAACCGGCGGCCGCACCATGGAAAAATTGGCCGACAGCGGCTTGTTGTCCGGCGTCATCGACATCACCACGACCGAAGTCTGCGACTTGCTGTTTGGCGGCGTGCTGCCGGCGACGGACGATCGCTTTGGTGCCATCGCCCGCACCGGGCTGCCTTATGTCGGCTCGGTCGGCGCGCTCGACATGGTCAATTTCTGGGCGCCGTCGACGATTCCGGAACGCTATCGCGGGCGGCTGTTCTACGAGCACAATCCAAACGTCACACTGATGCGCACCGCTGCCGACGAAAGCAGAATGATCGGCGAATGGATCGGTACAAGGCTGAGCCTCTGCCAGGGTCCGGTTCGTTTCCTCATTCCGGAGAAAGGCGTGTCGGCGCTCGACATCGAAGGCGGCGCCTTCTTCGACCCTGAAGCCGATGCAGCTTTGTTCGAGGCGATCGAGCGCACCATCAAACCCGCCAAAACGCGGCGCGTTCTGCGCCTGCCGCTGCATATCAACGACCCCGAATTCGCCTGGGCCGCCACAACGGCCTTCCTCGACATCGCCAGACAGTGAGACACCAAGATATGGCCGCCATACCGCGCAAGAAAATCCTGGAGAAATTCGGCAAGATGATCGCGGACGGCGTTCCGATCGTCGGCGGCGGTGCCGGCACCGGCCTGTCGGCCAAGGCAGAGGAAGCTGGCGGCATCGACCTGATCATCATCTACAATTCCGGCCGCTACCGCATGGCCGGGCGCGGCTCGGCCGCCGGCCTGCTCGCCTATGGCAACGCCAACGAGATCGTCAAGGAGATGGCCTACGAAGTGCTGCCGGTAGTGAAGAAGACGCCGGTGCTGGCCGGCGTCAACGGCACCGATCCCTTCGTCATCATGCCGCTGCTTTTGGCCGAGTTGAAGACGATGGGCTTTTCCGGTGTGCAGAACTTTCCGACCATCGGCCTGTTCGACGGCCAGATGCGGCAGAGTTTTGAAGAAACCGGCATGGGCTTCGGGCTCGAGGTCGACATGATCGCCGAGGCTCACAAACTCGACCTGTTGACCACGCCCTACGTCTTCAATCCAGACGAGGCTCGCGCCATGACACATGCCGGCGCCGACATCGTCGTCGCCCATATGGGGGTGACCACCGGCGGTTCGATCGGTGCGACCTCGGCTAAATCGCTGGACGATTGTGTGAAGGAGATCGACGCCATTGCCGAAGCGGCACGCTCAGTGCGCGAGGATATCATCCTGCTTTGCCATGGCGGGCCGATCTCGATGCCGGACGACGCCAAATATATTCTCGAGCGCTGCAAGGGCCTGCACGGTTTCTACGGCGCGAGTTCGATGGAACGGCTGCCGGCGGAAGCTTCGATCGCCAGGCAAACGGCGGATTTCAAGGCCGTCACGTTCGGCGCTGCGTAGAAGAAGGGGTGAGACGATGACCGACAACAGCAAGGTGTTCGTATACCCAAAAGACGTCAGCGCCTTCGGCTTCGACTGGGGCAGGCTGTCGCTGACGGTCGCTCCCGAAGTGAACGGCGCGAAGCGCTTTTCCGGTGGTGTCGTCGACCTGCCGTCGGGCAAGGGCCATACGCGTCATAACCATCCGGGTGCCGAGGAGATCATTTTCGTCATCTCAGGCAATGGCGAGCAGATGGTCGAAGACGAGAAGGGCAATCCGGTCGTCGAGAAGGTCGGCCCCGGTTGCACCATCTATGTGCCGGAAAGCCGCTTCCATTCGACGCTCAATACCGGCGACGCGCCGATGCAGCTTTTCGTCGTCTATTCGCCGGCCGGGCCGGAATTGGCACTGCGCGACCTGCCGGATTTCAGGCTGCTGCCGTCAGGTGGGAATTGAGATAGACGGCGCCTAAGCCCCGCCCCTGTTCCAGCCCCTACCCCGATCGCCGAACATAATGTAACCGGCGCCGGTCACCGCCACCGTGTCCTCCAGCTTGATGAAGCCGCGCGTCGGGTGGAGCATGGTCGTCTCGACCGAAAGCACCATGTTCTTCTCCAGCGGCTTTGCGGCATAGGTGCCTTCATAGGTCACCGGATGGTTGGTCATCAGGAACGGCGCTTCGTGCGTGATCAGCCCCATGCCATGCGCGAAGAAATCGGTATAGGCCGCAACCTTGGATTTCTTCAGCACGCCTTCGGCATGAGAAATCATGTCACCGCCCAGCGTGCCCGCCTTTACCTTGGAGAAGGCCGCCTGCTGCACCGTCTCGATCTCGGCCAGCAGATCCTCGAGTTCGGCGTCAGGCTCACCCAGCACGCCCATGCGGCAAAGGTCGCCGATATAGCCGTGGTAGTTGCCGCCGGAATCGATCGACATCACCTCGCCCTTCTTCCACGTTTGCGGCGAGGCCGCGCGGTTGTGACTGGAGCCTAGCGTCAACAGGCAATATTCGAAATGCGCGCCGCGATTGGTCTCCTCGCGCCTGAGCTGTTCGATGATCTCGCTCTTGGTTGTGCCTTCGCGTGCCCAGCCGATGGTCGCCAGCATGGAATCGGTGATCAGCTCCGAAGCAATGCGCAGCTTCTCCAGCTCGGCTTCGGTTTTGATTGCTCGCATGCGCTCCAGCATGTGCGTGGCGTCGATCAGCTTGGCGTCCGGCAGCGCGTTGCGGATCAGCATATAGGCGTCGGACGGCAGGAAGGCGGGCTCGATGCCAATGCGGGCATTGCCCTTGCCGATCTTCCGCAAATGCTCGACCGCCAGGTTGGCGGCATCGAGCGTGCCCCAGCAGGCGGCATGCAGTGTCGGCGTCCAGAACGGATGGTTCTGGTGCTCGCCGCCCTCCATGCGGTTGCCGATATAGGCGGCATGCTCCGGCCCGCCTTTCTCGTAGACGACGACAGGCAGATAGCGGCTATGGCCGATCGCATCCATGGCGGCGAAGAAGATGAACTTGTAGCCGCCAAGCAGATATTGCGTGTTGTGCTTGGAGGTGGCGAGCAGCACGTCGATGCCGGCTTCCTCCATCAGCCCGTCCACCCTGGCCTGGTCGAACGGCACGCTGCCGACGACATTCTTGCCCGGAGCAACGTTCATTGTCTCTCTCCCTGAAGTGCCATGACCGACCGCACGTGGCGCCGGCCTTTCTGGTTTTAGAGCCTTGGCTCCCCTCAAATCTGCATCATTTTGCCCGGTCTGGTCCAGCCAGAATGGGTCGAGCGGGCGCCAAAAGCTCATTCCGCTACCGGCATGGTCTAATCTGGTCCGGCCAGATCAGCGCATTGGACCGCTTCCCTGTAACTGGTCCAGCGGACGGAAATTTCAAAGCCACGTGAGGATGCGCCAATTCCGTCTCTGGCGAAACCCCGGACAAGGGCCATAATCAGCTTTGCAGGATGCTCACGAGCGTCCGAGGGGTACGGCGCACCCGGCCGGGTCGCGGAGAGGACGGAGTTCGATCATGCCAGAGTTCACCATTTCCAGGCGTACGATGCTTGCGGGTTCGGCATTGCTGCTGGCCTCCACCGCCATGCCGACGATCGGCTGGGCGCAGACGCCGAAAAAGGGCGGACGACTGGTTGTCGCCGCTGATTCCGAGCCGCGCAATCTCAATCCGGCGATTGTCGCCTCGAACGGCGTCTTCTTCATCTCGAGCAAGATCGTGGAAACCTTGGCCGAGGCCTCCTTCGGCGGCAAGGACGGGCTCGAGCCACGGCTGGCGCTCAGTTGGGAAGGCGCCGCCGACGGCCTGTCGGTGACGTTCAAACTGCGCGAGGACGTCAAATGGCATGACGGGAAGCCCTTCACCTCCGCCGATGTCGCCTTCTCGGCGCTGCAGGTCTGGAAACCGCTGCAGAATCTCGGCCGCACCGTGTTCAAGGATCTGGAGGCGGTCGACACGCCGGACGAGGCGACCGCCGTGTTCAAATTCGCCAAGCCGACCCCGTTCCAGCTGATCCGCAACGCCTTGCCGGCGCTGAGCAGCGTGGTGCCCAAGCACATCTACGAGACCGGAAAGATCGAGGACAACCCGGCCAACAACGCCCCGGTCGGCACCGGACCGTTCAAATTTGCCGAATACAAGCCCGGCGAATATTACCGGCTGGAGAAGAACACCGACTATTGGGGCAAGGACGAGCCCTATCTCGATGAGATCATCTATCAGGTGCTGCCGGACCGCACGTCGGCGGCCAGCGCGCTCGAGGCCGAAGAGATCCAGCTCGCCGCCTTCTCCGCCGTGCCCCTGGCCGATCTCGACCGCATCTCCAAAGTGCCCGGCCTCAAGGTGATCACCAAAGGATACGAAGGGCTGACTTACCAACTGGTCGTCGAGATCAACCATCGCCGCAAGGAGCTGGCCGACCTGAAAGTGCGCCAGGCGATCGCTCACGCTATCGACAAGGATTTCGTCGTCAAGACGGTGTTTCTCGGCTATGCCGCCACCGCCACTGGCCCGGTGCCGAAAAACGACCCGCAATTCTACACCGCCGACGTGCCGACCTATGCTTTCGACGTCGCCAAGGCCAACGCCTTGCTCGACGAGGCCGGCTACAGCCGAGGCGATGATGGCAAGCGCTTTTCGCTGAAACTGCTGCCGGCGCCCTATTTCAACGAGACCAAGCAGTTCGGCGACTATCTTCGTCAGGCGCTCGCCGCCATCGGCATCGACGCCCAGCTGATCAACAACGACTCTGCCGCGCATATCAAGGCGGTTTACACCGACCACGCCTTCGACCTTGCGGTCGGGCCGCCGGTGTTCCGCGGCGATCCGGCGATCTCGACCACCATCCTGGTGCAGAGCGGCATTCCCGACGGGGTGCCTTTCTCCAACCAGGGCGGCTACAAGAACGCCGATCTCGACGCTCTGATCGCCAAGGCATCGGAGACGCTTGACACCGCCGCCCGCACCGAACTCTACAAGGAGTTCCAGAGAAAAGTTGCCGCCGACCTGCCACTGATCAACGTCGCCGAATGGAGTTTCATCAGCGTCGCCCGCGATACGGTCAAGAACATCGCCAACACCCCGCGCTGGGCGGTGTCGAACTGGGCGGACACCTATTTAGAATCGTGACACATTCTGGCGGATGAAAATTCGCGCCGAAATCCGTGTGGAAACTTGGTCAAATACCGAGTTCCTTCACACCCCCCTCTGTCCTGCCGGACATCTCCCCCGCAAAGGGGGAGATTGGCTGGCCGCAACGTCGGCTTATTTGCCTGCTGCGTTGAAGATTGGCGAAATCGCTAATGACATCCGATCTCCCCCCTTGCGGGGGAGATGTCCGGCAGGACAGAGGGGGGTGGGAAGAAACACCGCATCTCCTAATTGCCACTGCGCCAAGCACCCGGCGCCGCCATGAGCCGCGCCCTCACCCTCCTTCGCCGTCGCCTCGTCGGCAGCATCTTCGTGTTGCTGATTGTCGTCATCGGCACCTTCCTGTTGCTCGAAGCCGCTCCCGGCGATGCGGTCGATGCCTACATCGTCTCGACCGGCGGCGACGCCGGCATGATCGAGCTGTTGCGTCACCGCTGGGGGCTCGACCAATCTGAGCTGACGCGGCTGGCCAATTACCTTTGGGCGCTGCTGCATCTCGACCTTGGCCAGTCCGTCACCTTTTCACGGCCGATCCGCGATGTCATCACCGAGCGCCTGCCCAACACGCTGCTGTTGATGGGCAGCGCCACCGCGCTCTCCTTCGGACTCGGCTCGGTGCTCGGCATCTATGCCGGCGCCAGACCCGGCAGCGTCCGTGATCGCTTCCTGTCTATCGGCTCGCTGGCGGTCTATGCCATACCGGGCTTCTGGCTCGGGCTGGTGCTGATCATCGTCTTTGCCGTCGACCTGCGCTGGTTTCCGATCGGCAGCATCGAGAGCATCGCCTCGGCCAGGACCGGCCTTGATCGCGCTGGCGACATCGCCCGCCATCTCGTCCTGCCGGTCTCCGCGCTCGGCTTCATTTATCTCGCGCTCTATCTGCGCATGATGCGCGCCGGCATGGCCGAGGTCTGGCGGCAGGATTTTGTCCTCGCCGCTCGCGCCAGGGGACTTTCCCGCCGTCGCGTCGTGCTCGCCCATGTCGCCCGCAACGCGCTGTTGCCGCTGGTCACCATGCTTGGCCTGCAGTCCGCGCAAATGCTGGGCGGCAGCGTCGTCATCGAAAGCGTCTTTTCGGTGCCAGGCCTTGGCCGATTGGCGCAGGAAGCGGTGGCGGCACGCGACACGCCGTTGCTGCTCGGCATCATTCTCGTCAGCGCCGTTCTGGTCGTCATCATCAACCTTCTCGTCGACATCGCCTACGCCGTCCTCGATCCGCGCGTCGGAGCCAATGAGGCCGGCGCGTGAACCCGCTTCGCCGTTTTCTCCGGACGCCGGAAGCGATCGCCGGCATTGTCATCCTGGCGGCGCTGTTTGCCGTGGCGCTTGCCGCACCTTTGTTCTTTCCCGGCGATCCGCAGGCCATTGCCGGGCCGGCATTGCTGCCACCGTTCCAGGACTGGTCGCTACCACTAGGCACCGACCGCCTCGGCCGTGACATGCTGGCCGAGCTTTTCCACGGCGCCCGCACCTCGCTGGCGGTCGGCCTGGCGGCCGCCGCCGCCGCCCTTGCCGTCGGCGCAGTGATCGGCACGCTGGCCGGCTTTGCCGGCGGCCTTATCGACGAAGTGCTGATGCGCATCACCGACGCTTTCCAGACCGTGCCAGCTTTTCTGCTGGCTTTGGCTTTCGTCAGCATCGTCGGGCCGTCGCTCGGCGTCGTCGTCGCGGCGATCGCACTGGGCGCCTGGACCGGACCGGCACGCGTGGCGCGAGCCGAAGTGCTGTCGATCCGCGAGCGCGATTTTGTAGCGGGCGCCCGCGTCATCGGCATGCATCCGCTGGAGATCGCCTTTCGCGAGGTGCTGCCCAACGCATTGCCGCCGGTACTGGCATTGTCGTCGGTGATCGTCGCCGCGGCGATTCTCACCGAAGCGGCATTGTCCTTTCTCGGCCTCGGCGACCCCAACCGCGTTACCTGGGGCGGCATGATCGCCGAAGGCCGTGCCGTGCTGCGCACCGCGCCGTTCCTGTCGATCGTTCCGGGAATAGCACTCGTGCTCACGGTGCTAGGTGTGTATCTCGCCGGCGAAGGCGTCGTCGAGACGACGGCGGTGAGGAGGGGCCTGTCGTGACGGCGCTGCTTTCGATCCGCAATCTGACGGTGACCTATCGCCGCGATGGCTCCGAGGTGACGGCACTAAAGAGTGTCAGCCTCGACATTCCCGCCGGCGAGCGCTTTGCCATCATCGGCGAGAGCGGTTCGGGCAAGAGCACGCTGGCGCTTGCCATTGCCGGGCTGCTGCCGGGTTCTGCCAGGATCGAAGGCCGCATCGATTGGCTCTTGCGCCCGCCGCCAATGTCTGGTGCCAAGACACCCCCCTCTTTGGCGGGGGGGCAAGAGGGGGCGGGGCAGGGGGGGGGGGGGGGGGCGGCGCGGGCGGCGTGGTGCGGCGCCCAGGTAAAAGGGGGGCCGGGGGGGAGGGGGGT
>NZ_JAMYQV010000017.1:0-149201 GCF_040321065.1 Mesorhizobium sp. M0563
GGACGACCGCCTGAAACCCCAAACAAGACGTCAAATCCCCCGCAAACAAGCGAACAACCGCCGCAACCCCGCCGCCGCAAGCTTTGCTCATGACTGCCCAACAGGTCCACAAGGGGAGAAGGGAAGGTTTCTACGCATCCGCCCTGAACGTCTGCTTCTGGATACCCAGCCCTTCGATACCGAGCTCGACCACATCGCCGGGCTTCAGGAACACCGGCGGCTTCATGCCGAGGCCGACGCCGGGCGGCGTGCCGGTCGAGATGATGTCGCCTGGATGCAGCGACATGAACTGGCTGAGATAAGACACGAGATAAGCGACGCCGAACACCATGGTCTTGGTCGAGCCGTTCTGCATGGTCTTGCCGTTGACCGTCAGCCACATCGGAATGTTCTGCGGGTCCTTGACCTCGTCCTTGGTCACCAGCCACGGGCCGATCGGCCCGAATGTGTCGCAGGACTTGCCCTTGGTCCACTGGCCCTGCCGCTCGGCCTGGAAGGCGCGTTCAGAGACGTCATGTGCGACGCAGTAGCCGGCGACATAGTCCAGCGCCTCGGCTTCGGTGACATATTTAGCGGTCTTGCCGATGACCACGCCGAGCTCGACTTCCCAATCGGTCTTCACCGAGCCGCGCGGGATCAGCACGTCGTCGTTCGGCCCGACAATGGCCGAGCTTGCCTTCATGAAGATGATCGGCTCCGGCGGCACGGTTGCGCCGGTTTCTGCGGCATGGTCGGAATAGTTGAGGCCTATGCAGATGAATTTGCCGGTGCCGGCGACGCAGGCGCCGATGCGCGGTTTGCCGGAAACTGCCGGCAGCGATTTCGGATCGAGCTTCGACAATGACTCGAGCGATGCCGGGTCGATCGCCCTGCCGGCAATGTCGGTGACATGGGCGGAGAGGTCGCGGATCGTTCCATCCGCATCAAGGAGGCCAGGGCGTTCGCTCCCCGCCTCGCCATAGCGTAGCAGTTTCATGCAGTTTTCTCCCAGTTGCGACCAGAGGCCGTTTGCAAACTCGCTCCGCTGCGGCGAATGGCGTGGGTTTCGAGAACCGGAGCGGAGCGTACTTAAAGTACGTGAGCCTAGGCAAGCGCGGACGCCGCGCCAGGCGCCCGGCAGAATTGGATTTTCAGACTCCTAGATCGACCAGCCACCGTCGATATTATAGGCCTGCCCCGACGTATAGGTGGCACCGGCGAGATAGACGGCGAGGTCGGCGATTTCCTCGGGCGTGCCGAGCCGGCCCATCGGCTGACGGGCGATGAAGGCGGCGCGGGCTGCTTCGTAGTCGCCCTGCGCGTGCATGCGGTCGTGCAGCGACGGGCTTTCGACCGTGCCCGGGCAGATCGCATTGCAGCGTATGCCCTTGCCGACATAGTCGGCGGCAACCGATTTGGTCAGGCCGATAACGGCCGCCTTGGTCAGGCCATAGACGAAACGGTTGGGCACGCCCTTGGTCGAGCTGGCCAGCGACGCCATGTTGATGATCGAGCCGTCGCCGCGCTCAAGCATGCCGGGCAGCACGGCGCGGATGGCGCGGATCATCGAGCGGACATTGAGATCATAGGCAAAGTCGAGATCGCCGTCCTTCATCTCGAGGATCGAGCCGGAATGGACGAAGCCGGCGCAGTTGAACAGCACGTCGACGGCGCCGATCTCGGCAAAAGCGACGTTCACCGCCTCGTCGTTTAGGACATCCAGCTTGCGGGTCTTGATACCGGGGGTCTTGCCGAGGTCGGCGAGCACCACTTCGTTGATGTCGGTGGCATGGACGACGGCGCCGGCCTTGGCGAAAGCCAGCGCACTTGCCCGGCCGATGCCTTGCGCCGCCGCCGTGACGACAACGACCTTGCCTGTCAGATCCGCCATGCTTTTCTCCTCGCCCGTCTGTGATCGTTCGGCTTTTTACCGGCACAAGGCCGGGGCGCAATGTGCCAGACGGGCACCACCATCCCGCCTGTTTCGATATTCGCCCTGCCGGCCAAATGTTTTTTCTCGGTAAAGAACATCTTTTGGCCCGTCAAGCCCGGACGTCCCTCCGGGACACTCAGTCGCCGTAGGGCACCCAGACGTTCTTGACCTCGATCGCACGGCGCAGCAAGGCATCGCCGGCTGCTTCGCCCGACGCCCAGTCGAGGCTGTGGCCGTTGCCGGTCCAGACACGCTTGAGATTGCCGATGGACTCGGCCTCCGCCTTGGCACAGGTCTCGGCATCGGCGAACATCCAGAGCCCGTCGACATCGTCGTGCTTGGCCAGCACGCCGGCCAGCTCGGCGCTACGGCCCGTAACGATATTGATGGCGCCCGCCGGAACGTCGGAATATTCGATGACCTGGTAAAGGTCGGTGGCAAGCAGCGGGTATCGTTCGGACGGCACGGCGACCACGGTGTTGCCCATGGCGAGCGCCGGCGCAACCAGCGAGATCAGGCCGAGCAAAGGTGCGTTGTCCGACGCGACGATGCCGACGACGCCGACCGGTTCGTGCAGCGCCAATGTGACGGCACGGGCCGGCGGCTGGTGGACGCGGCCCTCGAACTTGTCCGCAAGCCCGGCATAGAGGAACAGCCGCTCGATCGACAGCTCGACCTCTTCACCCGCCGCCTTGGCCGTCGCGCCGGTGAGCTGGGTCAGACGGGCGGCAAACTCGTCGGCGCGGCCGGACAGGTTTTCGGCCAGATAGTAAAGCACCTGGCTGCGATTGTAGGCGGTCGCTTCCGGCCAGGCCTTGCAGGCGCGCGCGGCCGCGACGGCGTCGCGGATATCCTTGCGGTTGCCGAGACCGACCTCGCCGGCGAGCTTGCCCTTGGCGCTGGCGACGGCAAGGGAATAATTGCCGTCCGGCCGGACCTGCTTACCGCCGATGAACAGCTTTGCCGTGCGGTCGATGGCATCGCCTTCCGGGCGCTCGATGGGCTGGGCAGTGGCCACAGCCGGTTTGATGATCGGGCCGAGCGGCAGTTTTGCCGAGAGGTACTCGAACATGCCCTCGCGCCCGCCTTCGCGGCCGAAGCCGCTCTCGCGATAGCCGCCGAAGCCGCAGGCGGCGTCGAACATGTTGGTGCCGTTGACCCAGACGACGCCGGCCTTCAATTGCGGCGCGACGTGCAGCGCAAGATTGATGTTCTCGCTCCACACCGAGGCGGCCAGGCCATAGCGTGTGTTGTTGGCGAGCTCGACCGCTTCCTCGGTATTGCGGAAGGTCATGGTCGCCAGCACCGGCCCGAACACCTCTTCCTGGGCCAGAATGTTAGCCGGCGAAACACCTGTCGCCAGCGTTGGCAGATGGTAATAGCCCGAGGCGGGCAGTGCCGAGTCCGGCTGCCAGCATATCGCGCCCTGCTTGGCGCCTTCGGCAATCAGGCCCTTGACGCGGTCGAGTTGGGTCAAATCGACCAGCGGGCCGATATCGGTGTTCTTGTCGAGCGGGCTGCCGACGCGCAGCCGGCTCATCCGCGTCTTGACCTTGGCGATGAAGGCGTCGGCGATGCCTTCCTGCACCAGAAGGCGCGAGCCGGCACAGCAGACCTGGCCCTGGTTGAACCAGATGCCGTCGACCAGACCCTCGACGGCGCTGTCGAGATCGGCATCCTCGAAAACGACGAAGGCCGACTTGCCGCCAAGCTCCAGCGAAAGTTTCTTGCCCGAACCGGCGGTGGCCTTGCGGATGATCTTGCCGACCTCGGACGAACCGGTGAAGGCGATCTTCTGGATGCCGGGATGATTGACGATTGCCCCACCCGCTTCCGGCCCGCCCTGGACGATGTTGACGACGCCCTTCGGCACGCCGGCGCGTTCACAGATCTCGGCAAACAGGATGGCGGTGAGCGGCGTGAATTCCGCGGGCTTCAGCACCACGGTGCAGCCCGCAGCGAGCGCCGGCGCGATCTTCCAGGCCAGCATCAAAAGCGGGAAGTTCCACGGGATGATCTGGCCGACGACGCCGACGCCCTTATGGGCTGGAAAGTCCCTGTCCAGCGCCTGCGCCCAGCCGGCATGATGGATGAAATGACGGATCGCCAGCGGCACGTCGATGTCGCGGCTTTCGCGGATCGGCTTGCCGTTGTCGATCGATTCCAGCACCGCGAACAGCCGTTGGTGGCGCTGCATGGCGCGGCCGATGGCATAGAGCACTTTGGCGCGTTGATAACCGGTGCTGGCGCTCCATTTCGGCAGCGCTTTTGTGGCGGCCGAAACCGCCGCATCGATATCGGCAGCACCGGCATCCGAGACCTTGGCCAGCAATTTGCCGGAGGCGGGATCGCTGGTGTCGAAGGTCTTTCCATTTGCAGCTGCTTTCCAGTCGCCGCCGATGAACAGGGCTTTCGAGAAATCACGGGTCGTCAGCCAGGCATCGGCCTCGTTGCGGGCCTCCGGCGCCGGGCCGTAATCCATGGCGTGATAGCGTTCGAGAATGTTCATGAAGCGCTCCGAATCACGCCATTGCGTGGCGATGATTGGCCGAGTAGTGGCCGGTCAGGTGATGCTCGAGCTGGCGCTCGATGTCGGTCAAAAGGCTCGATGCTCCGAAGCGGAACAGCTCCGGCTCCAACCACGGCCGGCCCAGCTCTTCTTTCATCAGCACCAGCCAATCGAGCGAGGCTTTTGCCGTGGAAATGCCACCGGCCGGCTTGAAGCCGATGAGATAGCCGGTTTCCTCGAAATAGGCGCGGATGGCGCGCACCATGGCAAGGCCAACCGGCAGTGTCGCGTTGACGCTTTCCTTGCCGGTCGAGGTCTTGATGAAGTCCGCACCCGCCATCATCGCCACCATCGAGGCGAGCATGACATTGCGCAGCGTGGCGAGGTCGCCTGTGCCGAGGATCACCTTCAGATGCGCCTCGCCGCAGGCGGCCCGCATCGAGACGATCTCGTTATAGAGCTCCTGCCATTTCGCCCCAAAAACCAAGCCGCGCGGGATGACGACGTCGATCTCGTCGGCGCCGTCGCGGACCGATGCTTCGATCTCCTGCAGACGCGTCGAAAGCGGGGCAAGGCCATGCGGGAAAGCCGTGGAAACGGCGGCGACACGGATGCCGCTGCCGCGCAGTGCTTCGACGGCAGTGGCGACGAAGGGATGATAGACGCAGACCGCCGCCGGACGGATGTTTTCACCGGCAATGCCGAGCCCCTCGGCAATGTCGCGGCGGAACGGGTTGACCGCCTTGGCACAGAGCCGGCGCACGCGCTCTTCCGTATCGTTCGAGTTCAGCGTCGTCAGGTCCATGCAGGCGACGGCGCGCAGCAGCCAGGCAGCCTGGTTATCGGCCTTGATCGAGCGTCTTTTGGTCAGGCTGGCGACGCGGCGTTCCAGCGCCGAGCGGTTGACGCTGCGCATCGATTCCATGAAGCCAAGATCGAGCCTCATGCCGGGATTGCGAGCAATAGCATGGGCCTGCGGCATCGGCGCATTGGCGGCGGCGCGCGCCGGCAGCGGCGTGATCTTGGACGTGCCGAGATCGGTTTCGCGGATTGTGCTGCTCATCTCCTGCCCCTTGTTCAGCGACTTATGCCGAAGATAGACCGTGAAGCAGCGCTTCACGAGTCCTTCAGGCGGTCATAGCGGAAAAAGACAGTCAAGGCAGCCGATTTTTGACCGTCCGGTCAAAATCAGGGTCTCAAAGCAGTGGACGCTGAACTGCCGCGTCTCAGCCGACGAAGGCGCGCTCGACTACGAAGCTTGCCGGATGATGCAGCGAGCCTTCCTGGAAGTCGAGGCTTTCGGCCAGTTCCTTCACGTCTTTCAGCATATGCATCGAGCCGCAGATCATGATGCGATCGGTCTCGGGATTGAGCTTGTCGATGCCGAGATCGGTGTAGAATTTGCCCGAGCCGATCAGCGCGGTGATGCGGCCCATGCGTTCGGACGTCTCACGCGTCGTCGAATTATAGAGCGTGACGCGGCCGCCGGTCAGTTCGCCGATCAGCGGGTCGTTCTCCAGCGCGGCCACCAGTTCCTGGCCGTAGATGAGCTCGGCATTGTCGCGGCAGGTGTGGGTCAGCACGACTTCACCGAACTTCTCATAGGTGTCGGGATCGCGCAGCAGGCTTGCGAAGGGCGCAATGCCGGTGCCGGTCGAGATCATGAACAGGCGCTTGGCCGGCGTCAGCGCGTCGACCACCAGCGTGCCGGTCGACTTCTGCCGCATGATGACGGTATCGCCGATCTGGATCTTCTGCAGCTCCGAGGTAAGCGGGCCGTCCGGCACCTTGATCGAGAAGAATTCCAGCTCGTCGTCCCAGGACGGGCTGGCGATCGAATAGGCGCGGAACACCGGCTTCTCGGCATTGGGCAGGCCGATCATGACGAACTCGCCGGAGCGGAAGCGCAGCGACTGCGGCCGGGTGATGCGGAACGAAAACAGCCGGTCGGTATAGTGCTTCACCGAGACCACGGTTTCGGCATAGACATTGGCCGGTATCGGGAACTGCAACGGCCGGGCGCCGTCGGTGTTGAACGCGGATGTGGTGTTCATCAAACCTAACCTTCTGGGCCAGCTCAGCGCCGGGCCAAATTATCACCTGCGCGCCCGAACCGGTCAGGTTCCTGCGTGCCCTTGCACACTCCGAAGCGGTAAGCTCTTGTGTCCGGAATTTATTAGTATACAAACGATATTTGCGTCAAGACGTCGCCGTAAAACAGCTTTCCAAACTGAGGCATGTAAGCAGTTCGGGCATTTCGGGTTTCGACAATGGAACAGAATTTTTCGGCGCAAGCTCTGGATTCGAGGGGCAGCGTCGTCGCCGGTATCGATGTCGGTGGCACCTTTACCGATCTGCTTCTGATCGACGGCCGTGATGGTGGCCGGGTGCATATCGCCAAGACCCCGACCACGGTCGACAACCAGGCTTTCGGCGTCGTTGCAGCTCTTGGTGCCATCGGCTTTCGCGTGGACGGCATCGACCTCATCGTGCACGGCACGACGACCACAACCAACGCGGTGCTGGAGCGCCGGCTGGCCAAAACCGGCATGATCACCACGCGCGGCTTTCGTGACGTCATCGAGCTTGGCCGGCGGACACGGCCGCAAGCCTATGGCATGACAGGCACCTTTGTGCCGATCATTCCGCGCAATCTGCGGCTCGAAGTGTCGGAGCGGGTCGAGGCCTCGGGCGCGGTGCGCATACCGCTCGACGAGGCCGAGATGCGGGCAGCGATTTCACAACTGATCGAAGCCGGCTGCGAATCGCTCGTCATCCATTTCCTGCATTCCTACGCCAACCCGGCGCATGAGCGGCGCGCGGCCGAGATCGGCGCCGAGCTTTGGCCGAACGGCTACATCACGACAGGCCATGCGCTGCTTTCGGAAGCGCGCGAATTCGAGCGCGGGGTGACCGCTTCGGTCAACGCCTCGGTGCAACCGATCCTCGAACGCTACGTCGAACGGCTGCGCAAGGAGCTGGCGTCAAAAGGCTACGCCCGCGACTTCCTGATCATGAACGGCAATGGCGGCATGATCTCGGCCCGCTTTGTCACACGTGAATCGGCCAAGACCGTTATGTCCGGCCCCGCCTCCGGCGTCATTGCCGCGGCCTATACCGGCAAGCGCGCCGGCTTCGAAAACCTGGTCACCTACGACATGGGCGGCACCTCGACCGACGTGGCGCTGATCCGCAATGCCGAACCGGCGGTGTCGAACGAGATCGAGATCGAATATGCGATGCCGATCCATGTGCCGATGGTGGCGGTGCATACAGTCGGCGCCGGCGGCGGCTCGATCGCCCGCGTCGATGCAGCCGGCCTGATCCAGATCGGCCCGGAAAGCGCCGGCGCCAATCCCGGGCCGATCTGCTACGGCCGCGGCGGCTTGGAGCCGACCATCACCGACGCCAATCTGGTGCTCGGCCGGCTGGCGCCGAAAAAGCTGCTGGCGGTGGAAAACCCGGTCACCGTCGAACATGTCACGGGCATATTCGAGGACAGGATCGGGCGACCTACCGGCCTGTCCGGCGTCGAGGCGGCGGGTGCGGTGCTGCGGCTGGGCAACATGAAGATGGCGGGCGCCATCCGCATGGTCTCGGTGTCGCGCGGTCACGACCCGCGCGATTTCGCGCTGTTCGCCTTCGGCGGCGCCGGGCCGCTGCATGCGACCGCCCTGGCGCGCGAGCTCGGCCTGCCGCGGGTGCTGGTGCCGGCGCGGCCGGGCATTACCAATGCGCTCGGCTGCGTCGTCGCCGATCTGCGCCATGACTTCGTCAACACGGTCAACCAGCCGGTGGCGGGGCTCGATGAAGCCCAGCTCCAAGCTATATTGGAACGGCACCGAAACGAAGGCGCAGAGTTGATCGGCAAGGAAGCGGTGAAGCCGGAGACGATCCGCGTCACGCATTCCGCCGACATGCAGTTCGTCGGCCAGACGCATATTATTAACGTGCCGCTGCCGTCGTTTGCGGTGACGCGCGAGGTCCTGCAGCAACTGTTCGAGAAGGCCTATTTCGCCCGCTTCAAGGTCGAGCTGCCGGAAATCCGCGCCAATCTGGTCAATCTCAACACCTCGGTGACCGGCGTGCGGCCGGCGATCGATCTGTCGCGGCTGATCGATCCGGCTGGCCGCGCCAAAACGCTCGAAGAGGCGCGGCGCGAGATCCGGCCGGTCTGGTATGGCGGGTGCTGGTACGACACGCCGGTCTACAGTAGGGAAAAGTTGCCGCTCGACGCCATCATCGAAGGCCCGGCGATCCTCGAACAGATGGATGCCACAACCGTGCTCGAGCCCGGCGACCGGGCGCGCTCGGATGCCGACGGCAACATCATCATCGACATTGGTGAGGCCTGAGATGCAAAAGCTCGACGCCATCACCCTTTCGGTCCTCCAGGCGGCGCTGCAGCAGGTCTGTGACGAGATGGACCTGACGTTTTCGCGCGCCGCTTTCTCGCCCGTCATCGCCGAGGCCAATGACCGCTCCGACGGCATCTATTCGGCAGTCGATGGTTCGCTGATCGCGCAAGGCAGCCAAGGCCTGCCGGTGTTCGTCGGCGTCATGCAGTATTCGACCAAAACGGTGATCGAGATGATCGCCGACGGACGCTGCCTGCCGCCCGAGCCGGGCGATATCTACATCGTCAACGATCCTTATCTCGGCGGCACCCATCTGATGGATGTGCGCTTCGCCATGCCGGTCTATCGCGACGGCAAGATATTCTGCTGGCTGTCGAACACCGGCCATTGGCCCGACATTGGCGGTTCGGTGCCGGGCGGCTTCTCCGCCTCGGCGACTGCGGTGGAGCAGGAAGGCTTGCGGCTGCCGCCGGTGAAATTGTTCAAGAAGGGCGTGCTCGACCCTGAGATCTACGCCATCATCTGCTCGAACATCAGGGTTGCCGACCAGCGCATCGGCGACATCCGCGCGCAAGCGGCAGCACTGCTGATCGGCCAGGACCGGCTCAACGGCATTTCGGATCGTTACGGAGACGAAACAGTCGTCGAAGCAATCGCCGAATTGCGCCGCCGGGCCGCTGAACAGATGCGTGCCAACATCGCGGCAATTCCCGATGGCATCTACCGGTCGCAGGCCTTCGTCGATTCCGATGGGGTGGTGAACGAGCCGCTGACCATTGCGCTTGCCGTCGAGAAAAAAGGCGACACGCTCCGCTTCGACTTCTCAGGCTCGTCAAAACCCTGCGCCGGGCCGATGAACAGCGTGCTGGCGACGACCTTGTCCTCGGTCTACCTCGCCATGCGCCACATTTTCCCCGACGTGCCGATCAGCGCCGGCGCCTTCGAGCCGCTCATCGTCAAGCGGCCAGAAGGCACCTTCCTCGATGCCAAATATCCGCGGCCGGTATCGGGCTGCGCGGCCGAGGTTTCGCAGCGCATCGCCGAGGCGGTGTTCGCGGCCATGGTGCAGGCGCTGCCGGACAGGGTGACTGCGGCTCCCGCCGGCTCCAGCGGCAATTTCGCGCTCGGCGGCAACGATCCGCTCCGTGGCCGCGACTACGTCATGTACCAGATATCCGGCGGCGGCTATGGCGGCAATGCCGATCATGATGGCCTGACCAATGGCTGCTCGACCATCGGCATTTCCAAATCGCCGCCGGTCGAGATCATGGAACAGGCTTTCCCTGTGCTCTATCGCCACTATGCCTTGCGCGAAGGCTCGGGTGGCGCCGGCAAGCATCGCGGCGGTTTTGGCCTCGCCTATGAGGTCGAGATCCTGCGTGGCGACGCCCGCGCCTCCTTCGTCATGGACCATGGCCGTTTCGGCCCGCAAGGCGCGCTCGGCGGCAAGGACGGCGCGGTCAACACGGTGACCGTGTTCCGCGACGGTGAGGCCCATGTGCCGCCGCACCTCTCCAAGGAACAGGACATCGCGCTGAAGGCCGGCGACCGCGTGCGAGTTGGCACGCCGGGCGGCGGCGGCTACGGCAATCCCTGGCAGCGTGATCCGGAATTGGTCGCTCGGGATATCGCCCTAGGCTATTACACACCCGCAGAAGCCGGCGAAAAGTTCGGCGTCGCGCTGTCGGCGAACGGGTTGGCGATTGACCGGGCAGCGACCGAAAAGAAGCGCGCCGGCTGACGATGCTGGCCAGCATCTCCGCTGTGCCACGCTCAGTTCCGATGATCCAGCCTCGCGACCAGCCGGTCGCCGGCCCACTGGATGCCGCAGACCAGGACGATCAGGACGATGACCACGGCGATCATGACTGACGTTTCGAAGCGCTGGTAACCGTATCGGATGGCGAGGTCGCCCAGCCCGCCGGCGCCGATGGCGCCGGCCATGGCCGAGGCGCCGATAAGCGTCACCAGCGTCACCGTGAAGCCGGCGACGATGCCGGGCAGCGCTTCCGGCACCAGCACCTCGCGGATGATCGTCCAGCGGTTGCCGCCCATGGCGCGCGCCGCTTCGATCAGCCCGTGGTCGACCTCGCGCAGCGACACTTCGGCGATCCGGGCATAGTAGGGCGTGGCCGCGATCGACAGCGGCACGATGGCGGCCCATGTGCCGATCGAGGTGCCGACGATCAGCCGCGTCACCGGGATCAGCGCAACCAGCAGGATGATGAAAGGCACCGAGCGGAAACCGTTGATGACCGCGCCGAGCGCACGGTTCACCCACAGGTTTTCGGCGATGCCGCCGCGGTCGGTGGCGACCAGCGCCAGGCCGAGCGGCAGCCCGAAAACCAGCGAGATGAGGCCGGAGGCGGCCGTCATCAGGATCGTTTCCCAGATGGATCGAAGCAGGAGTTCAAACAGAATTGGCGACATGGCCAAGCACCTCCACCCGCGCATTGCGGGCTTTCAAGAACGCGATCACCTGTGCCAGGTGAGCTTCATTGCTACCGGCGACCGCGACGAACAGCGTCCCGACAGGCTGCTGCTGGACGTGATCGATGCCTCCATGAACGAGGCGGAACGAGCCGGGAGCTGCCGAGGCAAGATCGGACAAAAGCGGGCTTCGCGCGGCCTCACCCGCCACGTCGATCCTGAGGATCGCCTCCACGCCGGCGTTCTGCGTTAGCCGGCTTGCGATCTCCGCCGGCAATTGCGGCCTGATGCCGCCGAGCAGGCTTTGTGTGATCGCCGACTTCGGATCGGCAAACACCGACCACACCGGCCCTTGCTCGACGATTCGTCCGGCGTCGATCACCGCGACCCGGTCGGCGATCGAACGGATCACCTCCATCTCATGGGTGATGAGCAGGATGGTCAGGCCGAGCTGCCGGTTGATGTCTCTGAGCAAGGCAAGGATGGAGCGCGTCGTCTCCGGGTCCAACGCCGAGGTCGCTTCGTCCGACAGCAGCAGCGCTGGGCGCGCCGCAAGCGCCCGGGCAATGCCGACGCGCTGTTTCTGTCCGCCCGACAGCGACGCCGGATAGGCTTTCGCCTTCTCCGACAGGCCGACGAGCTCGAGCAGCTCGGCAGCGCGCGCCAGGCGTTCAGCCCTGGGCCGGCCTTCGATCTTGAGCGGCAGCGCTACATTGTCTTCGACCGTCTTGGCGGACAGCAGGTTGAAATGCTGGAAAATCATGCCGATACGCCGGCGCAGCGGCTGCAATTCGCGCTCGCCGAGCCGGCTGATGTCGCGGCCTTCGATGAAGACCTGTCCTGTATCCGGCCGCTCCAGGCCGTTTAGGCAGCGTATCAGCGTCGACTTGCCGGCGCCGCTCCGGCCGATGATGCCGAGGATCTCGCCCTGGCGCACGCTGAGCGATACGCCGTCCAGCGCCGCTGTTGCGCCGAAGCGGCGCTTCAGCTCGATGAGGCGTACGACATCGTGCGGTCCCGCGGAACGGCTGCCGACGGGATGCATGACTTCGGTGACCGGGGCGAAATGCTGGTTCATGAAAGTTCCTGTATTGGTTTCCCGCAAAACGCGATCGCGGTCCGCGTTGGAGCGCGGACCGCTTTATCATGCCGGGCTTCAGCGCCAAGTCGAGCTCGGTATCAATAGGCGCTGATGCCGGTTCCCTTGTAGACCCGGTCGAATTCGGCCTTCACCTTTTCGTTCTGGTAGGAGGCGACCAATGTCTTTACCCAGGGCTGGTTTTCATTGCCGGCCTTGACCGCGATGAAGTTGCGGTAGGGATTGTCGGCCACCGCCTCCTGGGCGATGCGGTTCTCCGGTGTGAGGCCGCTTTTAAGCGCCCAATCCGTGTTGACCACGGCCCCGTCGAGATCTTCCACCGAGCGCCCGACAATGCCAGCGTCGAGCTCCTTGACGACCAATTTCTTCGGGTTTTCGGCAATGTCGGTCGTCGTAGCCAGAATGCCGGTTCCTTCCCTGAGCTTGATCAGACCTTCGCTCTGCAGGACACGCAGCGCGCGCCCTTCATTGGACGGATCGTTCGGCACGCCGACGACGGCGCCTTCGGGCAAGTCGCCAATCTTCGCGTACTTCTTGGAATAGAGGCCGATCGGCCAGACCCCGGTATAGCCGACCGGGACGATGTGATAGCCCTGCGTCTTGATCTGGTTGTCGAGATAGGGCTTGTGCTGGAAGGCGTTGGCGTCGATTTCGCCACGCTCGAGTGCTTCATTCGGCTGGGTGTAGTCGTTGAACACCACGGTCTCGATCGTCAGCCCCCTCTCCGCCGCCTGGGCGGTCACGACCCGCCACACATCCTCGTCCTCGCCGCTCATGATGCCGACCTTGACCGCCGTCTTGTCTTCGGCGAACGACGGCGCAGCAAGGCCGACAATCGCAACCGCCGACGCGAAAAGTACAGCCAGACCGGCGCGCCGGTTTATAGTTGCTGAGAAGAATGGAAGCAAAGTGTTGATAGTCCCAGGCATGGTCAATCCCATCGGTTTTGAAATCATTGCGGCCAAGCGGAATGCGAAGCCTTGCGGGCATCATCGGAAATGCTGATCGCCAGATCAAAGAACGGTATTTCCCGCCAAATGAGGAGCCTGGAATATTCTGTCAAAGTTTCTGGCCTAGCGAGCACAGGACGCTGCCGCCTAGCGCGCTGACTCCGCTATGAGGCCCGCCGTGCGTCGGAACGGCGGGCCTTTCTGCGTCCGAATGCCCAGGCACGGGCACCAGTTTGGGATGTCGACAATGCAGGACGCGCCGCATGTCCCTTCAAAAAACGACGCGCATTGCTCACTGGATGACCTTCACGATCCTGCGTGTGCCCGGATCGACCAGGACGGTCTGGTTGTCGACGACGACATAGCGGTATTTGACGTCGGGAACCTCATGAAGCTCGACGGTATCGGGCACGGTCGAGCCGACATTGAGCTCCACGCCGGGAAGCTGGACGGACGCCAGAGGCTGCTTTTTCACATACTCGCGTACGATCGTCTCCTGCTGCGGTTCGATGACCACGTCCTGAGCGGCAGCGGCGCCAATACCCGCAAGCAGCAAGAACCCAGCCGCGGCTGCCGAAAGATGCATGCTCATGATTGTCTCCTTTCGTGGTGGGCCACCTCTGCGCTGCGCCGCGTCATGCTGTTCGCAGCGGGGTCGCTATAGGCGGGTAACGTCATCAGGTGGAGCTTGTTCCGCCGCTCGGATCGCTTGCCGTTTCGCTCCATTGGTTTGGAACAAAATTTTTTAGCCGCAGTTTTACGCGGTGAAGGGACGCATTTTCCAAGGAGATCTCTCATGAAAGGCGTTCTGATCACCAGCTTGCTAGCAATCAGCGTCAGCTGCGGAGCTGCACTTGCCCAGACGCAGCAGTCGACCGACGACCAGTCCGGCGCCAATTGCGCAGCCGGCGCTGCCAATTGCCAGAATGGCGCCAAGATGGACGAGCAGGCTCAGGGCAAGGCCGGCGCTGCGACTGATCAACAGGCGCAGGGCAAACCGAAGCTGAAGACCGACGAGCAAGCCCAAGGCAAGGCCGGCGCCACGACCGACCAGCAGGCCACGGGCAACACCAAGATGAAGACCGAGGAACAGGCCCAAGGCAAAACCGGAACCACCACTACCGAGCAGGCCCAAGGCAACACGAAAATGAAGACCGAGGAGCAGGCTCAGGGCAAGACTGGGACCACGACCACCGAGCAGACTCAGGGCAATGCTTCTACGCAGACGCAGGACCAGAGTTCGACCGCTTCCATCAGCAATGTGACCGTTGAACAGAAAACCCAGATCACTCAGGTCATCAAGGAGACCAACGTCCAACCCGTTTCCAGCGTCGATTTCGACATCTCTGTCGGCATCGAGGTTCCGCGGAAGAAGGTCCGGCTGCATCGTCTGCCGGCGCGCATCGTCAAGATCGTTCCGGCTTACGAAGGCTATGAGTATTTCGTGCTCGCCGATGGTCGGATCGTCATCGTCGACCCGAATACCTACAAGATCGTGATTATCCTGACCTAGTCGCGGCCAGACGGTTTGATTGAACCAAAGGGTCCGTCGCGCAGGTCGCGTGGCGGCCCTTTCCGCATCTCCTCGCTCCGCGTCTGCTGCAAATCGCAGATCACGGTCCGTCCTCGGGGCGAGGAGTGAGCACGGTGTGATCGATGGTGTCGGGCAGGCATGGACTGGGCACGCAGCTTGTTCGGACTGACGCGGTGGTCATGCCCTCGATATCCGTAACTAGCACCATTCTCGCGTAGTGCCGCGGCCACAGCGGCTCTCCAAACAGGACGAAGACGCCGCCAATCATCAAGGCCAGCAACATGAGTGCCGTAACATTTGCAAATATCTCGCCGTAGCGCATGAAGGCAGCCTGTCCCGTTCGGAAAGCGATTTCAGCCTGTGACAGTGGCGACCAGGATGGCGCCGAAACCCAGCGCTAATGCCCTTGGCGCCTCGCGAATGCCGCCTTCCATTGGATACTCCCCGGAATAAGCCAGGTGAATAACGGCACTCTCGGTGCTTTGTTCCGGGCCGGACGACAGCCGCTTCATTCATGCCGGGGCGTTTCCGTTGGCAAGACCGCAGGCGGTCTTCGCCCTCATTGATGCGCAGCAGCGAGATCCTTCACGTGACGTTCGTGCATTTGCAGCACCGGCAGCGTCCTCTTGGCAAACTCCTTCATCGCCGGATCGTCGCCGGAATTTGAGTAAGCGGAAAACAGCGCCACCGCTTCCTTATGCGCCTGGGTCTGCATGTCGATATATTTCGATTGGAAGCTGTCCCCGCTGGCCTCCTTGAGTTGGTCGAGCAACGCCTGGTGCTTGGTGTCCAGCGGCGGGCCGGCCGGCGTGGTGGCCGAAGTTGTCTGACCTTTGCTGAGCGCCGCCTTGAAGTCCTCGCCGGCCTTGGTGTGGTCCGTGACCATTTGCGCCGCGAAGGCCTTCACATCGTCGGCCGTCGCCTGCTTCTGTGCAAGTCGGCTCGACTCGATTTCAAATGTATTGGCGATGGGCACCGTCTTCACGAACGTCGCCGTGTCAACCTTGCTCATGGTGTCGGTCGTCAGAGGTGTCAGCGTCGCCGATTGGGCAAAAGCAGCCAAAGGCGCGCCGGCCATCAGCGCTGCCGCAGTGATGGATAGAAGTGTTTTCATGGAAGTTCTCCGAGGCTGATGTCATCCCTCCGATGGCTCAACGCGGAAGCTGCGGCGAGGTTGCCTGGTCGCGGCGGCCAGAGCCGCTGCGACGCCAAACAATGGTTTGGAAAGGCAAAACAAAGGACGCCGGCCGCGTCGCGCAAAGTGCAACGCAAGCCGCGAGATCGTACGGAATCGTACAAGCTCTTTCGCTTTGCCGCAGTCTTGCTATCGTTGGCTGGGAGAGATGGGTGGAGGCTTCCGTGGGGCAGATCAGGTCGCCGCTAGGAATCGGTATTGATACCGACGCTGCCGTTCACACCATCATGGCCGACTACCATTCCGGCGACATTCTCTCGACCACCGTCGTCATAGCCGATTTGCGCAGACGCTTTCCTTGGTGCCGGCAAACCGACGAGGAGCTGGTTGGCTTCATCGTTCGGGCGCTTGACGGTCGGGAGATCGCCGTCAGCTTCGACCACCGCGGCCGTTAGGCGGCTGATTCATGGCAAACTGACGAGGCTGCGGAGCGCACGCTCCGCAGCCGCGTCAGGCTATGATCACAGGGCGTTTACTTGCCGCAGTGGTTATCGTTCACCGTCGGCGCCATCGTTCCCGGAGCCTTGCCGGTCGCATCGGGCAGAGCCCCCTGCGGGCCCGGCGGGCAATTCCGGTCGGCATTCGAATTCGTCGTTGAGAAATCGCGAATGCTGTTGGTGATGGTCGAATCCGTGCCGGTGTCAGGGCCGCCATTATCCGGGACTACGACCGTCCGCCCGCTGCCGTCGGCAGCGGCTCCGGAGGGGTCGCCGACGTTCTGGGCCATCGCTGACGTGGCCAGACCGATCGTAAGCGCCGAAGCTGCGAGAATTTTCGTGAGCATGATGCTTCTCCTTTTTACGAGGGTCGTCGCGTTGCGACTACGAAAACAACCGTTCGGGCGGGCGAAGGTTCCGACAAATTTCCTATGAATTCAGCATGTTCTCAGGTGTTCAAGGTGGCCGGCGCGCCATTGCACAGCCCGGCGTTTTCCTCGCTGCATGAACGTGCGCCTTGCTGTCCCGCCGGAACAGGAATGCTCCTTGCGAGTTCATACCTTTGTACAATGCGAACGCGCTGATGCGAATGGCGGCAGCGCAAACAAGGAGAGCAGACATCATGGGCCTTGGAACCATTCTCATCATCATCTTGGTCCTTGCCTTGCTTGGCGGCTTCAGCGGCTTGGGCGGCGGACCGTTCTACGGCACCGGCTATTACGGTGGCGGTGGCCTCGGCCTGGTGCTGCTCATCGTCATCATCTTGGTCGTGCTTGGGCGCATTTAGCGTCACGCTCACGACAAAACGCCTGCCGCCGGGTAATAAGCGGCGGGCGTTTTGTCGTGAATAGACGAAAAGTCTCTAGGACTCTGGCTAAAAAGGCCGACCTGGCGTCGGACCCTTCGACACCGAGGACCCCGCCATAGCAGCAGCTTTAGTGTTGGCGATCGGCGGCCAGTGCTTCCTTTAGATCGGCGCTTAGCACGCCCTCGTTGAACAGCGACATGATACGGGCGGCCAACCGCTCGCGGACCGGACTGTCGTCCGCAACACCCAACTCGCGGCAGCAGTCGTCGAGCGCTTTTCTCAGCACGCTCAGTTCGGCTGGAGTTGCTGCACCATGCATCGACATGCCATCCTCCCTGAAAAGGGCGAAAGCGCGAAGCGTCTTTCAAGCATCCACTCGCCATGCCTGTGTGGATGACTCAAATTCAATTAGCGCCGCTTGCCTCCAAACTCAATGTACGGAAATTACCGAGCGGACAGATCGGGAACGACTGCCTTTCACCTGCATTATTGTAGTGATCCAAGCCACCCTCATTTGGATCACTGGGCGTAGCCCACGACGCCCGAATGGAGCCCGTTGCATCCCTCGCGACGGGCTCTTTCGCGCCCGACATTTTTGATTTATCGATTTCGTACCAAGCACCTTTGGTACGTTTTCAACTCTAACTTTCAGTCAGATGTTTTCGTAGGCAAGCGGCAGGAGAAACTGCCGTGCATCGAATTCATTTATTTAGTAGGCTCCATACCTTTCAGCGCTTATATAAGCCGTATCGTCAGCAGGTTATACCGGGCGCGGACGGCTGGGAGATCAAAAAGCTCTTGCCCTGTTTTGGGCCCAGCTATGTCCAATCAAAATCTATTCAAAAACAAGCTGTTGCGCCGGATGAGCGCCGGCGATTTTGCATTTCTCGAGCCGCACATCGAGCGCTGTTCGCTGGAGTTGCGGCAATCGCTCGAAGTATCCGGATCACCGATCGAGGCCATCTATTTCGTCGAGGACGGCATTGGTTCAGTGGTTGCGAAAATGCCGAATGGCAGCGATGCGGAAGTTGGCCTCATTGGCTTGGAAGGTATGACCGGCTCGGCCTTGGTGATGGGCGACGACCGCATGGTCCATGATTGCTATGTGCAACTGGCGGGAGAAGCCGCCAGGATAGATGCCGAGCCATTCAAGGCAGCGCTGACGCAAAGCCCGACATTGCGGCTGTTTTTGTTGCGCTACGTGCAGTGTCTGCATATCCAGACCGGCTACACCGCGCTGGTCAACGCGCGATCGAAGCTTGAAGACCGGCTGGCGCGCTGGCTGCTCATGTGTGACGATCGGGTGGCCGGCGACCGGCTGACGATCACCCACGAATTCCTGTCGATCATGCTCGGCGTAAGACGTCCGGGCGTCACGGTCGCGCTCCAGCTGCTTGAGGGCCGAGGGCTCATCCGGTCCCGCCGCGGCGAAATCATTATCCGCGACCGCGATGGTCTCGTTTCGCTAGCGGATGGCGGCTACGGCCTGGCCGAGGCCGAATATATCCGCCTGGTCGGACATACCGGCGAGCGCTGAGTGCTTTTCTCGCCTGTTGCTACCGCAGGTCGAGGCCCCTTGCGATACGACACAAGTGCCGTCGGAAAAATTTTCAAAGCTCCTGAACCGTCAGGGAACTTGTTTCCCATCGGAGGGTTATCGGACGCCTCTACTTTGCGAGGCTGCCACCAACTCCCGGGAGACGACCATGCCGACTACGAAAAAGGCCGCGAAGGCGGCAAGCAAGGGCCTCGAGGACCTGTTCCTCGACGGGCTCAAAGACCTCTACTACGCCGAGAAGAAGATACTGAAAGCGTTGCCCAAAATGGCCAAGGGCGCGGAGTCGGAAGAAGTGACTGCCGCCTTCGAGAAACACCACATGGAAACCGAAGGACATGTCGATCGCCTGGAGGAGGTGTTCGAGAAATTCGGCAAGCCGGCCCGCGGCAAGACCTGTCCAGCGATTGACGGCATCATCGAAGAGGGCTCGGAAGTGCTCGAGGAGTATAACGGTGCTCCTGCGCTCGACGCCGGGCTTGTCGGCGCGGCGCAGGCCGTCGAGCATTACGAGATCGCTCGTTACGGCACTTTGATCGCATGGGCGGAAGAACTCGGCAAGAGCGACGTTGTCGAACTGCTCAGGGCAACACTCAAGGAAGAGGTCGCGACCGACGAAGCGCTTTCCAAGCTCGGCGAAAGCGGTGTCAACGAACGCGCAATGCAAGAAGCCGCTTGATTTTCAGACTGCATCCCGAGCCTCGGCAATGGATTGCCGAGGCTCGGCTAGTGCGGCGAACCAGTGAATTCTGCATCGGTTCCGTCGTAGGCGGCAGAACGGAACACCAAGAGCGCCTTGAAGCGTTGCCTCCGGCGGGACTTACTCCATCTGCTCGAACGTACATTGCCGGGGCTCCTTGTCCGGCCGCCAGCGCAACAGCTTGGTTCCGTGCCGGAACCGGTCGCCTGTCACATGGTCGAAACGAACCTCGACCACCAGTTCAGGCTTTATCGGTTCCCATTGTGCGCTGCGCTCCGTGCTCCAGCGGCTTGGCCCGCCCGGCGCCTCGCCGGTGAAACCCGGTTTGGCCCGCAGTTTTTCCAGCCGTCTGGTCAGCGCCGCCCTGTCGTCCTTGCCGATGGTCGAGGTGAATCCGACATGGTCCAACCTGCCTTCGTTATTGTAGAGGCCAAGCAGCAGGGATCCGACTTCGTTGCTGCCGGCGAGATAGCGAAAGCCGCCGACCACGCAATCCGCAGTGCGCAGCCGCTTGACCTTGACCATGGCGCGCTCGCCGGGCTGGTATGGCTCGGCGATCAGTTTTGCAACAACACCGTCGGTCGAGCCATGGCCGGCGCCTTGCAGCCAGCGCTCGGCGGTAGCGGCATCGTGCGTGCATTTGGACAGGCGCAGTTCGCGCCGTCCCGCCGACGCGACAAAGGCCTCGATCGCCCGTCTCCTGTCGGTGAGGGGTTGTTCGATGATAATCTTGCCGCCGGGTTCGGCCAGCATATCGAACAGGACCAGCATGGCAGGCGTCTCCAGGCTCAACTTGCGGATCCTGCTTTCGGCTGGATGAAGGCGCATTTGCAGGGCCTCGAACGAGGACGATCCGTCGACCTCGATGACGATCTCGCCGTCGGCAACAAACCGTCGCGACCTCACATCGCGCAGCACCGCGATCAGTTCGGGAAAATAGCGGCCAAGCGGCTTGCCCGATTTTGCACGCAGATCGACGGCATCGTCACCCTTGAACACGAGGCACCGAAACCCGTCCCATTTCGGTTCGTACTGCCAAAGCCCGTCGCCGCCAGGAATTGCGTCGGCGGCTTTGGCTTCCATCGGACGAAGGTCGAGCGGCAACGGAAATGCGGTCATGGCTGGTCCGCGCCGCCGCTGAGGCATTCGCTACCGCCGTCGGCCATTCCCCTGGGCCCTGCTTTGCCGCCTCGCCACCTTGCGGCCGGTCTGGTCGGGCGCAGGCGACAGCGGATCGACTTCGTCGGACCCGCCGATCTCCTTGGTAATGCGATAGGCCAGATAAGCGACGGCTCCGGCAACCAGCAAGCGGACCATGTTTGAAAATCCTTCGTTGGCGTGAACCCACCAACCCCGGGCCGAAGGTTTTGTTCCGTCGCTGCCCATAGCCGAGGTGAATCGTCGGCTGCGCAACCAAAACCTAAGCGCATCGTTTGTTGCTTATCGACGAAAAGAATTTGCGATGAAGACGCTGTTACCCTTGTTCGCTTTGACCCTGGCGCCAATCCAGGCCAGCAGCGCTTGGCCTGACGGGTGACCGCGATGCTCCTCGTTGTTCCGGTTTGGCAAGACATCGCGGCACGGCTGCTTCTGACCGCGCTCGCAGGCCTTTTGATAGGCCTCAACAGGGAGGCGCGCGGGCACGCGGCGGGGCTACGCACCACCGTGCTGGTGGGATTGGCCGCCGCCATCACAATGATCCAGGCCAGTATTCTGCTGGAGACCGTTGGCAAGCACCCGGATTCGTTTGCATCGATGGACGTCCTGCGCTTTCCGCTGGGCGTGTTGACCGGCGTCGGCTTTATCGGCGGTGGCGCCATTCTTCGCCGCGGCAATCTTGTCAGCGGGGTCACCACAGCGGCCACGTTGTGGGTGATGACGGCGATCGGATTGGCTTTCGGTGGTGGCCAATACGGCTTGGGCGCGGCCGGCACGGCGCTGACGCTGGCCACTTTGCTGGTCCTGAAATGGGTGGACCTTCGAATGTCGCGCGAACACCATGCCCAGTTGGCACTGACGTGGAAGGCCGCGGCTCGACAGGAGCTCGATGCGCTCATCGGGCCGCTTGGCTACCAGGCACGCCTCGTCGCAATAGAGAGGCGCCCAGATCTCAAGGACCCTGTGTTCTCGTTCGAGATCAGTTGGAGGCGGCCCGACACTGGCGCACCGCCAATGGATCTGCTGGCATCGGTGGGCGAGCATTGCGAGATCCAGAAGTTTGATCTCCTCAGCGAGCCTGCCCGGTAGAGCGGTTCATCGTTTCACGGAAACGCCGAACCGCTCTATCGCTTTGTTTCTGCGCAATTCCGGACGGAAAACCGTTTCACACTTTTCCTGGAACAGCTCTAGCGGCTCGCAACGATCGCGGCCTGAATCAGGCCATCGCTTCTTCGCGGCACTTTCGATACCTATCTGTCGAGGCAGGACTCAAGGAGCAAGCAAAAGAGCGTGGCACAGCGATCGGGAAGTGCTGACCTTCCACTTCACGGCGGGCGCGTGCCGAAATGGCTCGGCGACCGCATGACGCGGCTTGGCGCGGTCATGTGCGAGGCGATCATCCACCATTACGGCCGCGATGAATTGCTGCGCCGGCTGGCGCATCCGTTCTGGTTCCAGTCTTTTGGCGCCGTGATGGGGATGGACTGGCACTCCTCCGGCATCACCACCAGCGTCGTCGGTGCCTTGAAGCGCGGCCTGTCGCCGCTTTCCAGCGAGCTCGGCATTCACGTTTGCGGCGGCCGCGGCGCGCATTCGCGCAAGACCCCGCACGAGCTTGCCCTGATCGGCGAGCGTGTCGGCCTCGACGGGCAGGGCCTGGCGACTGCCAGCCGGCTTGTCGCCAAGGTGGACAGCGCCGCGGTCCAGGACGGTTTCGATCTCTATCTGCACGGCTTCATCGTCACCGATGACGGCAAGTGGGTGGTGGTGCAGCAAGGCATGAACGGCGACAGCAAGGTGGCGCGCCGCTATCACTGGCTGTCGGAGGGCCTGAAGAGCTTTGTCGACCAGCCGCATGCCGCCATCGAAGGCGCCAACCAGGGCGAGATCGTCAACCTGACCGACCGCCGCGCCGAAGCGTCGCGCCAGGGACAACTGGACCTTCTGCACGATCTTGGACCGGATCGCATCGTGAGGGAGCTTGCCGCTTTGGAGCGGGGTTCGGCGCCAGTGCCGGAGCCGGCACAGAAGCTGCTGCCGCATCTGGTGATGCCGGCGCACCACGATGTACGCGAAAGCGATGTCGTCATGCGCCGCCTGCACGGCAACATCGCGGCGGCGGCCGAGCGCGGCCCGGCGGATTTCGCCGGCCTTCTCCTGGTGCCCAATGTCGGCGCGCGCACGGTGCGGGCGCTGGCGCTGGTCGCCGAAGTCGTGCATGGCGCGCCATGCCGTTTTTCCGATCCAGGACGTTTCTCGCTGGCGCATGGCGGCAAGGACAGGCATCCGTTCCCTGTGCCGTTGAAGGTCTATGACGAGACGATCGGCGTGCTGAAGTCGGCTGTCCAGAAGGCCAGGCTCGGCCGTGAGGAAGAGGTCGGCGCCTTGCGGCGGCTGGACGACCAGTCGCGGCAAGTCGAGCGCTATGCCACCGGGCCGAGCCTGAAGGAAATCGTCGCCGGGGAGTTCGAGCAATCGCATCTGCTCGGCGGCCGCAGCGTCTTCGGTTGGGAAGTCGCCCCCGAAACGACCGCAGTTAAATCAACGAAGTGATCGGCTCGGATCAAGCCTCCAGGTCGATCAACGCGACACCGAGCTCGGGACGGTGCCTGCGGCGCAGATGTCCAGGCGTTTCCACCAGCGTGACCTCGAGCGTCGGGCGAACGATGGCGTCCAGCAGATGGCCGCCCCTTGTGCTGCCGTCGCTCAATCCGAGCACGGCATGGACGTGCAGGCTGGGCTTGCCGTCGTCGCCGATGGCAACATCGCCAATCGCGCTCAGCACCTCGCACTGTTCCCGGATGGGAATTTTCCGGTAGGTCCTTTCCCTAGGGTCGAACCAGCCGACAGTTGCCCTTTCGAAAGCGCCGAGCGCGCTCAGCGACGCGCTGCCAACGCCGTGGTCGGCCGCAAACGAGGTCAGCTGCGCAAACGCCTCTTCGCCGGGATCAAGCACAACGACGAACGTTCTTTGGCCGGCGCTTTCGGCAACAATCTGTGACTTCATGATCTCGCTCCAGACGCCATTTCGGTTCTGTCCGATCGGGGTTGAACGGCAAGCCGGCTCGAGAGTTCCCCGGCACGGTTCGGATGAACATAGGATCACAGCCACGTGAGGCGGAGGAACCTTGCCTTGCGTGACTGGTTCGGCCGGCTTGAGACCCAGCCAGCCGGGAGCCAGCCATGTCCGAAACCCCTCTTGCCAGCCTGAGCCGACGCAGTTTCATGACCGGATCCGTTTCGGCGGCTGCGGCAGGGCCGCTCATGGCCACGTCGGCAAAAGCCGCCGCCCCGCAACCTGCCGCTTCGGCCGAGCCGCGCGATCTGTCGGCGATTTCACTGCGCATCAACAAGCAGCCCTACAATCTCGCCCTCGACAATCGCACCAGCCTGCTCGACGCGCTGCGCGACCATGTCGGCCTGACGGGTACCAAGAAAGGCTGCGACCATGGCCAGTGCGGGGCCTGCACCGTTCTTGTCGACGGCAAGCGGGTGCTGTCGTGCCTGAGCTTCGCCGTGATGAACAAGGGCCATGAGATCACCACGGTGGAAGGGCTCGCTTCCGCCGACGGCAATCTGCATCCGATGCAGCAGGCCTTCATCGACAATGACGCCTTCCAATGCGGGTACTGCACGCCCGGCCAGATCATGTCCGCCATCGGTTGCATCAACGAAGGCCATGCCGGCTCCGAGGACGATATCCGCGAGTATATGAGCGGTAATCTCTGCCGCTGCGCTGCCTACCCCAACATAGTCGCGGCCATCGTGCAGGCCCGGGACGAAACAAGGAAAGCCTGAGATGCGCCCCTTCGTTTACGAGAGACCGGCCAGCGTGTCCGCGGCGGCCGCCATTGCTTCCCGTTTTGCCGCAGAGGGTGTTCCGCCGACCGAGGCCGCCGCGCAATTCATCGCCGGCGGCACCAATCTGGCCGACTACATGAAGCTTGGCGTGGCCCGGCCGGAACGGCTGGTCGATCTCAATGGTCTCGGTGACAGGGCCCTGCGGCAGATCGAGGTCGGCGACGACAGCATCCGCTTCGGCGCGCTGGTCCGCATGGGCGAGGCTGCTGACACAGGCGAGATCAAGCGCCTTTGCCCGATGCTTGCCGAAAGCCTGAAGTTCGCCGCCAGCGGCCAGATCCGCAACATGGCGAGCCTGGCCGGCAATGTGTTGCAGCGGACGCGGTGCGAGTATTTTCGCGAGACCTCCTGGCCATGCAACAAGCGCGAGCCGGGCTCCGGCTGCGCGGCCATGGAAGGCTTCAACCGGCAACATGCGGTCCTTGGCACCAGCAACGCCTGCATCGCCACCTACCACGGCGATTTCGCCCAAGCGCTGATCGCGCTCGGCGCGACGGTCGAGGTGGAGGCAAGGCGCGGTATGCGCAAGATAGCGTTTTCGAGGCTACATCGCCTGCCGGGAGATACGCCCAACGTTGAGACCGAACTGGCCTCCGACGAGGTGATCACGGCCATCGAGGTGCCGCTTGGCGCCTGGAGCCGCCGCTCACGCTACCTGAAGATCCGCGACCGCGAGTCCTATGCGTTCGCGCTGGCCTCGGCGGCCGTGGCTCTGGATATGGACGGCGACACCGTCAGCCAGGCGCGCATTGCGCTTGGCGGCGTGGCAACCGTGCCATGGCGGGCCAAGGCGGCCGAGGAAGCACTGAGCGGCAAGGCACTTGACGATGAGGCGGCCGAAGCTGCCGCCGAAGCCGCGTTCGCCGAGGCGAAACCGCGCGAACACAATGCGTTCAAGATACCGCTCGGCAAGCGCACGCTTGTGCGGGCACTGCTCGAAACGCGCGACATGAAGGTCTGACCCATGAACCAAGCTGCTCCCGCGCCGAAAGAGAACATGGGAAATCCCGTTCCGCGCATCGATGCCCGCCTGAAGGTCACCGGACAGGCCGGCTATTCGGCTGATCTTCCAACCGCCAATATGGCCTATGGCGCACTTGCTACCAGCAGCATCGCCAAGGGCAGCATCACCGCCGTCCGGCTCGAAAGGGCGCGTAAGGTGCCCGGCGTTCTCGATATCGTCAGCGTCGGCGACATGGACGGCATCGACAAGCCGAAATTCGGCAACACCGGTGCAAGTTCGATCGCGCCGCTGCATGACAAGGCCATTTTCCACGACGGCCAGATCATCGCGCTGGTGGTGGCTGAAACATTCGAGGCGGCCGAGGAAGCCGCGGCGCTGATCCGCGCCGACTACGCCGAAGAGACGCCCAGCGCCGGCTTCGATTCCAGGGGAACGGAGATGGAGCCGGCCGCCGGCAAGAGTCCGTTGTTCAAGGAGGACGTCAAAGCCGGCGACTTCGATGCTGCCTATGCCGCAGCCGCAGTGAAGATCGACGAGAAATATTCGACGCCGACCCAGCACCACAACCCGATCGAGCTGTTCTCGACGACGGCGGTCTGGCAGGGCGATCAGCTCACGGTCTATGAACCGAGCCAGAACGTCACCGGCTGGAAGGCCGAGCTCGCCCGGCAGTTGAAGATCGATCCGGCCAATGTGCGGATCGTCAGTCCCTATGTCGGCGGCGCCTTCGGCTCCAAGGGGCCGATGACGGCCCGCACGGCGATCGTTGCCGTTGCGGCCCGCCGCGTCGGCCGGCCGGTGCGCTGCGTCGTCAGCCGCATTCAGGCGTACGGCACGCAGACCTACAGGGCGGAGACCCGGCACCGCATCCGCATCGGCGCAAACCAGGACGGCCGCATCACCGCCTTTGCACACGAAGGCTGGGAAGTCACGTCGCGGCCCGATCCCTATGTCGTCGGTGGCACTTCGGCCACCGGACGCATGTACGATTACGGCTCGGTGCTGACCCACGTCTCGCTGGTGCATGCCGACCGCAATACGCCTGGCTACATGCGTTCGCCGCCGGAGACGCCCTATGTCTATGCGCTGGAAAATGCCATGGACGAGATGGCGGTGGCGCTCGGCATGGACCCGGTCGAGTTCCGCCGCGTCAACGAGCCGCAGAAGGAGCCGATCGGCGGCAAGCCCTTCTCCAGCCGCTCGCTCGTGAAATGCTACGACCAGGCCGCCGAGGCCTTCGGCTGGTCCAAGCGCGAGGCCGCGGTTGGCTCGATGCGTGACGGCGACTGGCTGGTCGGCATGGGCTGCGCCACCGCAATCTATCCGACGGCGGCTGCGCCATGCGCCGCCCGCGTCCGCCTGACCACTGACGGCGAGGTTCGCGTCCAATGCGGCTCGCATGAGATCGGCACCGGCGTGCGCACGGTGGCAGCGCAGATGGCAGCCGAACGGCTCGGGATAGAAATGGACAAGGTCAGCGTCGAAATGGGCGACAGCGCCTTGCCGCCGGCACCGGTGTCCGGCGGGTCGATTTCGACGGCAAGCGTGTGCTCGGCGGTGCTGAAGGCCTGCGATGCCGTCCGCGCAAAGCTCTTCGCCGCGGCCGTCGCCGAAGCCGGGCCGCTGGCCGGGTCCGGCAACGCCAAGCTTGAAATGAGCCAAGAGAAAATCGTCGCGGACAACGGCAAATCGGCCAAGCTGTCGGATGTTTTCAAGACGATGCAGATCGGTGCGATCGAGGAATATGCCGAATTCGCGCCAAAGGGATCGTCACCGGAGGCGCTGAAGAAGCTCTATGCCGGGCAATCGGAGTTCCACGGCGGCGACCAGGACAAGGATTCGGTGAAATACGCCTTTGGCGCGGAATTCGTCGAGGTGCGCATCAACAGCCATACGCGCGAGATCCGCGTCCCGCGCATCGTCGGCGCCTTTGCCGCCGGGCGCATCATGAACACCCGCACCGCTCGCAGCCAGCTGATGGGCGGCATGATCTGGGGCATCGGCCAAGCCTTGCACGAGGCGACGGAAATCGACAAGCGTCATGCGCGCTACGTCAATCGCGACCTGCAGGACTATCTCGTGCCGGTCAACGCCGACGTGAAGCAGCTGGAAGTGATACTGGTTCCGGAGATTGACCACGAGGTGAACCCGGCCGGCGTCAAGGGTTTGGGCGAACTCGGCAATGTCGGGACCGCCGCGGCGGTCGCGAGCGCGGTCTACCACGCCACCGGCAAGCGCATTCGCGACCTGCCGATCAGGATCGATCACCTGATCGTCTGACCTCTCCAACTCAGCCCGGCTTCGGACCGGCTAGGCGCAGTTTGCATCTATTCCTTCGGCGCGGTGGCGGGCGCGGTATAGCGGCGGCGCACTGCGTCCAGGACGTGGTTGCGGCTCTCCTGCGCCGAAAGTGTGTCGTCTTTCTCCGCTTCGGCGGTTTCGCGCGCCAGCTCCTTATCCCTGATCTGGTGGCGAAACCATTTGGAATAGTCGCCGGCGCGCAAATGATGTTCCCAGGTCTTATCGTCAATGCCCTCGGCGATCTGGGCGAAAATCATCAGATTATGGGCGCGCAGGTTCATCGCATGGTCGGGGCCGCGGAAATAGAAGCTGCCCTTCTCGTCGAGCTGGCCCTCGGCATATTTGCGGCTATGGCGCTTGAGCGACTGCCGCGGCTCGATCGGCTCGACCATGGCAGGTTTCTTGTGCGCCTGCGGCCGCCAGAACAGCACGTGCTCGTCTTTTGGAGAGCTCAGATCCTTGTCCTTTGGCGGTTCGGTGCCGGTCTCGCGACAGAACGTCTTGACGACCTTTTTCGCCTTGGGGCCGAGTGCGATGACGGCGGTGACCAGCCGCAATGCTTCGGTTGAGATCGCATCCGGATGAACGGTGATCAGGATCGTGCCCGGCAATTCCATCGCCAGAACCATTGGCGTGTCGTCGCGCCGCTTCGGCAAGAGGTGATGCGCCTCATCGATGATCAGCCAGTGTGGTCGCGCGGTGCGGAAGCGAACACCGCCAAGGCCCGGCAGCAGGTCGGCAAAGAAGTCCGGCCGCTCGTTGACGCGCAGCGCCAGGCCGTTGACGACCAGATTGTTGTCCGGCTTCTCCAGGAGATCGAGCAACTGCGTCTTCGTCGGCGCATTCGAGCCGTCGCCCAGCCGGACGGCGCCCTCGAGGCCATCGTAGTCGCCTTCCGGATCGAAGATGCAGAACTGGAACTTTCTCTCGACAAAACGCTCCGTCAATGCGGTCGCCAAGGTCGATTTGCCGATGCCCGAGCTGCCGGCGATCAGCACCGTATCGGTTGGCGACAGATACACCTCCTTGCCATCGTCCGAGCCAAGCAGAATGCCATCGCGGCTTGGCACAAGCTCGCGATCGCGCTCGACCACCTTGGCGATCAGTTCCTCGACGCCTTTTCCGCGCGCGCCTCGTGTCACGAGATCCGCCGTATCCTTGACTGCCGGCAGTGCGTTGTCGACGGCGACGCTGAAGCCGCAGGCGCGCAGGAAGGCGTGGTCGTTTTCGGCGTCGCCGACACCGACGACGTTGTGCGGCGACAATCTGAGGTCCTGAAGCGCGGCTGTCAGCCCGGTCGCCTTGTTGATGCCGCTGGGCAGGATCATCACCGCGCCCTTGTTGAAGATGATTTCCAGCTCCAGCCCCAATTTCTTGATGACCTCGAGCGCGGTAACCTGATGCGGTTCCCAGGTGGCGACGATCGAGCGTCCGACCGAAAGCGGTTTGACACCGTGTTTCCTGAGTTTGGCGATGAACTCGGGGGCGGGCGGCGGAGATATCGTCCGCTCCTCCTCGCTGGCCGGCGTGTAGATCAGCGCCCCGTTTTCCGCGACCACCTTGTCGAAGATCGCGACTTCGGGAAAGACGCGTTTCAGGTCGGGCAGCTCGCGCCCGGTGACGAGAATGAGCTTGCGGCCGCTCTTCTTGAAGCGTTGAAGCGCCGCAAGTGTCTTTTCGGCGACAATCCCTTCATGCGCCAGCGTGCCGTCGTAGTCGGTGGCCAAGGCTATGAAATACATGTCGTCAGTAGCCGCCGACGATTGGCAATATCTCGCCGGTGATGTAGCTCGAGCAGTGCGGCGAGGCGAGGAACACATACGCTGGCGCGATCTCTTCCGGTTGTGCCGGTCGTTTCATCGGTGTGTCGGCGCCAAATTTCGAAACATCGCCGGCTTCCTTGTCCGAGGGGTTGAGCGGCGTCCAAACCGGGCCTGGTGCCACGGCGTTGACCCTTATGCCCTTGTCGACAAGGTTGCCCGAGAGCGCGCGGGTGAAGGCATGAATGCCGCCCTTGGTCATGGAGTAATCGACCAGTTGCTTCGATCCCTCGATGCCGGTCACTGAACCGGTGTTGATGATCGCCGAACCGGGTTTCATGTGCGGAACGGCCTCCTGCGCCATGTGGAAATAGCCGTAGAGGTTGGTCTTCAGCGTGGTGTCGAAATGCTCCTCGGTCAGCTCGCTGAAATCGCTGGAATGGACCTGGAAAGCGGCGTTGTTGACCAGCACGTCGATCCGCCCAAACTGCTGCACGATCTCAGCCACCGCGTTGTGGCAGTGGCCGCGTTCGCTGACATCGGCCTTGATCAGGATGCATCGCCGGCCTTCGGTTTCGACGGCCCTTTTGGTCTCTTCGGCGTCCTTGTCCTCCGACAGATAGACGATCGCCACATCGGCGCCTTCACGTGCATAGAGCACGGCCACCGCGCGGCCGATGCCTGAATCGCCGCCGGTAATGACGGCCACTTTGCCGTCGAGCTTTTTCGATCCGATATAAAATGGCGCATCGTAAAGCGGCGCCGGCTCGATCGCCCATTCATGCCCCGGCTTCGGCTGGTGCTGCTCGGGGAAGGGCGGCTCGGGATATTTGCGGGCACCGGCCTGCATGGCGCCTTTTGGCTTGCCCTTGGACTTGGACTTGTCCTTCTCGTCGATACGGCGCTGGATGTGCCGTTGCTTGGCGGCCTCGCCGGCGATTTCCGATTTCATCTGCATGGTCATCTCCCTGGCTTGAAACCCAACAACGCACGTCCGGCGAAAAGGTTTATGCGACCACTTCATTCCTTCAGCCCGGCGACCCGCTCCAGCAGTGGCCGTTGCAGCCGCGGTAGATGGCCGACGACGCTGAAGGCCGCGTTCCTGAAGCTTTGCATGATGCCATTGTCCGACCGGGCCATTGACAGGATGCGCTCGCTGAGGGTGATCCACCGTCGCCCTATCGGGTGGCGTTCGCTTGTGTAGCCGGCCAGCGTGCCTTCGACGAAACGCCTGGCGAATGATGCGGCGAGATTCATGCCGCGCGCGCCCAGCGGCGAATGGGATGGAGGTCGGGGATGGTCATGATGGTTGTCCGGGTGAAACGAAACGTGACCTCATCCGAACGCATGGAGTGTTCGATGGTTTCCGGTCAGCCGACCCGATGGGCCAGGGCGGGGTAACCATTCTGTGATCTCCGCTGCCCCGGCCGGAACTTACCCACGCAGCCGCAGTTAGGGGCTTTGGGGGGTGGATACGGTTGCTGGATGTGAAATCGGCGAGGGGATGCCGCAGGTCTTTTCAAGGAGCGCCAACGGCATTTCACGCTTCGCTCTGTGGGGCGCGTGTTTCATGGCCATCTTTGCGGCTCTCGGCGGTACCGCCATCCTGCGTTCGGACTTCGTCACCGGCGTTGGCCGGCCGTTGGCGCAACCAGTGCCGTTCAGCCACAGGCACCATGTCGGCGAGCTCGGCCTCGATTGCCGTTATTGCCATAGCGGCGTCGAGACTTCGTCATCGGCTGGTCTGCCGGCGACGGAGGTGTGCATGACCTGCCATTCGCAGCTCTTCACCAACGCGGACATGCTGGCGCCGGTACGGGCGAGCCTTGCCTCCGGGCAGCCATTGCAGTGGCAGCGGGTGAACAGTGTGCCCGACTTCGTCTATTTCAATCATTCGATCCATATCGCCAAAGGCGTCGCCTGCGAGACGTGCCATGGCGAGGTCGACGACATGCCGCTGATACGGCGGGCGCACGCGCTGTCGATGGAATGGTGCCTGGGATGCCATCGCGATCCCGAGCCCAATTTGCGTCCGCCGCAGGACGTGTTCCTGATGCACTGGAAGCCGCCGGCCGGCATCGCCGAAATCCGCCGGTCGCTCATCAGCCTTCTCGATATCCACCCCGAGACCATGACCGACTGTTATGTCTGCCACCGCTGACAAGCCGATTGCGGCTCCAGACATGGCCGGCCTGCGCGAACGGCTTTCGCCTGGTCCGGAGCTGTGGCGGAGCCTCGACGAACTCGCCGATACACCGGAATTCCGCCGCTTCGTCGATGCCGAATTTCCTTCGATCGCCGAGCGCATCCCGGCGCGGCTCGACCGGCGCACGCTGCTGAAGCTGATGGGTGCATCGCTGTCGCTGGCCGGGCTTGCCGCCTGCAGCCGGGCCGAAGACATCCTGCCTTATATCCGCCAGCCGGAAAACATCGTTCCCGGCCGGCCGCTTTATTACGCGACCACGCTGTCGAGCGACGGCTACGGCATCGGTGCGGTGGTCGAAAGCCATGAGGGCCGGCCGACCAAGGTGGAAGGCAATCCCGACCATCCGGCCTCGCGCGGCGCGACGGACGCTGTCATGCAGGCGGCGGTGCTGTCGCTGTTCGACCCCGATCGCTCGCGCATGCCGCTGAAGCATGGCGAACCCGCAGCCTATGACGACTTCCTTGCCGACATGGCCGAGCTCACCTCGCGGCTCGCTGGAGCTGGCACGGCGCTGCTGATCGAAGCAACGACCTCGCCCACCATGAAGGCGCAGCTCGAGGCGCTGCGCGCGCGCTATCCCAGGCTGAGGCTGTTCCGGCACGATCCCCTGGCGACGCCGTCCGGCACCGAAGCCACACAGATCCTGTTCGGCAGGGCGCTTGCACCGGTCTGCCGGTTTGATCGCGCCGAGGTGATTTTCAGTCTCGACGCGGATTTCCTGGGCGAGGGCCCCGGTCGTCTCGCCTACGCCCGTGATTTCGCTGCAAGACGCCGCGTCCGCGGGGCGGACGATACGATGAGCCGGCTCTATGCGGTGGAGTCGACGCCGACGATCACCGGCGCTGCCGCCGATCACCGCCGGCCGGTGCGGCCGAGCGAGGTCGAAACCGTCGCAGCGGCGCTGAGCGCCGTGCTTGGCGGCGAAGCGGCGCCAAGCGCCTTGGCATTGGACCCGACCTGGCTGGCTGCCGCCGCGAACGACCTGAAGGCGACCGGCCGCTCGGCGCTGATCGTGCCGGGCGCCCATCAAACACCGTTCGTCCATGCCGCCGCTCTTGCCATGAATGCGCGGCTTGGTGCGCTTGGCAACACCGTGGAACTGATCGAGCCGCCCGACGCGATGCCCATCGAGGGCGACCTCGCGCGTCTTTGCCAGGCGATCACCGTGCGAGACATCGACACCGTTGTCATACTTGGCGCCAATCCTCTCCACACTGCGCCTGCGGGACTTGATGTCCGCGACGTGTTTTCGCAGCTGAAGCTTCTTGTCCACTGGGGTCTCTACCGCGACGAAACCGCCTTCGTCGCACACTGGCATATCCCTGCTGCGCATGATCTCGAGAGCTGGAGTGACCTGCGCGCCCATGACGGAACCGCGTCCATCGTGCAGCCGCTGATCAGGCCGCTTTACCAGGGGCGGACGGTGCATGAACTCCTGGCCGTGCTTGGCGGTGAATTAGCTGTTTCTGCGCTGCCGCTCGTCCGCAGGACATGGGCACAAACGACTTGGGCGCAAGCACTGGACGATCCCGCGTGGCGAAAGGCGCTTCGCGACGGCTTTGTATCCGGCAGTGCCAGCAGTCCAGTCGATGTTGCAATGCCTGCGGATTTGCGCGGCCTGAAGCCGCGCATCGAAGCGGCAAAAGGCGTCGAAATCCGTTTCGTTGCCGATCCCTGGCTGCGCGATGGACGCAATGCCAATTCGGCCTGGCTGCAGGAGCTGCCGCGGCGGCTGAGCAAGATCGTCTGGGGCAACGCAGCCCTGATGTCGCCGGCGACATCAGGACGGCTTCAGGTGGAAAACGGCCGGGTCGTCAACATCGCCTCGAACGGCATGGACATCGATGCGCCGGTCTGGATCATGCCTGGCCATCCCGACGACACCGTGACGCTTGCTCTGGGTTTCGGCCGGAAGCTCGGTTCGGTGGCAGCACTCGCTGACGGCCACGACGCGTACAGGCTGCGAAGCCCTGAGGCTCCCTGGATCGTCTATGGCGCCATGATCACGCCGCGCGACAGCAGCGCACGGGTCATCACCACACAACACCACCAGGCGATGGAGGGCAGGGCGATCGTTCGCCATGCCTCGCTCGATGCCTTTCGCAAAGATCCGCACTTCGTGCGCGACGGCGTGCCGCCGACGCCAAGCGAGTCGCTCTATCCTGACTGGCAATACAGCCAGGAAGCCTGGGCCATGTCGATCGATCAGTCGGCATGCATCGGCTGCATGGCCTGTGTTTCTGCCTGCCAGGCGGAAAACAACATCGCCACCGTCGGGCCGGACGAGTCGGCACTCGGCCATGAAATGCATTGGCTGCGGATCGACCGCTACTATTCCGGCCCGCTCGACGATCTCGACGTCTTTTTCCAGCCGGTGCCTTGCATGCATTGCGAGAAGGCGCCGTGCGAGGTCGTCTGTCCGGTCAACGCCACCACCCACACCCATGACGGGCTCAACGCGCAGGTCTATAACCGTTGCATTGGCACGCGCTACTGCTCGCAGAACTGCCCCTACAAGGTGCGGCGCTTCAACTTCCTGGACTTCCAGGAATTCGACAAGGATGCCGCGGGACCTGAACAGGCCGTGCACAATCCAGACGTCAGCGTCCGTTCGCGCGGCGTGATGGAGAAATGCACCTACTGCGTCCAGCGCATTTCCGAAAAGCGCATCAAGGCTCAGATCGAAAACCGCGCCATCGCCGACGGCGAGGTGGTGACCGCCTGCCAGCAGGCCTGCCCGACGCAGGCGATCGTCTTCGGCGATCTCAACAGCAAGGGCGCCAGGGTGGCGCAGGAAAAAGCGGCACCGCATCACTACGCCTTGCTCGAGGAGCTGAATACGCGACCGCGCACCACCTATCTCGGCAAGATCATAAATATCAATGGCCGTCTCTCGTCAGGCGGGAAAGCCGATGGCTGAGGCTTTTGCTGCAAAACCGGGCGCATTGCCCGTTCTGCATGGCAGGCACGACCTTCCGGAGATCAGCGGCCGTATCAGTGCGATCGTCCTCGACGGCAGGCTGCCGCGCTATTTCTGGGCAGCTTTTTTTTCCTGCTTCGTCTTCGTCCTCATCTTCCTCTATTCGATCACCTATCTGATCTCGGTCGGCGTTGGCGCCTACGGCATCAACGTCCCCGTCGTCTGGGGCACGATGATCGGCAATTTCGTCTGGTGGATCGGCATCGGCCATGCCGGCACGCTGATCTCGGCCGTGCTCCTGCTTCTGCGCCAGCCATGGCGCGCCTCGATCAATCGCTTTGCCGAGGCGATGACGCTGTTTGCCGTTGCAATGGCCGGGCTTTTCCCGATCCTGCATCTCGGCCGCCCGTGGTTCTTCTACTGGTTGCTGCCGCTGCCCAACACCCATATGCACTGGCCGCAATGGCGCAGCCCGCTGGTCTGGGATTTCGCGGCGATCGCCACTTATGCCAGCGTTTCGCTGATGTTCTGGTATATGGGCCTGCTGCCCGATCTCGCCGTCCTGCGCGACCGAGCGAAATCGCGCCCGGCGCAGCTGTTCTACGGCATACTGGCAATCGGCTGGCGCGGTTCGGCCTTTCATTGGGCGCGCTATCAGACGGTCTATTTCCTGATGGCGGCACTGGCCACGCCGCTGGTCGTCTCGGTGCATTCGATCGTCTCGCTCGACTTCACCTTCGCCATCACGCCGGGCTTCCACTCGACGATCTTTCCTCCCTATTTCGTTGCCGGAGCGCTGCTGTCCGGCTTCGCCATGGTGCTCACCATCGCCATCCCGCTGCGCTGGGCGTTTTCGGTCCAGGATCTGATCACGCTGCGGCACATGGACAATGCCGCCAAGCTGATGATCGCCGCCGGCATGATCGTCATCTATGGCTACGCGTCCGAGGCCTTCTTCGCCTGGTATTCGGGCGAGATCTACGAGCGCACGATGATGTGGCAGCGCGCCTTCGGACCTTATGCGCCGCTGTTCTGGGCCATGCTCGCCTGCAACGGCGCAGTTTTGCAATTGCTCTGGTTCCGACGGGTGCGCCTCAACATGCCGGGGCTGTTCGCCATTGCACTCATCATCAACGTCGGCATGTGGATCGAGCGCTATGTCATCGTCGTCACCGGGCCAAGCCGCGATTACCTGCCGTCGTCCTGGGGCGAGCAGTCATTGAGGTGGCTCGACTTCGGCATCCTGTTCGGCTCGATCGGCACCTTCTTCGCATTGGTCTTCCTGTTCATCCGCATCCTGCCGGCCATCACCATCTTCGAGGTCGAGAAGCTGGCCGGGGAGAGGGGCAGCACAGGATGAGCCTTTACGGCGTCATCGCGGCTTTCGCCGATCCGGAAGCGCTGACCGAGGCGGTCCGCACCATGCGGGCGCGTGGCTACCGGCGCATGGACGCGTTCTCGCCATTCCATGTGCGTGGGTTGGCCGAGATGCTCGGCATGCGCAAAACGCGCTTGCCGTGGGCCATCCTTGGCGGCGCCATCGCTGGCGCGGTGTTTGTCTACGGGCTGATCCTCTATTCGGTCGAGATCGACTATCCGCTCAATGTCGGCGGCCGGCCGCTGCATTCCTGGCCGGCCTTTCTCGTCATTGCCTTCGAGGCGGCGATACTTGGCGCCGCGCTGGCCGCATTCTTCGGCGGGCTGGCCGCCAATCGCCTGCCCGAATATTACCACCCGGTCTTCAATGCCACGAGCTTCACCTACGCGCGCGGCGGCAAGTTCTACCTGCTCGTCGAAGCCGCCGATCCGAAGTTCCGCAAGGGCGTGACCAAGGGCCAGCTGACCCGGCTTGGCGCCGAAACCGTCGAGGAGGTGGAGGCGTGAACATGCGCACGAGTCTGCTGGCGGCAGCCTTGCTGCTCGCCGGCTGCCGGCAGGACATGGAGGACCAGCCGCGCTACGATCCGCTCGAAAAGAGCAACCAGTTCGCCAACGGCATGTCGGCGCGGGCGCCGGCCGAGGACACGGTCGCACGCGATGCCGATCTTTCGCCGGTGCCGGACACGTTTCCCTATCCGGTCACCATGACGCTGCTGCGGCGAGGCCGGCAGCGCTTCGACATCTTCTGTTCGCCTTGCCACGGCCGCACCGGCGACGGCCACGGCATGGTCGTCGAGCGTGGCTTTCCAGCGCCGCCCACCTATCATCAGGACGCGCTGCGCAAGGCGAGTGACAGGCATTTCTATGAGGTCATCAGCTACGGCTATGGCGCCATGTTTTCCTACGCGGCGCGCGTCCCGCCTGCCGACCGCTGGGCGATCGTCGCCTATATCCGCGCCCTGCAATATTCGCGCGAGGCGCCAATTGCCGAACTGCCGGAAAGCCTCCGCGCCGAGCTCAATGCGGAGCCAGATCGATGATGCGGCTTGCCACCGAACGTTTGATTTTGCCGGCGCTTGCCGTGGCCGCCGCCGGACTTGTGCTTTGCGCCGCGGGATTGGCCTTCGACCTCAGAGCCATGTTGGCCGGCTGGCTGCCTGCGGCGCTGTTCCTGCTCGGCCTGCCGCTCGGTGCGCTGACCATCCTGATGGTGCATGGGCTGACCGGTGGCCGCTGGGGCGAGGCAATCCGCCAGCCGCTACGCGGCTTGGTCACGACGCTGCCGCTGGCGCTGCTTCTGCTGCTGCCGGTTCTGCCCAGGCTCGACCTGGTCTTTCCCTGGGCGAGTGCCGACGCGGCTGCATTGCCCGAGACGGTGCGCCTGAAATTCTCTTATCTGAACGTTCCGTTCTTTTTGTTGCGCTTTGCCGCCTGCGCTGCGATCTGGCTGGTGCTGGCGTGGCGCGTGCTCGACTGGACAACGACCGATAGCGGCCGCGGCAGCGCCGGCCGCGGCAAGGCCTATGCCGCTGGATTGATTGCGCATGGGCTGACGGTGACGATCTTTGCCATCGACTGGATGCTCTCGCTCGAGCCGGAGTTCTCCTCGACGATCTATGCGCTGCTGGAAGCATCCGCCGAAGTCGTCGGCGCTTACGCTCTGGCAATGACGGTGCTGTGTGCGAACCGCTCGATCGAGGTCATGCCGGGCGGCGAGGAGGATGTCGCGCTGAGCGAGGATTTGGCCAACATGCTGTTCGGCTTCGTGCTGCTATGGGCCTACCTGTCGTTCATGCAATGGCTGGTGACCTGGGGCGGCGACCTGCCGAACGAGATCCGCTGGTACCTCATTCGCAGCAGCAATGGCTGGCAATATCTGCTCTGGCTGCTGATTGCGCTGCAATTCGCGATCCCCTTTGCCGGGTTGCTCAGCCGGGATCTAAAGCGCAGCCATGCCGGCCTTCTGTCGATCTGCGGCATCGTGCTGGCCGGCCATTATGTCGATGTCCTGTGGCGGATCAGACCGCCGCTTGCCGGTGGCGGTGTGACAGCGTTCTGGTGCGACCTTGCCGCGCTGGCAGGAGCCGGCGGCCTCTGGCTTGCGCTGCTGCTTTTCGTGCTTGGCCGGCCGGACGGTATCGGCTTCTGGCGCCGGGGGCCGGCGCATGGCTAGGGCGGCCCGCCATCCCGAAACGCGCGATATCTGGCCGGGCGCGCTGCTTGCCTTCGCGGCCGGCTTGCTGCTGTTCCTGGCGGCATCAGCCATCGTCCTCGGGCTCGTCTTCGACACCAGACCGTTGTGGCCGCTGCCGGGGCCATCGTCGGCCGGCAACCGAGCCAGTCCCGCCTTGCAGCGCTTTCCGGAAGACGACCTAGCCGCCTTCCGCAAGGCGGAGGAGCAGGCACTGAACAAAGTCGGCTGGGTCGACCGCACCGCCGGCATTGCTCGCATTCCGATCGAGGACGCCATGTGGGCGATCGTCAGCCACGGTTTGCCGAACTGGGGGCAGCCGCCGGCGGCCGCCGGCGCCGACTGCGGATTGGTCGAGGCCGAGATACCACGCGCGCCACAGGCCGCTCGCTGCCGGACCGCGCCAGGCCAGGGAGGCCGGCCGTGAAGGCTTGGCTAACCGCTTTTTCCCTCCTCGTGGTGCTGCCCGCCTCAGCCGTCGCACGCCCGGCCTTCGATCCCGAGATCGGCGCACAGCTCAGCCTCGACCGGGTGTTTCGTGATGCATCCGGCGTGCAGCGCACGATCGGCCAAACGCTTGTGGGCCGGCCGGCGCTGCTGATTTTCGGCTATGACAAATGCCCGAACCTTTGTGGTGTGACCCAACAGGCGGTCGCTTCGGATTTGAAAAAGACGTCGCTCGATCCCGAAACCTATCGCGCTTTGTTCGTCTCGATCGATGCCGCCGACACGGCCGGTGATGCGAGCGATGCGCAAACCACCGTCGCCGCTGTGGCCGACGCGAGGAACCTGTCGGCATGGCGGTTCCTGACCAGTGCCGACGGCGCCGGTGCCGCCCTTGCGGCGGAGGCTGGCATCAGCTTCGACACACGCGCCAGGATCGACCAGTTCGCCCATCCGATCGCCGTCATCGCGCTGACGCCGAAAGGCCGGATAGCGCAGGTGCTGCCGGCGCTGAGCTTCACGCCGCGCGATCTTAAGCTTGCCCTTGTCGAGGCATCTTCCGGCAAGCTCGGCTCGATCGCCGATCATGCCTTCCTGCTCTGCGCCGGCTTCGATACCTCTAAGGGGCAATATACGCCGGCGATTTGGGCTGCCTTGAAGCTCGCCAGCATCGTGATGGTGGTGGGGTTGGCGATGGCCATACTGCAGCTGGCGCGCAGGAGGCGGGCGTGAGCTTCGGTATCCGGTTTTTCCCGCCGGAAGCCTCGTCGATCGCAAGCAGCATCGATGCGTTGTTCTATACATTGCTGGCCTTCGCGGCCGCGCTCGGCCTGTTCCTGACCGTTCTCGTGGTCGGCTACGCCGTCAAATATCGCGTCGGCTCCGCCGCCGACCGTACCGGGGCGCGTGCCCGCAGCCTGCCGCTGGAGATGACATGGAGCATTGCCAGCCTGGTGATGGCCTTCATCTTCTTCGGCTGGGGCGCAGTCCTGTTTGTGCGGCGCGACCATCCGCCGCCGGACGCTATCGAGATCGCCGGCCTCGGCAAGCAATGGATGTGGGAGTTCCGCCATTCCGGCGGCCAGCGTGAGATCAACGAGCTGCACGTGCCGGTCGGCAAGGCGGTGGTGGTGTCGCTGGCATCGCAGGACGTCATCCACTCCTTCTATGTGCCGGCCTTTCGGGTGAAGCAGGATGCGGTGCCGGGACGCACCACCAACGTCTGGTTCATTGCCACCGAACCGGGCCGCTACCATCTGTTCTGCGCCGAATATTGCGGCACCCAGCATTCCGAAATGGGCGGCTGGGTAACGGTGCTGGCTCCGGAGCAATATGCGTCGTGGCTGGGCAGCCAAGATGAAGGCGAAAGCCTCGCCGCGAGCGGCGGGAAACTGTTCCGCGCGCTCGGCTGCTCCGGCTGTCATGGCAATTCCAGTAAGGTGCGGGCGCCCGGCCTCGATGGGATTTTCGGCCGGCCGGTGGCGCTGGCGAACCGGCAGACGGTCATCGCCGACGAACGCTATCTGCGCGATTCGATCCTTGTCCCGAACAAGGAAATCGCCGCCGGCTACCAGCCGGTGATGCCGAGCTTCGACGGTCTGGTCGATGAAGCCGAGTTGCAGATGCTGATGGCCTATCTCAAGTCGCTTTCGTTCCAATTTCCCTCGTTCCCGGCGGCAAACAGCGAGGCGCCGCAATGAATCGCGATTTGGCGCCGGCAAACTATCTCAGTGAGGGTGTCTGGCCGTGCGCCTGGCTGCTGACAACCGACCACAAACGGGTAGCGTGGCTCTATCTCGTCTCGCTGACGGCCTTCTTCTTCCTCGGCGGTGCGTTTGCCGTGCTGATGCGCATCGAGCTTGCGACGCCGGCCGGCGACCTGGTCTCCGACGATGTCTACAACCGGCTGTTTTCGCTGCACGGCATCATCATGGTATGGTTCTTTCTGGTGCCGTCGATCCCGGCGACGCTCGGCAATTTCCTGTTGCCGCTGATGATCGGCGCGCGCGATCTTGCCTTTCCCCGCCTCAACCTGGCCAGCTGGTATGTCTTCATGTTCGGCAGCCTGTTCGCGCTCGCCTCGGTGCTTTTGGGCGGCGTCGACACCGGCTGGACCTTCTACACGCCGCTGTCGACGCTCTATGCCAACGGCTTTGTCTCGACCGCGGCATTTGGCGTTTTCATCGTCGGCTTTTCGACAATCATGACCGGCATCAATTTCATCGTCACCGTCCACACCTTGCGGGCGCCCGGCCTCACCTGGTTCCGGCTGCCGATCTTCGTCTGGACGCTGTACGCCACCAGCCTGGTGATGGTGCTGGCAACGCCGGTGCTTGCAGCATCGCTGATCCTCATCGTGCTGGAGCGCGTCTTCGGCATCGGCATCTTCAATCCCGACCTCGGCGGCGATCCGCTGTTGTTCCAGCATCTGTTCTGGTTCTACTCGCACCCCGCCGTCTACATCATGATCCTGCCGGGCATGGGGGTGGTCTCGGAAGTGCTGCCGTGCTTCAGCCGCCGGCCACTGTTCGGCTACAAGGCCGTCGCCCTGGCTTCAATGGCGATCGCCGTCTTCGGCTTTCTCGTCTGGGGCCACCACATGTTCGTCAGCGGGCAGTCGGCCTATGCCGGCGTGGTGTTTTCGTTCCTGTCCTTCTGCGTCGCGATCCCATCGGCGATAAAGGTGTTCAACTGGAGCCTGACGCTGCGCAAGGGCGAAATCAGCTTCGAGACGCCGATGCTTTATGCCCTGTTCTTCCTGGCGCTATTCACTTTTGGCGGGCTGGCCGGCCTTTTCCTTGCCGCCCTCGCCGTCGACGTCCACGTTCACGACACCTATTTCGTCGTCGCCCATTTCCACTACATCATGGTCGGCGGCATGGTGACCGCCTACATGGCCGGGCTGCATTTCTGGTGGCCGAAGCTCACCGGCCGCATGTATTCGGAGATTTGGGGCCGTATAGCCGCGGCTGTGACCTTCATCGGCTTCAACCTGACTTTTTTTCCGCAATATGTGCTCGGCTTTTTGGGCATGCCGCGGCGCTACCATACCTATCCGCCGGAATTCGCTTTCTGGCACATCCTGTCGTCGGCAGGCGCCGTGGTGCTGGCGATCGGCTATCTGATGCCGCTGCTCTATTTGGCGTGGTCGCTGTTTCGAGGCGCGCGGGCGCCGGATAATCCATGGCAAGCCACCGGGCTCGAATGGCAAACAAGCTCGCCGCCTCCGGCGCATAATTTCGATCGCATGCCGACCGTCACCAGGCCAGCCTACGATTATCCGATGAAAGGCCTGACCGAGAAACGGTCGGACCCGGTGGAGGATCTGGTTTGAAGTCACCGATGACAAGCATCGCCTTCGACCGGCCGGCTCGCGAAACGGCAGCCGCCAGCTTTGCCATGTGGGTGTTCATCGGCTCCGAGGCGATGCTGTTCGGCGCCATCCTGCTCGTCTTCATGTTTGCCCGGTTGAGTTATGGCGACGCCTTCGCCGGCGCGGCGAAGCATCTGTCGCTGCCACTGGGCACGGCCAATACCGTCGTCCTGATCACCAGCAGTTTCGCCATGGCGCTCGCCCATATGTACACGGCCGCGCGGCGATGGCGCGCCGCCGGCCGGGCATTGGCTGCGACGGCGCTGCTCGGCGTCGTCTTCCTGGCGATCAAGGCGACGGAGTACGCCAGGGAATTCGGCGAAGGGCTGGCGCCGGTGCTCGGCGCGCCTTTCATCTATAAGGGCCCGGATCCTGTCCATGCCGAATTCTTCTTCGGCCTCTATTTCGCGATGACCTCACTGCATGCCTTGCATCTGATTTGCGGCGTAATCGTCATCGGCGGCATCCTCGCTCTGTGGCCGCGCACGATCGAGGCCAGCCGGTTCCGCCGCGTGCAGGCAATCGGCCTCTATTGGCATTTCGTCGATATCGTCTGGGTCTTCCTGTTCCCCGTCCTCTATCTGATCAACAGATGAGCGAGTTCCGCAAACTCACGCTTGCCTATGTCGGGCTTCTGGCCTTGCTGGCCCTGACTGTCGGCTCGTCCTTCCTGGCGCTTGGCGCCTTCAATTCGGCACTCAACCTGACGATCGCCGCGGCCAAGGCTGCCGTCATCGCCATCCTGTTCATGCATCTGGCCAGCGCCGGCGTCCTGCCGTGTCTTGCGGTCGCTGCTGCCGGGCTTTGGCTGATGATCCTGTTCGGGCTGACGCTGATCGGACAATAGGCCGAAGCGGCGCACCTCGTTCATACCCTTACAGCGGCTCCGGAACGGCTTTGCACGGACGGCTTTTGCTCGGCCGCCGGCATGGAAGCCCTTTGGCCATCGCCATTCAGATGCCGGGCCTCGTCCTCGGCTGCGTCTTCAAGCTTGGCGACGAGCAGATCCTTGAGGTCGCCAACCTCTTCCTCGATGTCTTCGATGGGTACGCCGGCGTCGGCCGCCTCTTCCTCGCATTCCCTGGCGAGGATTTCCGCCTCTCTTTCAAGCCTGATCGGAGGCGGCGGCACATGAACGTTTTCGTGAATCCAGTCCTGCAAGAATTCTATCGCACTATCACTCATGGGGCTCACCTGTAGCGGCAAACTGTAGTGCCATTAACGTACGTGCTGCAAAATGGATGCTTGGCAACGCCGGATTTCGAATAGCGATACTTGACAATAGCGTGATCGCCAAGGAGCTAGAGTTTTGCAGCCAGGGAAATCATTTGGCGTCGCAGAAATGCGGCTAACCAGACAGTTGGAGCGGGATGTAATTTGAAGGCATCCCGCCCTAAGACGCGTTGCGCCGTCGCGCTGGTGTTGCGCGATTCGGGTCGCCGGACGGCCGAACATCGTCATCTGCGGCAGATCGTGTCGGCCGCTCAGCGACACGGTCGGCGCGCATTTTGCGTTTATGCGCCATCCAGAATGGCAAGAGCTCGGCAAGAAAACTGTATATCGTGGTCTTCATCGGCATGCTCCGGACAACGGTTACAACTCGTCATCCCGGAGTTCCGTTCCAGCAAAGAGTTCCGTTCCGGCAAATCCGTCGCCTCTACAATTGCGATTCGATAGGCAGGCATCCAACCAGCGCTGCAACGATGCGCCGATAGAGACTGGCCTCGGGTTCATGCGAGTATTGCCGCATCTCGCCATCCGCCATGCCGAGCCACCGCAAGGCGCCTTTGTCCAAGACCAGCTGGTAGCTCGTCTGCGCCGACTTTTCGCGCTCGAACCGCCGGCGCAACTCCATCACCAGATTGGTATCATGGAAAAGCACGCCCATTTCCGCATTCAACGACACCGAACGCGGATCGAAATTGAAGGAACCGACAAACCCCAACGTGTCGTCGACCGTGAAGGCCTTGGTGTGGAGGCTGGCTCCCTTTGAGCCGAAAACGGAGATGTTGGCCTGGCGGTCGAATGGCTGCAATTCGAAAAGCTGGATACCCTTTTTAAGCAGCTTGCGGCGGTATTTGGCATAGGCGCCGTGCACGGCGGCGACGTCCGTCGCGGCGAGCGAGTTGGTCAGGATTGCAACCTCGGCGCCACGGTCCACCAGCTTCGACAGGATGGCCAACCCGGTGCGGCTGGGGATGAAATAGGGCGAGACAATTTCGAGGCGCTGCCTGGTCGCCGCGATAGCGGGAAGCAGCTCCTTTGTCAGCCAGTTCCTGCGCCTCTTGCCGCGCACCTTTTCCGGCGGATCGGAAATGACGCGAACGCCTTTCGTCCAGCAGACGTCGCTGTGCGCTACAATGAACTCCGTGATCGTGCGCCAGGCACGCAGGCTGTTCAAAAGCTGGCCGTCCGCGGTCGCATCGAGATTGTCGAGGAAATCGGCGCGCGAGCCCGCCGTAGCCGGATTGAGCAGTAGGATCGGCTTTGCCGCCTCGCAATTCCAGAACGCCTCGAAGATCTGCATCGTCTGCCCTACGGCAGGACCGAGAAGCAACAGGTCGAGATCACGAAAATTCGTCTCCGCAGCGTCGAAATAGGCATCGCCGATGTTTCTTCCTCCGACGATGGCCAGGCTCTCGTCGGCGATCCAGGCCTTGTTGTGCATGCGGCGGGTCATCGCAAACAGCCGGGCGACCATCTCCAGCGAGCGAAAGATGCTGCCGTTCCTCATGCCGCTGGGGTTGAATAGCCTCAGCTCGATGTTCTTGTAGCTGTTGAGCGCCAGGTAAGCGGCGTCGCTGTTGCGCGGATTGATATCGTCCAGCAGCAGGCGGACGCGGACACCGCGCTCCGCCGCCTTGACGACCTCCTGCATAAGCAGCCGGCCGCTATGGTCGTCGTGCCAGAGATAGTACATCAGGTCGAGGCTGCTGGTAGCACTGCGCGCGGCAAGGATTCGCGCGGCAAACGCGTCATAATTGTCGGCGATCAGCAGCAGTCCGCTATTACCGGCCGCGATCTTGTCCTGGGCAAACCGCGAAATGGCTGTATCCATGAAATGCACCGGCGAACGTCAGCGAAGCAAACGATCTGAAAATCTGACTAACAACCCTTCAGGTTCATTCTGGTTGCAGTCGCGGCTGCCTTATCGCGTCCAGGTTCAGGCGGGCCTTGATGGGCAGATGGTCGGAGGCGCGCTGCGCCAGCGGCGTCTTGTGCACCTCGATGCTGGAAATGAGGTGCGGCGGCCTGGCCAGGATGCGGTCGAGCGCAAACAGCGGAAAGCGCGACGGAAAGCTCGGCAGAACCGCATCGATCGGACCGAAATGCGGCAGCAGGGCCAGCAGCGAAGACCTGTTGCGGACGCGCCACTCGTTGAGATCGCCGAGCAAGATTGTCGGCCGCAGAACCGGGTGCGTGGCTTCGACAAGCGCGTTGGCTTGCTGCGAGCGCGAGCGCCGCAGCAAGCCGAAATGCGCGGCTATGATCCTGAGCGAGACGCCCTTCAGCTCCAGGTCCGCGATAACCGCGCCGCGCGGCTCGAGGCCGGGCAGCCGGATCTGGTTCACGCTTTCGACCACGCCGCGTCGCGCCAGGATCAGATTTCCATGCCAGCCATGGCTGCGGCGGTTTTCCGGGACATGTGTGGGGACGAGATCGCTGTCGCGCTCGAGTGCTGCGAGATCCAGCAATCCCTGCCTGCTTCCGGTCCTTTCGTCGGCCTCCTGCAAAGCAATGATATCGGCATCGAGCTCCTTGACCACGGCCGCGACCCGCTCCGGATCGAACCTGCCGTCGGTGCCGACGCATTTATGCACATTGTAGGATGCGACCGTGGTGCATGAAATTTCACTGCCGGGTGCCGTAAACCGCGGCACTTCCCTTCGCAGCGCAGCGCCAAGCGACCTTGGGAGGGTAGGCGATCGATCCAGCATGTGGTCCATTTGCGGTTGAGTCGGCGAGTGGCGGCCATTGCGATTATGGCGCGTGCGGAGGTCTGAAACAACGACGACCTTGCAAAACCGTTCCACCACCGGCCTCGGCGCGCCCGCGGTCTGGAACTCAGACGGGCAACAACACGTTTCGGGAAGGCAGCGCAGTCAACGGAGAAGTCGAATGCAGTCCTTAGCCGCAGATTCCGCCCCCCGCCCAGGCCCGCTCAGGATTGTCCCGTTCGATGGAACTGTGACCGTTCGGTTCTCCGATGCCATTATCGCGTCGAGCGAGCGGGCAAAGCTGCTCTATGAAGACGGCCATGATCCGGTTTTCTACATCCCCTTCGAGGACATCTATTTCGACCTGTTGGAGAAGACGAACACAACGAGCCACGGCGCGCTGAAGGGCACGGCAAGCTATTGGCGTGTTCATGCGGTCGGTTCGTCGGCAGAAGACTTCATGTGGGCCTACGAGACGCCCGACACCCCGGCATTGGCGATCGCCCGCCATGGTGCGTTCGATCCCGACCGGGCGCGGATCGAGGCCGATCCCGCGGAAGACAAGCGGCACACGCCGCACGTCACCGAGTAGACCCACATCGGCGATAGCCGCCAGCTTTCCGTCAGCTCGGGAACTCTTCCTTGAGGATGCGCAGGCCGTCTTCGTATTTCGCCGTCGAGGCACCGATCTGCCGTGCCTGCCATAGATTGTCGGCGAGATCGGCGCGCTTGACCGGCAATGCCAGCGGGTTAGCCGCGGCCCTGCGAACGAAGGCGGCATCGTCCTCGTTCGGCCGCCGCGTCATGGCATCGACGGCAGATACGATGGACGGTCCAAACCCGGCCGCCTCAAGCCGGTCGCGGTTCCAGCCGTCGCCTTTTTCGATGACGTCGTGAAGATAGGCGATGGCTTTCTGGTCGAGCGTTTCGACGGCATCGACGACCCGGCGGCAATGTTCGATATAAGGCCTTCCAGTCTTGTCCGCCTGTGCGGCATGGGCCTGTTCGGCGATTTTTGCCGCGCGATACAGCACGCTCATCGGATCGACCCCGTAACGAACAGCGCATTCCTGGCGCACCAACGCGCCATAGTCAGCGCGAGTTCCGATGCACAACGGGACGCCCTGCTCCCTCACTTGCGTGCTGAATGCCGCCGCAGCAGGCGCGACACGTCAGGAGACGCGTTCAAAACTGTCGAGGCTGGTTCCAAAGGCGCGCCAGGCGGGGAGTTTCCTGGCTCGGGCCGGCGCCCCTTCCTTTTCCGCCGACAAAGCGGCATCGGCAACAGTGTGCCACAGCATCTCCAGCTTCCCGTTCCTGAGGATGCCGGTATAGCTCACCGCTGCGGCTCCGACCCGCCCTTCGGCCGCGCAGGTGAATCCGATGACGTCTCCATGGCAGGCACCGAACAGCGGCACCGTCATGCCGAAGAAGGCGCTGTTCTCCAGCGCCGTCCTGAAGGTTCCGCTGATCCGTCCGCCTTCTTCGCCGGTTATTTCGACCACCGACCCGTACTGGTTCCGCCAGGTGCCCAGCCAACTCATCGTTGCTCCTCCTGATTGCCTCCACAGGGATTGCGTTGCCACACGGCCGCCAAGCCGCGGCCGGTGTAGCGGCCTTCAATCAGCCGCGATGCCAGTCATCGACATCTGCACGAAGTGCAGCGGCGCCTCCAGCGTCCAGGTGATGCCGCTCCTGTCGAATTCCAGGCGTCCGGTGCCGCTGAGCGCCTGCGGCGTGACGCGTTTGAGCACAACCGTTCCGAAACCGCGTCGCGTGTTTTCATCCACCAATGGCCCGTCCAGTTCCCGCCAGACAAGGCGGAAGCCGTCGCTGCCATCGGCGGCTGGCATCACGGTCCATTCGACCTCGACCCGTCCGTCATGGCGCGACAGCGCTCCGTGCTTTACCGAATTGGTGGCCAGCTCGTGAAAGGCAATGCCGAGATATTGCACGGCGTTCGGCTGCAGCATGATCATCGGCCCGCTCATCGACAGACGGGCCTGTGTCGCGAAGGCCTTGGTCTGGGCATGGATCAATTCGCCGATAGTCGCGCCGCGCCATTCGGCATCGACCAGCAGATCGTGCGATTCCGAAAGCGCCATGATGCGTTCCCGGACCTGTGAAAGGAAAGCCTCTGGCGTCCCCGCCAGCTTGCTGGTCTCGCGGATCATCGAGACGATCACCGAGTACTGGTTTTTGACGCGGTGGTTGACTTCGCGCATGAGTGTGCGGATGCGCCGTTCGCTCTCCTTATGCGGGCTGATGTCGCGCGCGATCTTGGAGGCGCCGATGATACGCCCGATGCCGTCGCGTATCGGCGAGATGGTGAGCGAAACCGGTACCAGGGTGCCGTCCTTGCGCTGCCGGATAGTCTCGTATGAGGGAATCCGTTCGCCGGCGCGAATGCGGCTGATAATCATGGCTTCCTCATCCAGGTGGTCGGACGGGATGAGGATCGTCACCGGGCGGCCGATCGCCTCGGCGGGCGTGTAGCCGAACAGGCGTTGTGCGGCGTCGTTCCAGCTGGTGATAATGCCGTTCAGGTCTTTCGACACGATCGCGTCCATCGAGGATTCGACGATGGCAGCGAGCCTTATGCCGACGTCGTCAGCCAGCGCCTGGGTGCGGAGGTCGAGCAAGGTGTTGATGGCGCCGACGACCTCGCCGGTCGCATCGCGAAGCAGGGCCGGGTGCGCGCTGAACGGGATGAACTGGCCGTCCGGCCGCTCGACGATCGCCCGGCCCCCACGAACGTCCCGCTCTTCCAGCAAGGCAACGGCCATCGGACATTCGTCGTGCGCCATCGGTCGCCCGTCGAGGTGGCGAAGCTTCCATGAACCGCACCAGCGGTCCTGGCCGATAACCGGACGATATCCCCAAAGATCGGCAGCGGCTTCGTTGAAGAAGGTGATGTAGCCTTGTCTGTCGGTGGTGTAGACGGCCACAGGCAACGCCTGCATCAGATCGGCGGAGGAAACTTGCGGGATTCCGCCAGTCTTTAGTTCAACGACGTCCACCAGTCCCCCGCTCCGCTTGGCTTGCCGACGGATTGCTTCGTCATCTAAATGCGCGCGAGCGTTTTCGGTTCCGTTCGGTCTGCTTTCGGACATTCAGGCTGATTTGCGTTTCGCGGCCGTTCCCGGACCTTTGCTCGGAGCCTTGCCGCCTTCTTGCGCCAGGCTCTTGCGCAGAACATCGGCGAGATTGACGATGTTCGTCCTCGGCTCGGGTGCCGGCTTGGGCGGTTTCTTGCCCTTGCGCTTGGCTTCGATCATCGCAACCAGCGCCTGTTCATAAGTATCTTCGAACTTCGACGGGTCGAATTTGGCCGGCTTCTTGTCGATCAGCAATTGCGCGATTTCCTGCATCTCCGGATCGACCTTGCGATCCTTCAGCCCTTCGAACACCGCGTCCGCCGCGACCACTTCATTGTGGTTGCGTAATTCAGTCATCACCATGCCCTTGCCCAGCGGCTGGATCAGCACCTCTCGGCCACGCTGGTACAGTACGACGCAGGAGCGGGCTGCTACCTTTTTCCTGGCCATGGCGTCCCGGATCACCGCGAAAGGCTCCGTGGAGGGCGCGTCGGCCGGAACGAGATAGTAGGGTTTTTCGAGGTAGCGTGCGTCGATTTCGGCGGCGGGCACGAACTCGCCGATCTCGAGCGTATGCTGCGATACCATCTTCAGTTTCTTGATTTCGTCCGGCTCAATGCGGATGAACTCGCCCTTTTCGACCTCGTAGCCCTTTACCTGCTCGGCCGCCTCGACCGTGTCGCCGGTCTCCTCGTCTATATAGGCGCTCTTGACCGGAAGACCGTCCTTGCGGTTCAGGATCCTGAAATGCACTTTCTCGGCCTCGCTGACGGCGCCGATGATCTTGACGCCACAGGAAACAGATCCGACTTTCATAAAGCCCTTCCAGGCAGCTCGTGGCGTCGCCATGTCGATCACTCATTTGCCGAACGGACGGAACGGCTGCGAGCGGAAATCGTTCCGCCGTGGCAGGCTATTCCACAGGCCCGCCCGGACGAGAACGTTCGTTTCATTTTCGTCAGGGGAATAGCGCAATGGCCAAACGCAGCGCAGGGTTGCTGATCTTTCGCCGAAGCGAAGGACATTTCCAGGTCTTGCTGGTGCATCCGGGCGGCCCATTCTGGGCGAAGAAGGACGACGGCGCATGGTCGATCCCGAAGGGCTTGATCGACGAGAACGAGGACGAGCTAGCGGCGGCAAAACGCGAGGCCGAAGAGGAACTCGGCGTCGCCATCGATGGAGGTTTCGAACACCTTGGCAGCTACCGGCAGCCGGGCGGCAAGCTCGTCATCGCATGGTGCGTCGAGGCGGATTTCGACAGCGACGCCATCAGCAGCAACACCTTCGTCATGGAATGGCCGCCAAGGTCCGGCTCGATGAAGGAATTCGCCGAAGTCGACAGAGCGGGCTGGTTCTCCCTGCCTGAAGCCAACCATAAGATCCTGAAAGGCCAGCGCGCCATGTTGGCGGACTTTGCCAGTCGGCATGGCGACGGATGAATTTGTTTCAGCCCAGTTCTTAAGGGCAGTGCTTGGGCTTCCTCACCGCTCTGCTTTAAGCGCGTTGCGGCCGCAGCGTGCGCAACGTGATCGAATAGCGGTGCTCGGCAACCGGCGGGATGCTGTGCTCCCATTCACTGCGCGCGGCGTCCGTCATCAGATAGGCCGATCTTGGCTCGACGGTGACCGTCTTGCGGTCCCATCGCGTGCCGTTTTTCCGGCGCAGGCGAAAGCTGCACGCGGCCAGCAGGGAAACGCCGGCGACCGCCTCGAAGTGAGGCTTGTCGCGGTGCCAACCGATACCGGCGCCCGGCCGGTACTCATTGATCAGAACCTGCACGAAGGTCTCGGCGGGCAAGCGGGCAAAATCCGCAACCTTTTCCCTGAGCGGCAGCAGAAAGCCGGGTATCGGCGGCGCCTCGACGACTTCGCGCCGGTCGTAATCATAACGCAGCCCAAAACCGACCACCCGCCGGTTTGCGAGATGGCCGTGAAAGTCGAAGGCCTGAAAAGGCAGGGTTGCGAGCTGGCTTGCCAACGCTGCTTCTTCGTCCGGCGTGATCAGTTCGGGCCGGTAGCGGAATCCTTCCGGCAGGTCGGCGGCGGCGGCAAAGAGATCGCCCTGGCGGGCTGCAGCCGATGTCTTGGGCGATGGCATCAACCGTATTTGGTGAAGCCAGCCCGTAGCGGCAAGGCTGCTTCGGCAGCAAGGAACCTCGCTCTCCGTGCAGGGTTATTCCCACGACGGCATGGAATTGAGCACTGCCGAGCATTGGACCTGTCGAGGATGCCTTCAACTGCGATCAGAAACATCGATTACCAGCCGGCGACGAGGGTACTCTCCGTATGGTTCGTCCCGAGCGGAAGCCGCTATGATTACGAGGACGTGCCGCCGCAAGTCCACGCCGCGTTCCGCAAAGCCTCGGCGAAGGGCCGGTTCTTCAACGAGCATATTCGCGACCGGTACAAATACCATCTGGTCGAGCAGAGCCATTCGAGCTGAGCCTTCAGCCGCTTCTCAACCACGATCTCGGCTTTCCGCCATGCCTCGCCGCGCGGTGGCAACGAGCGGACTTCGCAGTTGGCGAGCGACCTGATATTGACCATGGTCCTACCCGAAACATCGAAAGCCTGGAATGTCCGCCGAAGCCGAAAAAACCGAGCAGCTCCAGCAATTGCTCGACAACCTCGACCTGGCGGGCGCCCTGGACAGTGACAGTTATAAAAGGTTCCTCGACCAGCTGCCGATTGCGATCGCAATTTCCGATTTGGGCGGCGATGAACGTGTTGTTTACGTCAATTCCGAGTTCCAGAAACTGTCAGGCGTTTCCGTCGCAGAGCTGGAGCGCCGCAACTGGGCTGCGCTGAGCGGACAAGGCTTGGGCGAATACAAGGACCGGCCGCTGGCCCGGGCCATCGTCGAGGATATCGATCGCGCGGGGACTTTCAGGATGCAACGTGCCGGCACAGAGCCGGTCATGGTCGACGTTTATTCGAACCTGATCGAGGACGAGCGCGGGCGACGGTCCTTTCGACTGGTCGCCCTTGTCGATGTCACCGCGCACAAGGCAAGCGACAGCGAGGCCTTCGAACAACGCATCCGTGAAAAGGACATGCTGCTGCGCGAATTGCAGCATCGGATGAAAAACAATCTCCAGATGATCACGGCTCTCATCAGGTTGGAGGCCCGCAGCGCGGCGTCACCCGATCAGAAACGCTTCGAGCGTCTCGCCGGCCGCGTCGATGCACTCGCAATTCTTTATCAGGCGCTGTCGGCCGACGAACAGAAGGCCGAAGTTGACCTCGGCGTCTATCTCAGCCAGATCGCTTCCGCAGTGATGACGTCGCACGCCGTGCAAGGCATCCGGCTGGATATGAAGGTCGACACCTATCCCGTGTCCATCAACGTGGCGATGCCAACCGGCCTGGTGGTCAACGAGCTTTTGACGAACGCGCTGAAACACGCCTTTCTGGGTCGCGAAGGCGGGACAATCACGCTGCGCAGTGTTGTCGACGGCGACGGCTTTCGCATCGTTGTCGCCGATGACGGCATCGGCCTGCCCGAAGGCGAGACCTGGCCGAAACCCGGCAAGCTCGGAGCGTTGATCGCGCAATCGCTGACCGAGAACGCCAAAGCCCGGTTCGAGGTGGACTCGACCCCCGGCAAAGGAACGCGAGTGACCATCGTCTTCAACAGATCGGCCGCGCTCGCTTCGTAGCCGCACGAGCAGGGCTGCCGCAAGCGGGGTCATTCGAGGCCATCCGCATCAGCCGGGCCCCTCCATTACCTTGCGCGTGTGGCGGGCGATGACACCTTCTTCGTCGGTCGCCACGACGCGGACTTCGACCTTGCTCTCCGCCTGGCTCATCAGCGCGGCATGGGAGCTGTTGGCTGCCTCGTCGATCGCCACGCCGAGCCAGCCAAGCCTGTCGCAAATCGCTTTGCGGGCCGGAGCCGAGTGCTCGCCGATGCCGCCGGTGAACACCAGGCATTCGAACCCGCCCAGCGTGTTGGCGAGGGCGGCAATCTCCCTGGCGGCGCGGAAGGCGAAAAGCTCCACCGCTTCGCGCGCCCGGCGGTCGTCGCTGGCTTCCAGCGTGCGCATGTCGCCGGAAATGCCGGACACGCCGAGCAGGCCGGATTCCTCGTAGAGCATGTCTTGCAGCGCCTCTCCCGAAATCCCTCTTTCCAATAGCAGGTACAAAAGCACGCCCGGATCGATGGCGCCGCAGCGTGTGCCCATGACCAGGCCGTCAAGCGCCGAAAAGCCCATCGTCGTATCGACGCTTCGCCCGTCGCGCATGGCGCACAGGCTCGCCCCGTTGCCGAGATGGGCGACGATGGTTCTTTTCGCCGCCAGATCGGGCGATATCTGCTTGAGCCGGCCGGCGACATATTCGTAGGAAAGCCCGTGAAAGCCGTAGCGGTGGATGCCGTCTGCCTCATAGTGGCGCGGCAGCGCGAAACGGCTGACCAGAGGCTCGATGGTCCGATGGAAGGCCGTGTCGAAGCATCCGACCTGCGGCAGGTCGGGTCGCAACGCGGCAAGCGCCCGGATCGGCGCGAGGCTGCGCGGCTGGTGCAGTGGCGCAAGCGGCGTCAGCCTGTCGAGAGCCTCGATAATTGTCGGCATCAGGCGGACAGGTTCGACGAACTCGCGTCCGCCATGGACGATGCGATGTCCGGCGGCGATCAGTTTCCTTCCGCCAAGTTCGTTCTCGATCCATTGCAGCATCTGGCCGATGCCCATGTCGCGTGATGCGTCTGCGGCAAGTGGCCGATCGCACTGCAGCTCCCCATCGGCGGCTTTCGCGGTCAGCCTTGGCGCATCGCCCAGATCCAGTGAACCGCGCGAGGCAAGATCCAGCTCGGCGGACGCTGCAAGATCGTAAAGTCGGAACTTGATGCTCGACGAGCCGGCATTCAACGCAAGGATCGATCGTCGCATCAATCGCCGGCCCTCGTCGCGCTGTCCTGTGGCCAGGACCATTTCTGGATCTCGGGCATGTCCTCGCCATGTTCGCGGACATAGGCCGTGTGCTCAGCCAATTTCCCATGCAGCGCCGCGGCAAGATCCTTCGCCCGCTCGGCCAGCCCCGGCACGCGCGCGATCGCGGCGAGCGCCAGATGATAGCGGTCGAGCTGGTTGAGCACCACCATATCGAACGGCGTCGTCGTCGTGCCTTCCTCGCGAAAGCCATGCACATGCATGTTGTCGTGGTTGGCGCGCCGGTAGGTCAGGCGGTGAATGAGATAGGGGTAGCCGTGATAGGCGAAGATGACCGGCTTGGCTTTGGTGAACAGCGCGTCGAATCTGTCGTCGGCAAAGCCATGCGGATGCTCGGAATTCGACTGCAAAATCATCAGGTCGACGACATTGACGACGCGGATCTGCAGGTCCGGAATGCCTGAGCGCAGGATGTCGGCTGCGGCAAGCGTCTCCAGCGTCGGCACGTCGCCGGCGCAAGCGAGAACCACATCCGGATCTTCGCCCTTGGCAACCGTCCCGGCCCATTCCCAGATGCCGGCACCGGCCTTGCAGTGCGCTTCCGCGTCTTCGGCGGACAGCCATTGCGGCGCCGGCTGCTTGCCGGCGACGATGACGTTGATGCGGTTGTAGGTTTTCAGGCAATGGTCGGTGATCCACAGCAGCGTGTTGGCGTCGGGCGGGAAATAGAGCCTGACCGTGTCGGCCTTCTTGTTGGCGACGAAATCGGCAAAGCCCGGGTCCTGATGGCTGAAACCATTGTGATCCTGCCGCCAGACATGCGAGGTCAGCAGGTAGTTGAGCGAGGCGACCGGCTTGCGCCAGGCAAGTTCGCCGGAGGTCTTCAGCCATTTGGCGTGCTGGTTGACCATGGAATCGACAATGTGGACGAACGCCTCGTAGCACGAGAACAGGCCATGGCGGCCGGTCAGCAGATAGCCCTCCAGCCAGCCTTGGCAAAGATGTTCACTGAGCACTTCCATGACGCGGCCGTCACGGGAAAGATGGACGTCGTAGGGCTCGATCCGCTCCATCCAGACGCGGTCCGTAACCTCGAACACGTCGTCGAGGCGGTTGGAGGATGTCTCGTCCGGTCCCATCAGCCGGAAATTCCTGGCCTCGGCGTTCAAGCGGACCACGTCGCGAAGATAGCTTCCGACCGTGCGCGTCGCCTCTCCCACAGTGCCGCCCGGACGCGGTACGTCGAGCGCCAGGCCTTTCCAGTCGGGAAGCACGAGGTCCTGTTTCAGCAGGCCGCCATTGGCGTAGGGGATTGCGCCCATGCGTCGTGACCCCGTAGGTGCCAGCGCCGCGAGCTCCGCCAGGAGATGGCCGCCTTTATCGAACAGTTTTTCCGGCTCGTAACTGCGCATCCAGTCTTCGAGGATCTGGCGGTGCGCCGCATCGCCGCGTGCGTTCGATACCGGTACCTGGTGCGAACGCCAGAAATCCTCGACCTTCTTACCGTCGACCTCTTTCGGCCCAGTCCAGCCCTTTGGGCTGCGCAGCACGATCATCGGCCACAGCGGCCGCTCTCCCTTCCAGCCCGCGGCTCGTGCAGGCTCCTGGATGGAGTGGATCCGGTCGAGCACGGTATCGAGCGTGCGGGCCATCTCCCGATGCATCGCAGCAGGTTCATGACCTTCGACGAAGAAGGTTTCGTAGCCATAGCCGAGGAACAGGCTGCGCAACGCCTCGTCTTCCATGCGGCCGAGGATCGTCGGGCTGGCGATCTTGTAGCCATTGAGATGCAGGATCGGCAGGACGGCGCCGTCGGATGCCGGGTTCAGGAACTTGTTGGAATGCCAGGCCGCGGCGAGCGGACCGGTCTCGGCTTCGCCGTCGCCGACGACGCAGGCGACCACAAGGTTCGGATTGTCGAAGGCGGCGCCGAAGGCATGGACCAGTGCATAACCGAGCTCTCCGCCTTCGTGGATCGAGCCGGGCGTCTCCGGAGCCGCGTGGCTCGGCACTCCGCCGGGAAACGAGAACTGCCGGAACAGCTTTCGCAAGCCGTCTTCGTCCTTGCCGACCTCGGGATAGATCTCGCTGTAGGTCCCCTCGAGCCAGGTGTTCGCGACCATTGCCGGGCCGCCGTGACCCGGACCGCAGATGAACAGAACATCGAGACCACGTTCACGGATGATCCGGTTCAGATGCACATAGATGAAATTGAGGCCGGGTGTCGTGCCCCAATGGCCGAGCAGCCGCGGCTTGATGTGCTCGGGCAGCAAAGGCTCGCGCAAGAGCGGATTGTCGAGCAGATAGATCTGGCCAACCGAAATGTAGTTCGCGGCGCGCCAGTAGCGGTCCATCACATCGATCTGGTCAAGGCCGGTTGTTTGCGCAGTGGTGCGGGCCTCGTCGTTCATAGAAATGCCTCCGGAATACCCTCGTCCGTCGTTATCTGGGGTGGCGTCGCGCCGGAGAAAGGATTTGCCTCGAAATAAGTTAGGGCGGCCGCCAGCGCCGCTTGCCGATCCTGCAACCTGGCGAGCCCGACAAAAGCGGGTCGGTCTTTGGGGAACCTCGGGGCTTGCCAACGGTTAGGAAGGTGCACCGCATTGTATGAATCCAGGCGGACTGCCGAGGCCCTGGGACATGGACCGGCCAAAGTGCCGTTTGAGCAGCTTGGGCGATTGTGGCGGAGGCCCATAGGAGGAGCAGAAAAATGCTCGATCTCTCCCATGCCCGCAACCAAATGGTCGACATTCACTTAAGCCGCCGTGGCATTCGCGACCGCAATGTCCTTCAGGCGATGCGCGAGGTGCCGCGCGAGGCTTTCGTCGAGCCTGGTTTTGAAGAATTTGCCTATGAGGACGGGCCGCTGCCGATCGCCGAAGGTCAGACGATATCGCAGCCCTACATCGTTGCGTTGATGATCGAAATGGCGGAGATCGGAGCCGGTGACCACGTCCTCGAGGTTGGCACCGGCTCGGGCTATGCGGCTGCCGTAATGAGCCGGATCGTCGAACGCGTCTACACGATCGAGCGCCACGCCGCGTTGGCTGAAACGGCAAGGCAGCGGTTTAAAAAGCTTGGCTACGACAATATCGAAGTCCGCACCGGCGACGGCACCAAGGGCTGGCCCGAGGCGGCACCCTTCGATGCGATCCTGGTTGCGGCCGCCGGGCCCGGCGCACCGCTCGCCCTGCAAGAACAGCTCGACGTCGCCGGTCGGCTTGTCATCCCGGTCGGCGACGAATTCGACTCGCAGCGCCTGCTCAAAGTCACCCGGACTGGCGCAGCAACTTACACCGAGGAGGATTTCGGCGGCGTGCGGTTTGTTCCACTGATCGGCGAGCAAGGCTGGGGCGAGCCAGGCAGCGACAGCCAAATAGCGGCCGATCTTCCGCACCGGCATCAGCGCAGAAGCAGCCTGCCGCAGATGATAGCGACCGCCGCCGAACCGCTTCCGGATTTCGACGATCCCGCCTTCGGTGCGCTGTTCGACCGGTTTGCCGACCGCCGCGTCGTCTTGCTCGGCGAAGCCAGCCACGGCACGTCGGAGTTCTACCGCGCGCGCGCCGCGATCACTCGCAGGCTGATCGAGAAGCATGGCTTCACCATCGTCGCGGTCGAGGCCGACTGGCCCGATGCCGCGGCGATCGACCGCTACGTCCGTCACCGGCCACCGCGGCCGGGCGCCGATCCGCCGTTCCAGCGCTTTCCCACCTGGATGTGGCGCAACACCGACGTCGCGGCGTTCGTCGACTGGATGCGAGAGCATAATGAGCGGATCAGGATATCCTCCCGGCGGGCCGGGTTCTATGGCCTCGACATCTACAATATGGGCGGGTCGATCGCGGCGGTCTTGCAATATCTCGACCGGATCGATCCGCAGGCGGCAAGGATCGCACGCGAGCGCTATGGCTGCCTGACGCCGTGGCAGAACGACCCGGCCACCTATGGCCGTGTCGCACTCACCTCCGGCTACCAGAAATGCGAGAAGGCCGTGCTCGAGCAATGCCGGGAACTGCTTTCCAGAGAGCTCGACTATGCGCAGCAGGACGGCATCGATTTCCTCGACGCCACCCAAAACGCCCGCCTGGTCGCCTCCGCCGAACGCTATTACCGCACCATGTATTACGGCGGCGCGCAGTCCTGGAACCTGCGCGACACCCACATGTTCGAAACACTGGAGCACCTGCTGCAGGCCCGCGGCCCGGCCGCCAAGGCGGTGGTGTGGGCACATAATTCCCATATCGGCGATGCCCGCTATACCGAGATGGGGATCGTCAGGGACGAAGTGAACATCGGCCAGCTCTGCCGCCAGCGTTTTGGCGACGAGGTTGCCTTGATTGGGCTCAGCACGCATTCCGGGACGGTGGCCGCCGCCACCGACTGGGACGGCGACATGGAAGTGAAACCGGTTCGGCCTTCCCACAACGACAGCTATGAGCGGCTTTGCCATGACAGCGGCGTCTCGCCTTTCCTGCTCGATTTCGAGCGCGACGACACGCTGCGCCAACGGCTTCTGGAGCGCCGGCTGGAACGCTTTATCGGCGTTATCTACCGGCCGGAGACCGAGTTGCACAGCCACTATGCGGATGCCTCGCTCGCCCGCCAGTTCGATGCTTTCGTCTGGTTCGATGAAACCAGTGCCGTGACGCCGCTTGGGCCGGAACATGCGGGGACAGGCCTTCCCGAGACCTATCCTTTCGGGCTCTAGCGAGTTTGGACCCTGGGGAAGCGGAAAATCGGAATAAGGAGGTCACCAATGGCCGGAAAGAAGACTCATGAGCAGCAATTGCGCATCATCGAAGAGCGCGAGAATACGAAAAACGCTGGCAAGGATTTCGACGCGGAAGCGGATTTGAAAAAGACCAGGCAAGAGCGCGAGGCATTCCGGCGCGGTGCCGAGCTCAGATCGGACCCCAAGGACATTGCCGATCCCGACGACCGCAACATCATCCGCGGCGAGCATCAGGAAAGCGCCCACAACAAGCATCGCGCCGACCGCTGAAACGGCGGGATCGCTTAACGTTAAGACAGTATGGCGCCGGTTCCCGTTCCCCGATCTGACGGATGCAGCGTTCGTGGCCGCAAATTGGCGGACGAGGGCGCCGTCTTGATCCCCTCGGCGCTATTCAGCAAAAAATGTCGCGGCGACAGCAATTGAGACGAGGCTCAGCATCGCCAGGCCTGCCCTGGCGACATGCGAAGTCTCCCAGACGTTGCGCAAATCTCTCCAGTCGCCGGTCTGCTTTCGAGAAAACATTGAAAAAAACGTCGCGGCTGATTGCGGCATGGCAACGTCTTGCACCCAGAAATTATTGACGGGATGCGTGACCAACCAATAGGTCGCATGTTCCGCCAGCAGGAAGACAAGCGCCGCCAAGGTCCACCAGAATCGAGCGCTTGGATAAGGCGTCAGGTAGAGCAGGATGGCGAGTGCAATGATGCCGCCGATCTCGGCAAACCCGCCGATCGTGAAGCCGGGATAGTAGATCGCCTGCACTGATTTGTAGGTAGCCTCCTTGAGGCGCAACTTGCCCGGCAACTCCAAAGCGTGCGCAAGCGACAGCGCCATCGTGACAGCGACCAGAAGAAGGCGGCGATCATCAATACGCGCATGTTCCTGCTCCCTGACCACAGCGTGGTTGGTGATCCGGTAAAGGCGACGCCACCCGACTTCCCTGCAGGCCGGTTCGGTCATTCCCCGATCTGGCTGGTCGACCGTTCGTGGAGTGTGGCGCCGGTCTGCGCGTCGACCGCGACCATGCTGACCTCGTAGCCCCAGAGCTTGCGGATATGGCGCAGCGTGGCGTCACGGCTGCCGCCTTCCAGCACGATGCCGTCCTTGACCTTGTGCTGCAGGCGCAGATGCCGGTCGCCGAGCAGGTCCACGTCCACCACCTGGATGTCCGGCCGGCTGGCGCCGATGTCGTAGCTGTGGGCGAGTGCGGCGCGGACGCTCTCGTAGCCGCGCTCATTGTGTATCGAGGCGACTTCGTAATGCGGGTCGTTGGCGGCATCGGCAAGGACAAAGAACCGCCATTTCCGTATCAGGGTAGGGCTCAGATACTGGCGGATGAAGGACTCGTCGCGATGGTTGGCCCAGGCGTCCAGCAAGGTCTGGCGCCAGTCGCCATTGCCGGCGATATCGGGAAACCAGTCGCGGTCCTCAGCCGTCGGCGCGGTCGAGATGCGCTGGATGTCCTGCATCATGTCGAGACCCAGCGCGTAAGGATTGATACCGGAAAAGCGCGTATCGTCGAACCCTGGCTGGAAGATCACGTTCGAATGGTTGCGCAGGATTTCCAGCATGGCACCTTCGCCGATCAGGCCGCGGTCGAACAAAAGGTTCATCAGCGTGTAATGCACGAAGGTGGCGCAGCCCTCGTTCATCACCTGCGTTTGCCGCTGGGGATAGAAATACTGCGCGATCACGCGGACGATCCGGATGACCTCACGCTGCCACGGTTCCAGGATCAGGCTGTTCTTCTCCAGGAAATAAAGCAGGTTCTCCTCGGGCAGCTTGAGCGATTTCTTGCGCTCCGTCATGGTATCCGTTTCGCGGACCTTGGTGCCGTCCTTGGAAGGCGGCAGCGTGCGCCACAGATCGTTGTAGGAACGTTCCTCGTATTCCAGGCGCTCGCGAATCCCCTCGCGCTGCTTTTCCGACGACAGCTTCGGCGGCCGGTGATATCTGAACACGCCCTGTTCCATCAGCGCATGTGCGGCATCGAGGATCTCTTCCACCGCATCGACGCCGTGCCGCTCTTCGCAGCGGGCAATATAGCCCTTGGCAAAGTCGAGATAGCTGAGGATGGCGCCGGCGTCCGTCCACTGCCGGAAAAGATAATTGTTCTTGAAGAAATGGTTATGGCCGAGCGCCGCGTGCGCCGTCACCAGCGCCTGCAGGGCCATGGTGTTTTCCTCCATCAGATAGACGATGCAGGGATTGGAATTGATGACGAGTTCGTAGGCCAGCCCTCGCCCACCTTTGCGGTAGAGCAATTCCTGGTAGAGGTAGTGCTTGCCGAACGACCAATGCCGGTACATCAGCGGCATGCCGACAGAGGAATAGGCGTCGAGCATCTGTTCGGACGAGATGATCTCCATCTGCACCGGATAGACGTCGAGGTGGAGCTCTTCGGTGGCGACCGCCTCGATGGTCTCGTAGGCGCGCGACAGCGTCCTGAAATCCCAGTCGGAACCGGAAAACAGCAACCCGGATTTGCTCGCCATCAGCCCCCTCTTTCACCGCTCTTTTGATAACCCGGCTGTCTGGCGAAGAGTTGGCGGAAAACCGGGTAGATGTCGGCCGCCGTGGCGATGCGGCTCATCTGGAAGTTCGACCATCTCAGCTTGACCGCACTGTAGGCACGCCACAGCGACGTGCCGTTGTCGGTAGCGCCGAAGATGTGGCTCTCACGTTCGTCGAGGATCTCGACATAGGCAAAATACTGGCAAAGCCGCATGATCTGTTCGTCGAGAAGGGCGATGCAGCGCTCGGAATCGGTGACGAAATTGTCGCCGTCCGAGGCCTGGGCGACATAGATGTTCCATTCGCGGCTGGGATAGCGTTGCTCGACGATGCGGTGCATCTCCTCGAGCGCCGTGGAAACCACCGTGCCGCCGCTCTGGGTGTTGTAGAAGAAGGTTTCCTCGTCCACCTCCTGCGCCTCGTGCGTGTGGCGGATGAAGACGACCTCGGTCCGGTCATAGCGCCGCTTCAGGAACAGGTGCAGCAGCACGAAGAAGCGCTTGGCCAGATCCTTCTCGCGTTCGCCCATCGAACCGGACACGTCCATCAGGCAGAACATCACCGCATTGGCGTTCGGCACCGGCTGGGCGTCGAAGCGGTTGAAGCGGATATCGACCGGATCGACAAAGGCGATCCGCTTGCGGCGGCGCTCCAGCCGCTCAAGCTCTTCCTGCAGCGCCACGATGCGCTGCCGCATCTCGGCGTTTTGCGGCTTGGCCTCCAGCGTCGCGATCTCCTGCGCGACAGCGTCGACCGCCTCCTGCTTGGGACGCCTGAGCGCTATGCGGCGGCCATGGCTGTTGCGCATCGTGCGTCCGACATTGATGTTGGTCGGCGAGCCGGTCGCGGCGAAGCCGGCCCGGCGCGGCTTGAAGGCGAGGATCTCCTTGAGGTTGAGCTTGACCATATCAGGCAGTTCGAGGTCTTCGAAGAAGAGGTCGAGCACCTCTTCGCGCGACAGCACGAAACGGAAATCGTCCTCCGATTCGGTTCTCCCCGGGGCGGATCCCATGCCGCCGCCCTGGCCCGGCTTGGGCAGCCGGTCGCCTGGGGCAAAATGCTTGTTGCCGGGCAGGACGTGCTGGCGGCTGCCGCTGTTCCGGGCATCGTTGAAGCTCGGCTCGCCGGTGCCTCGCGCCGGCATCGAAACGGCATGCTCGGCGTCCACGTCGGCGATCTTGCCGGTGCGGATCTGATCGCGGATGGTGCGCTTCAACTCTTCGCGCGCCCGCCGCAGGAAACGCTGCCGGTTGCCGAGGCTTTTGTCCTTCGGGTTCAGTCGGCGATCGATGAAGATCGGCATATGTTACCCCGGGCTGGCTTCAACCCGCCTTGTTCACCCGCATGTACCAGTCCACCAGCCGGCGGACCTGGCGCTCGGTGTAACCGCGCTGGATCATCCGCTGCACGAATTCGGTATGCCGCTTCTCCGTCACGCTGTCCTGCTTGGAGCCGAAGCTGATCACCGGCAGCAGATCTTCGACCTGCCCGAACATCCGCTTCTCGATGACTTCGCGCAGCTTTTCATAGCTTGTCCATGACGGGTTACGGCCGTGGTTTCTGGCCCGCGCGCGCAGCGTGAACTTCACCACTTCGTTGCGGAAGTCCTTGGGATTGGCGATGCCGGCCGGCTTTTCGACCTGCGACAGTTCGTTGTCCAAAACCTCGCGATTGAGGATCTGGCCGGTATCGGTATCCTTGAAGTCCTGATCCTCGATCCAGGCATCGGCATAGGCGATGTAGCGGTCGAACAGGTTCTGGCCGTATTCGCTGTAGGATTCCAGATAGGCCTTCTGGATCTCGTGGCCGATGAACTCGGCATAACGGGTGGCGAGCTCCGACTTTATGAAATCGAGATAGTCCGCCTCGGTTTCCTTCGGGAACTGCTCGCGCTTGATCGCCTCTTCCAGGATGTACATCAGATGCACCGGATCGGCGGCGACCTCTTCGGTGTCGTAGTTGAAGGTCTGCGACAGGATTTTGAAGGCAAAGCGGGTGCTGACGCCGGTCATGCCTTCATCGACACCGGCCGCGTTTCGGTACTCCTGGACCGACTTCGCCTTGGGATCGGTTTCCTTGAGGTTCTCGCCGTCATAGACGCGCATCTTGGTGTAGAGCGGCGAATTGTCGTGTTCGGCCAGGCGGGTCGAAACGGTGAACCGGCTGAGGATATCGAGCACTTCCGGAGCGCAGGGGCTGGAGGCCAATTCGCTTTCGCGCAACAGCTTCTCGTAGATCTGCCGCTCTTCGGTGACGCGCAGGCAATACGGCACCTTGACCACCAGGATGCGGTCGAGGAACGCCTCGTTGTTCTTGTTGTTCTTGAACTGCAGCCATTCCGATTCGTTGGAATGGGCAACGATGATGCCCTGATAGGGGAAAGCGCCGAAATTCTCGGTGCCGTTGTAGCTGCCTTCCTGGGTCGCGGTCAGCAGCGGATGCAGCACCTTGATCGGCGCCTTGAACATCTCGACGAATTCGAGCAGTCCTTGCGTCGTCCGGTTCAGGCCGCCGCTATAGGAATAGGCGTCCGGATCGGACTGGCTGAAGTTTTCCAGCTGCCTGATGTCGACCTTGCCGACCAGGGCCGAAACGTCCTGGTTGTTCTCGTCGCCCGGCTCGGTCTTGGCGATGCCGATCTGGCGAAGCCTGGACGGCATCAGCTTGACGACGCTGAATTTGGAGATGTCGCCGGACAATTCGTCGAGGCGCTTGGCCGCCCAGGGCGAGATCAGGCCGTTCAGCCGCCGCCGGGCGATGCCGTATTTGTCCTCCAAAAGGTCGCCCATGCGGTCGGGGTCGAACAGCCCGAGCGGCGATTCGAAGACCGGGCTGACCTGGCCGCCGACCTTCAGCGTATAGATCGGACGCTGCTCCATCAGCCTTTTCAACTGCTCCGCAAGCGAGGACTTGCCGCCGCCGACCGGGCCGAGGAGATAGAGGATCTGCTTGCGTTCCTCGAGTCCTTGCGAGGCATAGCGGAAATAACCGGCGATACGTTCGATCGTATCCTCCATGCCGTAAAAATCGGCGAAGGTCGGATAGATCTTGATCGTCCGGTTCGAAAAAATACGGCCGAGCCGCTCGTCCTTGCTGGTATCGACAAAGGTCGGCTCGCCGATCGCCTCGACCATCCGCTCGGGCGCCGAGGCGTACATCGACTTGTCCTCGCGGCAGGCAAGCAGATATTGCTGGAGGCTTATCTCCTCCTGCGCCGCATTCTTGTAAACCTCGGAAAACAGATCGAAGACGTCGGATTGATTCTCACGCATGGTATTCCTAGCCCCGGAGCCGGTGTGGCTGCACGTTTGTCTCTTGAACAACCAAATGTCGGAAAGCCCTTGTGGTTCCCTTCACTTTGCAGAGAGTGCCTGTGACCGAATGATAAGACTCTAGATAAGAGCATCCTGCATGCCGACAAGGCGTGGAACGTCCTGCTCGAGGCACAAAATCCTGAATCACGCCACGCGGTGCGGGCGACCTCCGACAAGACGGAGGAACGGTTCTGGTCCTTCCCGGTTGTGAGGGAAAGGAGACGGTTCGATGTTTGAGACTAGTTTGTGGTTGCTCGTTGTTGCAGGCGGTCCACTGCTGCTGGCAATCCTGATCGCCTACGCCCTGCTCACCCAGCGCCGTCGCGGCCCGGCGGAGCGCAGGGAAAGCGAGCGCGCGACCGAGCGCCTGTACCAGGAAAAGAAGGACTGACCGACGGGATCGCAGCTCAGCTGCGGGCAACCGCCAGCCCGGCCACTTTTTCGGCGCGCAGCAGCATGCCGAACAGGTCACGCGGCTCATCGGGATCGGCCAGAAGGTCTAGTTCCTCGTAAAGGCCGGTCCGCTGAAGCTGATCGCGGACGTAGCGTAGCGCGGAAAAATCCTCGATCGCAAAGCCGACGGAATCAAACAGCGTGATCTGTCCGGCGTCCGTCCGGCCTGCTGCCTTTCCTGTCATCACCTGCCACAATTCGGTGATCGGATGGTCCGCATCGAGCTGCTGGCTCTCGCCTTCGATGCGCGTCTGCGGCGGATATTCGACGAAAATATCCGAGCGCAGCAGAATGTCGCGATGCAGCTCGGTCTTGCCCGGGCAGTCGCCGCCGACCGCGTTGATGTGCACGCCGGACCCGACCATGTTGTCGGTCAGGATTGTTGCCGATCGCTTGTCGGCGGTTACCGTGGTGATGATCTGTGCACCTTCAACGGCCTCCTGCGCCGACGCGCAGAGCTTGATGTCGAAACCCATGCCGGCAAGGTTCTTCATGCATTTGGTCGAGGCCGCCGGGTCGATATCGTAGAGGCGCAGCCTGTCGACGCCAAGCAGCGCCTTGAAAGCAATAGCCTGAAATTCCGATTGCGCGCCGTTGCCGATGATCGCCATGCATCTGGCGGCCCCGGGAGCGAGGTATTTCGCCGCGACCGCCGAGCTGGCCGCCGTTCGCAGGGCAGTCAGGATGGTCATTTCCGAAAGCAGCATCGGATAGCCGTTGCCGACATCGGCAAGCACGCCGAAAGCGGTCACGGTCTGGCGGCCGTCACGCGTGTTCTTCGGATGCCCGTTGACGTATTTGAAGCCGTAAAGCTGCCCGTCGCTGGTCGGCATCAGCTCGATGACGCCGTCAATGCTGTGCGAGGCGACGCGCGGCGTCTTGTCGAACAGCTCCCAACGCCTGAAATCCTCTTCGATATAGGCGGCAAGCTCGACCAGGAAGCGCTCGATGCCGATGGCAAGCACCAGCTTCATCATGCGGTCGACGCTGACGAACGGAACGATGTTCAAATTGACGGTCATGGCTCAGAACCCCCTCGTCGGGCGATCCATGATCCCCCGGCCCATCAGGCTTGCGGTCAGGTCGACCAAAAGCGTGGCGGTGCGGCCGCGCTCGTCGAGAAAGGGGTTGAGTTCGACCAGGTCGAGACTGGTGACGAGCCCGCTGTCATGCAGCATTTCCATCGCCAGATGCGCCTCGCGGAAGGTGGCGCCGCCGGGAACGGTGGTGCCCACCGCCGGCGCGATCGACGGGTCGAGAAAATCGACATCGAGGCTGACATGGAGCATGCCGTTGGCGGCGCTCACCCGTTCGAGAAAGGCGCGAAGCAGTTGCGCGATGCCGTGCTCGTCGATCGAACGCATGTCGTGGACCGTCACGCCGGCTCTGCGCAACGCATCCCGTTCCGCCAGGTCCACGCTGCGGATTCCCAGCGCGCATATGCGAGCCGGGTCCACCTGCGCCGCGAGGCGGGGGAAATAGCCCTCGAAGCCGGGCTGCCCGCTGGCATAGGCCAGCGGCACGCCATGCAGATTGCCGCTGGTCGTCGTGTCGAGCGTATGAAAATCGGGGTGGGCGTCGAGCCACAGCACGAAGAGCGGCCGGCCGGCATTCGCTGCCCGGCGGGCAATGCCGGCGAGCGTGCCGGCCGAAATGCTGTGGTCGCCGCCGAGAAAGATCGGCATTGCGTCGGCGCTCGCAGCATAGGCGGTTTCGCTGATCGCTGCCGTCCAGGCGGCGATTTCCGGCAGCGCCTTCACCACCGCGTTGCCGTGTACGACAGGGCGCATGTCGGCAGGGACAATCGTTCCGAGGTCGGTCAGCGTATGGCCAAGCTCGGTCAGCGCGCCGGCCAGACCGGCCGTGCGCAGCGCGCTCGGCCCCATCTCGCAGCCCATCCGGCCAGAGCCGGCCTGGATCGGTGCTCCCACGATCACGCAGTGCATTCTCGTACCCCACCAAATTACGATGCCTTTAGTGAATCCCGCATCGCTGGCAGAATGAACATATCAAATTGGCAAATTTGTCGAAGTGCCTTACCATAGTGGCAGCATCTACTTCCGTTGTGAGCAATCATGGACCAGCTCGACGAGCAGATCATCACCTCTTTGCGGCATGACGCCCGGCGCAGCATTTCCGACCTTGCCGTTAGCCTGGGTGTCTCCCGGGCAACGGTAAGGTCCCGGATCGAGCGACTTGAAAGAGGAGGCGTCATCGTCGGCTACACCGTCATTCTACGCGCCGACGCGGTCGATCAGCGGGTGCGTGGCATCATGATGATCGAAATCGAAGGCCATGCCGCAGATCGCGTCATCCGGGCGCTGGGCGGCTTCTCCGAGGTCTCGACGATCCACACCACCAATGGCCGTTGGGATCTGGTGATAGAACTCGGAACCCAGACGCTGAGCGAGTTCGATGCGGTGCTGAGACGTATCCGCCTGATCCCCGGAATTACCGGCAGCGAAACAAGCCTGCTCCTGGCAACGCCGCGCACCACCAAAGCGCGGCTGTGACCTTCGCCCGTGACCTGTAGCGGTAACGAAGCTACGGAACCTTCAATTGCTGCCGCGGTTAGAGCAATTCCAGGAAAAGCGTGGAACGATTTTCCGTTCGGAATTGCGTCAAAACAAAAAGATTGAGCGGTTCGGCGTTTCCGCGAAACCGTTCCAAGCCCACACAGGCCTTCTTCGAGGGAGAACAAGCATGGCTCACGCCCAGCAAGAACTCGTCGAATTCGTTATCAGCAAAGCCTTCAATCCGGTCATGCGGGCCAAACCCGACGGAAAATCCGATGCCGAGCGCAAGATGCTCGAACATGTTCAGCAGGCCACGAAGACCGAGATCGAGCGCTATCGCCGTTACGGCTCGGCTGAGGAGGTCGCGACCAATTTCAAGCGCGACCTGAATTCCGACGCTGCCAAAAAGTTGCACGCCCAGCTGCGACGCCTGCATCTGCCGACGACGAGGACATTCGCGACGACTTCGAGGACAAGGCCCGCGCGTTAGGCGTCAAGGCCTCGCCGTAGATCCGCGACCGGTCGTCCTCGGTGACGTCCGTCCGGTTGTCATCACAATCCGTCCTTGGTCGGAGGCCACCCTGACCGAACCGTCTCGGGGATGTTGTCCGACGTCAGCTCGCCCCGATTGAGCTTTTCAATCGCTTCACCGGCTTCGCTCTCGTCGAGACCGGAAAGCGGCAACCCGCCGACCACGACGGCTTCGTCGCTCTCGCTGTCATAGACCTCCCAGAGGCCTTCCGGATCCTGTCGTTTGTCGTAGGGCATGGCCACTCCTCCAGGCAACGCCGCTATTGTACGGCCGCTACCCATTTCAGGGCCTGAGCCTTTTCGTCTTCCGGGAACACCCGCGCCTCGATTTGCGGAAACAGCGCGTCCGTCATTTCCGTGGCTGCCTTGATCCACTGCTTGTCGGAAATCACGGCGGCACGTTTGAAGCGGTGGAACTCGCGGAGTTTGCTCAGCCCATACTGCAGGTCGCGCCGTAAGGCGCCAGCCGTCATGTCTTCGAAATCGGTAAGGTCAGTCAGGACGCCGATGTCCTTGTGGTCGCTCAGTTTCGCTTCGATGGCCGGGATTGGCTGGCTGCCTGAAACAAACTCGGGCCATTCGCGGATGTTCCCTGCCAAAAGCGTGTTTCACTTCGACCTAAAATGACGATCGGCTGGCTTCCTGACCGGTCCTCGGATCGCCTGCGTGACGACGGTATAACGCGTGATTTGGCCCTCCACGGGGTCCTCTCCGTGGAAGTGGATTTCTGCATTCAGCGGCATCTGCGCGGTGTTGCCGAATTGCTTGACCGCGCACGCATGCACGAGCTGTACGTCGGGGTCACGCGTCATGGCCTCCATTGCCGCAAGCTCTGCCGTGCTGCTGCCGCCGATCCGCCAGCTGGCTTCCAGCACACCCGATCGCCAGATGCCCGAGGAATCGACACCTTGGCCGATGTCGTAGTTGCGCCTCGAGGCGAAGAATCCGGGATGGCCAAGCATCGCCGCGTCGTAGGTCCTCGCCTGCGCCACAGCCAAAGTCAGCGCCGGAGACAGCTGCAGCCTGTCGAGCGCTTCCCATCCGCCGCGCACGACGACCAGATCGGATCCGCCGTAAACGGGCTGTCCGGCATTGTCGGCGGTCATCCGCTGCACGCCGTAATAGCTGACCGATGTTCCGTCGATCGCGGTTCTGCCAATGCTCAGCGTGACAATGTCGCGAAGCTCCGTTTCGAGAACAAGCCCGTATTCGCTTAGGTCGGAGGATGGATATCGTTCCAGCAGCCTTTCGATATCGGCGACCGTCGCGGCGGTGTGCTGGTCGCGGCCCCGCGAAGCGCGCGGTGGCTTGAACCGGACCAGCCCGAGCTGCAGCAGACGTTCCGCTGCGCGCAGCGCGTCATCGCGTGAAAATGCGGTGTAGCCTGGCAGTACGGCCGCGCCGACGGCGCTGCCGAAGCCGGTTGGCCAATCTTCGGCCGTGCCGCCGACCCGTCCACCAGCTCGTGGGTTATGGCCTTGGTGGTTGCGAGGCGCCAGGGCACCACACCGCCGAAGAGGTCGTCGGGCCCGTTGATGCCCAGTTGGACCGCATCGGCGGCAAGCAGGCTGTCGTCCGGCACGAAATACAGCCCGCCGTTGTCACCGCCCCAGTCACGCAGGCCCTGGCGGAAGGAAAATCCCTTCAACGCCGCAATCGTGCGCGCGACGGCAGCGACGGTCTCCCATTCGTGGGCATAGATGGTCTCGCCGCCCGGCGCGGAGAACGCGACCACAACACCTTTTGCTCCGCCCGATTGTGTGCCGCTTAGCCCGGTCATGTCGCGCCGCCCTTCGTCCATTGCCGGGCCCATTGCCGTTATTCCGCGGCGATGCGTCCGAACCGAAAAACCCGCTTCCTCGGCGAATGTTCCGGGCAACGGCGCGCTATCCGGTTTGACCGAGTTGCGGCGATCGGAACATCGGCGGCTCATGGTTTTTATGCGGGAGCCTCAGACAGGGTGATGGATGTGCTCAAGGAGGCCGCGCCCCGCGCCCTGGGAGCGGCCGAGGTCGTCGACACATTCGAACGGGCTTGAGACCGAGCTGGCTGTCGCATGAACTGCGGCCAACGGCCGGAACTGTCACCAGCGGTTCATGTTCATGATCGCATTCGTCGGCATCAAATTGTGGTCGAGGTTGGCCATGATCCAGATCGAGCCGCCGATCACCAGGACGACGATCAGCACGCCGAAGGCAAGCGCCAGGGCGTTGTTGGTGTTGTCCGGCCCCGTCGTGATATGCAGGAAGAAGACGAGATGCACGCCCATCTGCGCGATCGCCAGCACAATCAGCGCCACCGGGATGCCCGGTGCCCATATAAGGTTGGTTCCGAGCAACCAGAACGAGGCGATGGTCAACAGCGTTGCCAGCCCGAGGCCGATCACATAGCCGCGTAACCCGGATCCGACCTCGGCGTCGCCGAGGTATTCGTCACCCGGCGCCGTATCGATGTCGTAGCGCTCCAGGCCATCGGTGTCGCGCCTTTGCGCATGGCGGTCGTCAGCATTGCTCATCGATTTGCTCCCAGGAGATAGACCACCGTGAACAGGGCGACCCAGATGATGTCGAGGGCGTGCCAGAACAGGCTGAAGCACATGAAACGCCGAAGAATATCGTCGCGGAATCCCTTGGCGAAGATCTGCGCCATCATCGTGAGCAGCCACAGCAGCCCCGCCGTCACGTGCAGGCCATGGCATCCCACCAGCGTGAAGAACGCCGACAGGAAGGCGCTGCGCGTCGGTCCGGCATCGCGGGCAATCATATGCGCGAACTCGCGCAGCTCGAGCAGGATGAAGCTGGCGCCGAGCACGAAAGTGACAGCCATCGCAACATAGAACCAGGAGCTTCGCCGCGCGGTCACGGCGAGGCTGGCGAGACCGCAGGTAAAGCTCGACAACAGCAGGGCCGCCGTCTCGATCGCGACGTTGCGCAGGTCGAACAGCTCGGCTCCGCTTGGTCCGCCCGCCGTCTTGCCCGCCAGCACGGCGAAGGCCGCAAAGAAGGCCGAGAACATCACGATGTCGCTCAGAAGGAAGATCCAGAAGCCGTAGCCGACGACGATCCGGATCGGTGCCGGTCCGCCGTCGCCATGGCCGGGGGCATGGCCGTGCCCGCGATGGCCGAGGTGGTAGGGGTCACGCTCTCGAACGTCGATCGCGGTCATGGCCTTGGCCCCGTATACGTGGCCAGCGCCTCGCGGCGGGCACTTCGGTTGGCGCGGTCGATCCGGGCGACTTCGGCGGCAGGAATGACGTATTCGGGTATGTCGCGCCACGCGAATACGACGAAGGTGGCGAAAGCACCGAGCGCGCCGAGCGCCACCATCCACCAGATGTGCCAGATGAGGGCGAAACCCATCACGGTCGCAAAGAAGGCGCAGATGAACCCGGTGGGACTGTTGCGCGGCATCTCGATCGGCTCGTATTCAGGCTCGTCGCGCAGCCGGTTTTGCTCGCGTGCCCGCTGCTTGATGCTCCAGTAGGGCTCTTCGCCCTCGACATGCGGAAGCGCGGCGAAGTTGAAGACCGGCGGCGGCGAGGGTGTGGCCCATTCCAACGAACGCCCGTCCCAGGGATCCCCGGTGACATCGCGAAGCGCCGCGCGCTGTCGGATGCTGACGACGAGCTGAATGACCTGGGCGACCACGCCGGCGGTGGTGATTAACATGCCGGCGCCGGCAACCAGCACCCAGGGATACCAGGCCGGCACGTCGAAATGCTGCATGCGGCGGGTCATGCCGAGCAGGCCGACGGTGTAGAGCGGCACGAAGGTGGCGTAGAAGCCGATCAGCGTCAGCCAGAAGGCCAGCTTGCCCCAGCCCTCGTGCAGCCGGAATCCGAATGCCTTGGGAAACCAGTAGGTATATCCCGCGAAGGCGCCGAACAGCACACCGCCGATGATGACGTTATGGAAATGCGCCACCAGGAACAGGCTGTTGTGGAGCAGGAAATCGGCCGGCGGCACGGCCAGCAACACGCCCGTCATGCCGCCGATGACGAACGTCACCATGAAGCCCAGCGACCACAGCATTGGCGTCGCGAAGCGGATGCGGCCGCCATACATAGTGAACATCCAGTTGTAGATCTTCACGCCGGTACCGACAGCGATGATGCTGGTGGCAATGCCGAACGCGGCGTTGACGTCGGCGCCGGCGCCCATGGTGAAAAAGTGGTGCAGCCACACCATGAAGGAGACGATGCAGATGAAGAGCGTCGCGGCCACCATCGAGCGGTAGCCGAACAGCGGCTTGCTGGAGAAGGTGGAGATGACCTCCGAGAAGATGCCGAATGCCGGCAGGACGAGGATGTAGACCTCGGGATGGCCCCAGGCCCAGATCAGGTTCACGAACATCAGCATGTTGCCGCCGGCTTCGTTGGTGAAGAAATGAAAGCCGAAATAGCGGTCGAGCGTCAGCATCGCGAGCGTGGCGGTGAGGATCGGGAAGGCGGCGACGATGAGCAGGCTGGCGGCGAGTGAAGTCCAGCAGAACATCGACATGCTGAGGTAACTCATGCCAGGCGCCCGCATCTTCAGGATCGTGGTGACGAAATTGATGCCGGTGAGCAGCGTTCCGACGCCCGCTATCTGCACCGCCCACAGATAATAATCGACGCCGACGCCCGGCGAGTAGGCGGTCTCGCTGAGCGGCGGATAGGGCAGCCATCCGGTACGCGCGAATTCGCCGATCACCAGCGAGATGTTGACCAGCAGCGCACCGGTGGCGGTGAGCCAGAAACTCACCGAGTTGAGCGTCGGAAAGGCAACGTCGCGGACGCCGAGCTGCAGCGCCACGACCAGGTTCATCAGGCCGATGACGAACGGCATCGCCCCGAAAAAGATCATGATGGTGCCGTGGGCGGAAAAGACCTGGTTGAAGTGGTCGGGCGGCAGATAGCCGGGCGCCTGGAAGGCGAGGGCTTGCTGGGACCGCATCATGACGGCGTCGCTGAAGCCGCGCAGCAGCATCAGCAGCGCCAGCAGCGTGTACATGACGCCGATCCGCTTGTGATCGACGCTGGTGATCCATTCGCGCCACAGATAGGGGAAATGGCCGGCCAGGAAGACCCAGGCCAGCACGCCGAGGATTGCCAGGGCGACGACCGCCGAGGCGATCATCGGCAGAGGCTGATCGAACGGGATGACGTCCCAGCTCAATTTTCCGAGCATTGTCAGCCTCCTGTCTTGGGCGATACGCTCGGCTCGGGGCGACCGGCCTGGGGGCCGGGCGCGGGCGGAACGCCCTGCGTCGCGATTTCATGGAAAAGGTCCGGCTCGACCGAGCCATAGGTCGAAGGCGGCACGTCCAGGCTCTGTCTGGCCAGTTCCTGGTAGCTGGCCCTGTCGAGTGCCTGTCCTTGGCTTCGCGCCGAATTGACGAACGCGTCGAAGGCGTCGACCGCGACAGCATGCAGCACGAATTGCATGCCCGGAAAACCGTCGCCGCTGAAGTGGGCCGACCGCCCATAAAATTCGCCCTGCTGATCCGCCTGCAGGTGAAGCTGCGTCGTCATGCCGTTCATCGTGTAGATCATGCCGCCAAGCTGAGGCACGAAGAACGCATTCATGACACTTGCCGAGGTAAGCGAGAAATGCACCGGCCTGCCCGCCGGCACCACGAGCCGGTTGATGCTCGCGACATTCTGCTCGGGGTAGATGAACAGCCATTTCCAGTCGAGCGAGACGACCTGCACCTCAAGCGGCTGTTGCTGGGAATCCAGCGGCTTCATTGGATCGAGGTCATGCGACCCGATCCAGATGATGCCGCTCAGAAACAGGATGACGAGGATGGGGATCGACCAGACCACCAGTTCGATGCGTCCGGAATAGGCCCATTCCGGCAGATACCGCGCTCTTGTGTTGGTTTCCCGGAACCACCAGGCAAAGCCGAGCGTCGCCACGATCGTCGGGATGACGATGGCCAGCATGATGGCAACCGAATTGAGCAGGATCGTGCGCTGCGCCGCGCCGACTGGCCCGTGAGGGTCAAGCACGCCGCCCTGGCAGCCGGCAAGCAGCCCGGCAAGTAGCGTCGTCGCGCCGACGCGAAGAACGGCACAGTTTCGAACGATCGCCCTCAGCAACATGAGATCTCGCCGTTTCCTGAAAACCGATTGGAACGTTGCAGGCAGCGTGGCTGCCAACCCCGAATGTGCGCGCCGGTGTGCTCCTGGCGACAGTTTCTTCACGCACGCGGCTCCGGCTGGCAGAACCACATGCCGTGGATGTCGTTAAGCGGTCAACCTGTCGAGAACCCCTCCAAATCCTAACAAACCAGCGGCAAATCCCACGCAACCAAAGCCAAATCTTAAGAAACCAGAAACAGTACCCAGATCGACGTTATCGCTAGAAACGTGGCGAATGCCAAGGCGGCAAACCGGTTCATGGCCGCGCCCACAGTTGGGCCATTTCGTCCGCTCCCTACGACTCGGCGCTGAATCCAGTGACGCTGCCCAATGATGCTGCTCAAGATGGTTGCGCCAACCGAACGTATGTTCGTCGCGAAAGTTCCAAAAAGCCAGACCCGTCGCAGCCTTTGGTTGAAGGCCGGCGACAATGCGATGCGCACCAGCGGCGGTTGGGGCGGTTTCCCTGCCAAACGAAGTCGAGACTGGTTGCGTATGTAAAAACTACTTGTCTAGGTGAAAATAGTTGCTACTAATCGGCTGGGCGGTTCAGGGAGGAATTTCGGGCATGACAAGACTGCGCGGTCTCGCGTGGGATCACCGACGCTGCTGGGGTCCGCTCGACGCCAGCATCGGGCCGTATTGTGCCGCCAATCCCGGTCTTGAGATCGAATGGGACCGCCGCAGCCTCTACGAGTTCGGCGAGGGCGCGCTTGGTCCGGTGCTCGGCGCCTATGATCTTGTCGTGTTCGACCATCCGTTCATCGGCGATATTGCCGAAGGCGGGCTGATGGTGCCGTTCGATTTGTCGGCTGAGCAGCGCCGCGGCTTCGAACGGGATTCGGTCGGCGCATCCTGGCAATCCTACGCAAGGGACGGGCGCCAATGGGCGTTGCCGATCGATGCTGCCTGCCAGGTTGCCTCGTATCGCCCCGATCTCCTGGAGCGCTACGGGCCGCTGCCGCGCAGCCATGACGAGGTGCTGGAGCTCGGCCGGCGCGCCTTGAAGGACGGCAAATGGCTTGGGCTGCCGTTGGTGCCGACTGACGCCATGTGCCTGCTTTTGACGCTGGGCGAACCGCGGGAAGACGGCGACGAGTTCATTGCCAGGGAAAAAATCGAGCAGGCCGTTGGGCAATTGCGCCAGCTTGCGGCGCTGTCGCATCCGGATTCGCCGAAATGGAACCCGATCCGCTGCTACGATCATATGACCGCGCATGACGATGTGGTCTACGTGCCGTTCGCCTTCGGCTATGTGAACTATGCCTTCAAGGCAGACAGGCCGTATCTGCGCTTCGCCGATGTGCCGACGCCGCGATCCGCCGGCGCCTTGCTCGGCGGCGCCGGCATCGGCGTCAGCGCCCAATCGAAACACAAGCAGGCAGCCATCGATTACGCGCTGTTTCTGTGCTCGCCCGGCTATCAGCGCGGCGACTATGTGAAATCCGGCGGACAGCCGGGATCGCTGGCGGCGTGGCAGGATGCCGAGGTCAACGCGCTCTCGGGCGGCTTCTTCGCCTCGACGCTGGCGACGATCGAAGCCTCCTATCTGCGCCCGACCCATACGGGCTTCATCAGCTTCTTCCGCCAATGCGCCCCTCATGCTGCCGCGGCCATCGCCGGCGAATTGCCGGCGGCCGAGCTCGCGGATCGGCTGAACCGGCTCTATCGCGAGACCAGGCATGGCCAGCCGCAACGGAGCGTCGCGTAATGGCCACCGATATTGCCCAGATCGTCGACGAAGGCGAAAGCGGCCGCAACGGCTATCGCGTGCCGGCGGTGGAGAAGGCGCTCGATATCCTGGAATTCATGGCTGCCAGCGGCGAGCCGCTGACCCAGACCGAGATCGCCACCGGAATGGGGCGCTCCATTCACGAGATCTACCGCATCCTGCTGCTGCTGGAGAAGCGCGGCTACATTTTCCGGACGCAATCGGACCGCTTCCGCCTGTCGCTGAAGCTATTCGAGCTGGCGCATATGCATCCGCCGGTAAACCGCCTGGTCGAATGCGCGCTGCCGGTGATGCGCGGCCTCGCCGCCAATGCCGACCAGAGCTGCCATCTGGTCGTGCGCGAAGGTGAGAGCGCGCTGGTCGTGCTGCAGATCGATTCGCCTTTGCCGATGCGTTATTCGGTTGCCCTTGGCTCGCATTTTCCGATCCTCGAGACGAGCTCCGGCGCGGTGCTGCTGGCGCATTCGAGCCGCGCCGAGCGCGACCGTATTGTCGAGCGGATCGTCGCTGCGGGCGAAGGCCAAGGCAGCCGGGCGGAAATCGAAGCGCGGCTGAACGACGTCGCAAGGCTCGGCTATGAAATGCGCGCTTCGCTGGCTGTTGAGGGCTGCACCAACATCTCGATGCCGGTGCGCGACCATACCGGCGCGGTCATTGCCGCGCTCACAGTCCCGTTCCTGCCGCAAAAGGCCGCCCGCTTCGATCGCAAGACCGTCTTCGAACGGACGAAGGCGGCGGCCGAGACGATATCGGCGGCGCTGGGCGCGGGCGAAGCTGCCAACTCTCCACGTGCCGACCCGGAACGGCGGGACTATCCGTTCAGCAACTGACAAGAAATACAGGGAGAAGAAACATGAACTGGTCCAAATCAATGCTGTTTGTCTCGGCGGCCGCGCTGGCTCTGAGCGCCGCCGCGGCACACGCCGAAAACATGCCGAAGCGCATCGGCTACGTTACCAATTATGCCACCCATGAATGGTATCAGAACGTCATCAAGGGCATGCAGGCCCGCGCCAAGGAACTCGGAATCGAGCTCGAGGTGCAGGACGCCAATCTCGACATCGCCAAGGAGGTTTCCGCCGCCGAAGACTTCATGGCCAAGGGCGTCGACGTGCTGATTGTCACGCCCGTCAACGAGGAGGGCGTCGTACCGCTGCTGCGCCAGGCGAAATCCAACAACGTTCCGGTCGTGCTCGAAGGCAATCCGGTCAAGGGCATGACCACCATGGTCGCGATCTGCGACTACGACACCGGCTACACCGCCGGCGTTGAAGCCGGCAAATACGCCAAGGAAAAGCTCGAAGGCAAAGCCAAGGTGATGAATGTCGGCCTGCCGCTGCTGTCCGCCACGGTGCTGCGTTCGCAGGGTTTCATGGACGGCCTGAAGACCATCGTCCCCGACGCGGTCATGGTCCACGACCTCGACGGCGGCGGCAATCCGGACCGCGCGCTCGAAGTCTCTTCGGCGGCACTTGCCAAGAACGCCGACATCAACATCATCTACGGCATCAACGATTCCTCGTCGCTCGGCGGCCTTCAGGCCTGGAAAGCGGCCGGCAAGTCGCAGGATGGCCTGTTGACGGTCGGCACCGGCGGCGAAGGCCTTGCCTTCATCAATGCCATGCAGAACGAGCCGTCCTATCGCATCGAAGCCGCGATGTTCCCGGAAAAGGAAGGCTACACCGCCATCGATGCAGCGGTTAAGCTCTTCAACGGCGAAGAGGTGCCGGAACACATCGTCAGCCCGACCGCGCCGATGAACGGCGACGACTGGAAGAAGTTCTACGACTACGACGGCACCACACGAACGATCAAATGGGATGCCGTCAATGCGCTTCAGCCACCGGAAAAATGCATGAAAACTTCCGCCGACCTGAAGAAGTAAGGATTCCGGGTAGCCCTTCCCGCGCCGCGGGAAGGGCATCGGATCGGATGCAGGCGGCAAAACAGGTCAACCGCCCTGTTTTGGCCGGCAGTTTCCAAACGGCGACGGCACCCGATGCGGCCCGGAAATGAAATGGACATGAGCGAGCTTACGCAATCCTCCGCGCCAAGGCGTTTCATCGGCGGCCAGCTGCTGGGCAGCAGCCAGCTGGTGCTCGGCGTGATCCTGGCCGTGCTCTGCATCGCCATCTCGATTGCGGCGCCGCAATTCTATTCCGAGGCCAACATCATCGCCATCCTGCGCCAATGCGCGCTGGTGCTGATCGTCGCCTCCGGCATGACGATGCTGATCATCACCGCTGAAGTCGACCTGTCGGTCGGTGCGTCGCTGGCCTTTGTCGGCTGCATCGGCATGGCCGTACTCAATTCAACGCACAGCCTGACGCTCGGCCTGCTGGCGGCGCTCGCCTTTTCCGGTGCGGTCGGCCTGTTCAACGGGCTGGTTGTCACCAGGCTCAAGGTGAACTCGCTGATCGCCACCATCGGCACCATGATGATGCTGCAGGGCGGCGTCTATCTGTTCACCCGCGAAGCGGTGCAGAACCACCACCGGCTTGCAAGCTTTACCGATCTCGGCGCCGGCTATATCGGCGCGATCCCGCTGCCGGTGGTGATTGCCGCGCTGATTTTCGCGCTGGCCGCGGCAACGCTGCGCTTCACCACGCTCGGCCGTTATCTTTACGCGGTCGGCGCCAATGAGCGAGCGGTCCGCCTCTCCGGCGTGCGCTCGCAACGCCTGAAGCTGTTCGCCTTCGTCGTCACCGGCCTTTGCGTCGGCATTGCCGGCATGATCCTGTCGTCGCTGATGAATGCCGGCCAGCCGACCGCCGGCCGCGGCTTCGAGCTGACCGTGATTGCCGCCGTCATCCTCGGCGGCACCAGCCTGCTTGGCGGGCGCGGCTCGCTGCTCGGCACGCTGCTTGGAGTGCTGGTGCTGAAGGTCATCGACAACGGCATCATCATCCTCGGCTGGAACCAGGACCTGCAGATGGTGGTGCCGGGCATCGTCATCATCCTGGCGACCTATCTCGACATCGTCCGGAACAGAGCCAATGTCGGTTGACTTCCTCCATCCCGGCAAAACCGCGGCCGTCGATAAAAGCGTGCCGGCGCTGGAGATGCGCGGCATCGGCAAGCGCTTTCCCGGCGTGATGGCGCTGGACAATGTCGATCTGACCCTGGAACCCGGCAAAATCCACGCCCTGATGGGCGAGAACGGGGCCGGCAAGTCAACGCTGATCAAGATCATGGCCGGGGTCTACGGCAAGGATGCCGGCACCATCTGCCTGCGCGGCCGCGAGGCCGACATCAAGTCGCCGCGCGACAGCCTGAAAGAGGGCATCAAGGTGGTGTTCCAGGAGATCGCGCTGATCGCCGAATTCAGCGTCGCCGAAAACATCTTCCTCGAGGGCTATCCGACCGGCAAAGGCGGCTCGATCGACTGGAAGAAGATCCGCGCCGACGCGGCCGCTCTGTTCAAGCGCATCGGCTTCAACGTCGACCCGGCAGCGCGCACGGGATCGCTGCCGGTCAGCCAGCAGCAGATGGTCGAGATCGCCCGCGCGCTCGCCCATGAGGCCCGCGTCGTGGTGATGGACGAGCCGACCTCCTCGCTGACGCCGAACGAGGTCTCGCTGCTGTTCACCGTCATCCGCCGGCTGGCCGCTCTCGGCATCGCGGTGCTCTATGTCAGCCACAAGCTCGACGAGGTCTTCGAGATCGCCGACACCGTGACCGTGCTGCGCGATGGCCGTCACGTCTCGACCAGGCCGATCGGCGAGCACACCAACGACACGCTGATCCAGGACATGATCGGCCGGCGCATCGAAAACCTGTTCCCGCGCAAGCGCAGTGCGCCGGGCAGCAAGGTAGCGCTTTCGGTTGAAGGGCTCAGCACCGCCAAGAAACTGAAGGACGTATCGTTCGAGGCGCATGCCGGCGAGGTCCTCGGCTTCTTCGGCCTCATGGGGGCCGGCCGGACCGAGCTCGCCAAGGCCATCGTCGGTTACGACCCGATCACTTCCGGCGCCATTTCGGTCGATGGCAGCCGGCTGCTGCCGCACGACACGCACACCGGCGTCCGGCTCGGCATCGGACTGCTCACCGAGGATCGCAAGAGCGAAGGGCTGATGGGCGAGCTGCCGGTCTACCAGAATGCCAGCCTCGCCTCGCTCGGTGCCTTCGCCAGAATGGGCTTCGTCGACAAGGCCAGGGAACGCAAGGCGGTGCAGGACTATGTCGACCGTTTTCGCATCAGGACGCCCAGCCTGTTTCAGCTGGTCAAGAATCTGTCCGGCGGCAATCAGCAGAAAGTGCTGATCTCGCGCTGGCTGATGCGCGGTCTTAAGGTGATCGTCGTCGACGAACCGACCCGCGGCATCGACGTCGGCGCCAAGTCGGAGATTTTCGCGCTCATCGACCGGCTCGCCGGCGAAGGCTTGGCGGTCGTCATGATGACGTCCGAAATGCCTGAGCTGCTGGGCCTTGCCGACCGCATCGCGGTGATGTGCGAAGGCCGCCTCACCGCGATCATGCCTCGAGAAGAGGCCACGCAGGAGAAAATCCTCAATGCGGCAATCGGCTAAGATGATGACGCTTCGCAAAGGGAGCAAGCGATGAGCCTGGCAGGCACCCGGTCCATCGAAGCCGCGCCGTCCATGCTGGCGCGGTTGCTGGCGCGGCAGGAACTGGCGCTGCTGGCTTGCCTGATCCTGGTCATTGCGTTCTTTTCCTTCACAGCGGAGAACTTCTTCTCGGTACGCAACATCACCAATGTGCTCGGTCAGGCGTCGCTGGCGCTCACCGCCGGCATCGGCTGCGCCATCGTCTTCATGTCCGGCGAGGTCGACATCTCGATAGGGTCGCTGCTGGCGACCATCGCCCTGCCGCTGATCATCATCATGAACGAAACCAACTCGCTGCTGCTCGGCATCAGTGGTGCGCTGCTGTTCGGGCTGATCATCGGCGTCGTGAACGGCTATCTGACGGCCTATGCCGGCATCAACTCGCTGATCGTGACGCTGGGCACGATGTTCATCATGCGCGGCGGCGTCTATCTCTACACCGGCCAGCGCGCCATCCCCGACGATGCCGCGCTCGACAGCTTCATTGCGCTGTCGGACGGCCGCCTGTTCAATGTCATTCCCTATTCGGCGGTCATCGCCATCGTCCTGCTCGCCGTCTTCGCCTACATGATGCAGCACCGGCCGTTCGGACGGCAGATCTATGCCGTCGGCGGCAATCCGGAAGTGGCACGGCTGGCGGGTTACGACGTGCGCCGCGTCAAGTTCATCTGCTTCATCATCAGCGCACTGCTAGCAACGGTTGCCGGCATCATCCTGGCCGCCCGCGTCGGCTCTGCGCAACATACGGCCGGGCTGAATTTCGAGTTCCAGGTCGTTGCCGCCACCGTGCTTGGCGGCGTGAGCCTTGCCGGCGGCATCGGCAGCCTGACCGGCATGGCGCTTGGCGTGCTGATCCTGCAATTCCTGTCCAACGGCCTGCGCGGTCTCGGCCTGCCGACCGAGTGGCAGCTGGTCATCACCGGCGTGATCATCATTGCCGCCGTCGCCTTCGACGAAGCGAAGCGCCGGCGTGCCATTGGAGGCTGATATGGATCGTCTCAAAGGGAAAACCGCGATCGTTACCGGCGCCGCCGACGGCATCGGCCATGCAATCAGCGAGGCGATGGCGCGTGAGGGCGCGCACGTCGTCCTCGGCGACATCGCCGACGAGAAGGGTGAAAAATTCGCGGCGGAACTGCGCGCCGCCGGCCACCGCGCCGACTACGTCCATTGCGACGTGGCGGAGGAGGCCGATATCGCCGCCCTCATCGACGCAGCCGTCGCCAAGACCGGCCATCTCGATATTCTGGTCAACAATGCCGCTATCGCCATCGGCGGCATGCCGGTTCACGAAATGACCGACGAGCAGTGGCACCGGCTGATCGCGGTCAACCTGACCAGCGTGTTCCGCGGCTGCAAATATGCGCTGCCGCACATGATCGCGCAGAAATCCGGCTCGATCATCAACATGGCCTCGGCGCAAGGTCATATCGGGCTCGACGGCTGGACCGCCTATGCCGGCGCCAAGGGTGCGGTGATGGCGATGACGCGCCAGATGGCGGTCGAGTTCGGCCCGCTCAACATTCGCGTCAACTCGATCTCGCCCGGCACCATCAACACGCCAATGAACGACAAACTGGTCAAAGAGATCGGCGGCAACCTCGCCAAGGCCTGGGTGAAGATGCATCCGCTCGGCCGCATCGGCAAACCGTCCGAAGTGGCCGAAGCCGCCGTCTATCTCGCCTCCGACGCCGCCGGCTTCACCACCGGCACCGACCTGCGCGTCGACGGCGGCCTCACCGCAGCACCCCGCTACGTACCCGACCTGCTTTGACAACCAACGAGACAAAAATGAACAAGGCCCTCGAAGGCGTCCGCATTCTCGATTTCAGCCATCTGCTGCAAGGGCCGTTCGCCACGCAGCTGCTCGGCGACATGGGCGCCGACGTCATCAAGATCGAGCGTGCCGGCGCCGGCGACATGTTCCGCGGCATGACCTTCTTCGCCAAATGGGTCGGCGGCTCCGAAAGCCCGAATTTCCTCGCCTGGAACCGCAACAAGCGCTCCATCGCGCTCAATCTGAAGAGCCGCAAGGTGCATGCCATCATCATGGACATGGCGAAGAAGGCCGATGTGGTGGTGCAGAATTTCCGCCCCGGCGTGCTCGCCAGGCTCGGCTATGGCTACGAGGATTTCAGGGCGGTCAATCCCGCCATTATCTATTGCTCGGGCTCCGGCTATGGCGAGGAAGGCCCCTATGTCGAGCGTCCCGGCCAGGACATGCTGATCCAGGGGCTGTCTGGGCTGATCTCCAACACAGGCCGCGGCGACCAGGCTCCGGTCCCGGCGGGTGCCGGGCTCGCCGACCAGATCGGCGCGATGAACATGGTCTACGGGATCCTGTCGGCGCTCTACTATCGCGAGAAGACCGGCAAGGGCCAGAAGATCGAGGTCAATCTGCTGGCCGGCATGCTGGCGCATCTCAACCAGGAATATGTCGCCGTGCTCAATCTCGGCGAGGATTTCGTGCGCCCGAATTCCGGCATCGGCCATCCCGGCATGCAGGCGCCGTTCGGCATCTACGAAGCAAAGGACGGCGGCTACGTGTCGATCGCCATGAGCCCGTTCAAGACGCTGTATGAAGTGCTGGAGGCGCCGCAGCTGGCCGTCTACGACGATCTCAAGATCTTGTTCGACAAACGCGACGAAGTGTTCGACAAGGTCAACGCCGAGACCAGGAAGTTTGCGACGCAGGATCTGCTGGCGCGGCTGCTGGCAGCCGACATCTGGTGTGCCGAGGTGAAGGACATAAGGCGCGCGGCCGAGGACCCGCAGGTCAAGCACCTGGGCATGATCACCAGCTACGATCATCCGCGCGGTGGCAAGGTCAGGGTGGTCGCACCGGCCGTCAAGATGAGCGAGACGCCGGCTACCATAGAGCGGCCGGCGCCGCTGGTCGGCCAGCATGGCCGCGAGATACTGGCCGAGTTCGGCCTCTCCAGCGGCGAGATTGCAGCACTTGAGGCGTCCGGCGACATGACCGTGGATGCTGCCTGACGATGAGCGTTTACCAGACACTCAGTTTGGAAATATCCGGGCGCGTCGCGGTCGTCACCTTCCGGCGCGCCGATCAGCTCAACGCGATGAACCGGCTGATGCAAAGCGAGATCACCGAAGTTTTCGAGGCGTTGTCGAAGAATGACGGCGTCGGCGCGATCGTGGTGACCGGCGAGGGGCGCGGCTTTATGGCCGGCGCCGACATCAAAGAATATGCTGCCCAGACAGCTGCAGAGTTCGACGCCTTCCAGGCCGCCGGCACACGCATGTATGCGGCGGTCGAGCAGAACCGCAAGCCGGTCATCGCCGCGGTCAACGGTTTTGCGCTCGGCGGCGGCATGGAGCTGGTGCTGTGCTGCGACCTCGTCATCGCCAACCAGTTCGCGAAGCTCGGCCTGCCCGAGATCAAGCTCGGGCTGGTCCCCGGCGGCGGCGGCACGCAGCGCAGCGTCCAGAAGCTCGGCCGCAACCGCGCCAATTTTCTGCTGATGACCGGCGCCATCGTGCCGGCTTCCGAGTTCGTCGGCACCGGGCTGGTCAACGAGATCGTCGATGCCGAAAGGCTGATGCCGCGGGCGCTGGAACTCGCCGAGATGATCGCCGCCGAACCGGCCGCAGCGATCGAGGGGCTGAAAGCGCTGACAGCGCATGCCGTGTCGGGCAATCTGGCCGGCGGCCTTGCCATGGAGCGCGACATACTGGGCAGCCTCTACCGCAGCGAGATCGGCCAGCGGCGCGTCAGGGAATTTGCTGAAAAGAGCGCGGCACGGGCCAAGGCTGCGAAATGACGTCCCTGGTCAAGCAAAACCGGCCGCGCTTCACCGATGTCGAGGGCCTGGCCGCGATGGTCGGCGGCGGCGACGTCTTCGGCGTCGGCGGCCATCATTTTGCCCGGCTGCCGATCGCCCTGCTGCGCGCCATCGCGCGGTTGGGCGTACGGGATTTGCGCTACGTCTGCTGGGCCGGCGGCCTGCCGCTCGAGCTGCTTCTCGAAGCGAATGCCGTGGCGGAAATCGACCTCTGCTTTTCCAGCCTCGATATTTTTGGCTTGCCGCCCCGTTTCCGCGCGACTGCCGAGACCAGTGCCGTGCCGGTCCGCGACTGGACCGCGCTGGCCATGATCCAGGCGTTGCGGGCGGCACAGCAGAACCTGCCGTCGATGCCGTTTCAGCTTCCGCAGGGTTCGGACATGCCGGCGCGCGTGCCCGGCGCGATCGCCGCGCCCGATCCGGTCGACGGAATCACGACCGGGGTCATCCCGGCCTTGCGGCTCGATACGTTCGTCGTCCATGCCCAGCGTGCCGACGAGAGCGGCAATGTCCAGATCATCGGACCACGGGCGCTGGACTTCGCCATGGCCGGCGCGGCGCGCCAGGTGCTGGTCACGGTCGAGGAAATCGTCCCGGTCGGAGCGCTGCGCCATGCTGGTCGCCAAAACATTTTGACCCGCAACCAGGTGTCGGCCATAGCGCTGGCGCCAGGCGGCGCCTATCCCGCCTCCTGCCTGCCATTCTATGTGACGGATTATCAAGCGTTGGCGGGAGCGTTGGCGGCCAAGGAGATACCTTTGGCGGACAGCCTGAGCGTGCCTTCGGAAGGTGTGCCGGAGCGGGTTCAAGACGCTGCGAAAGTCCGCGCTGAAACAGTTCTCGCAATGCCCGGGCTCGTGCACGGCGAAAAGAAGGCATCCATCGACGAGATCATCGCTGCCCGCATCGCCGCCGAGCTCGACAATGAGAGCTTTGCCAGCGCCGGCGCGGTGTCGCCGCTCGCCAATGTCGCCTACCGGCTGGCCAAGGCGACGCACGCGCCGGACATGATCATCGCGACGATGAGTTGCGGTCATCTCGACATAGCGCCGAGCCCGATGATCCTGTCGTTGATCGAGAGCCTCGATTGCGAGACAGCGGTGGCCCATGCCGGCGGCGACGACACCTATTCGACCTATTACCAGGCCGGCGCCGTGACGCATGAGATCGTCGGTGCCGCCCAGGTCGACCGACGCGGGCGCGTCAACACCATTGCGCTGCGCAAGCGCGACGGCAGCCTCATCCGGCTGCCCGGGCAGGGCGGCATGGCTGATGTCGCCAACATGCATCGCGATTATCTGCTCTACGTCCCGCGCCACTCCCCGCAGTCGCTGGTCGACACCGTCGAGATCGCTAGCTCGGCGCGCGGCTTGCTGACAGAGGCCGAACGCGAGCCGATGGGCTATCGGACCGGCGCGGCGCTGGTGTTCACCGATCTTTGCATCTTTCGGCTCGACCGGGAGAGCCGGCAATTGGTCATCGTCGAGACCATGCCGGGCGTGACGCGCCAGCAGGTCCAGGATGCCACCGGCTTCGCCCTGACATTCGATGCCGATTGCCGCGAGGTTCCGCTGCCCTCGAACGAGACGCTCGACATCCTGCGAAACCGCATCGACCCGCTTGGCCTGCGGCGTCTCGAATTCGTCAGCGCCAAGGAGCGTGGCGCGCTTATCGCCGAGATCCTGGCGGCCGACCGGCTGATGGTCGAGCGCTGTATTGCCGTGCAGCGGTCGCATACCGCAACAGGCTGAAGAGGGGTGGCGCATGGCAAAGCCGTTGCTCGAAATGTCGGCCGCGAAGGTCTTCTTCGACGGCATCTTCACCAGCCCGCGCGTCGCCCATCCGGAAGGCGTGGCTATCCATCGCGACGGCTCGATCTGGTGCGGCACCGAAACCGGCGACCTGCTGCGCCTCGCCGCTGATGGCGGCTCCGTCGAGCACATGGGCGGCACGGACGGCTTTCTGCTCGGCATCGCCTTCGATAGCGCGGGAAACTGTTTTGCCTGCGATTTGAGACATTCGGCGATCTTTCGCTGGAATGCCGGAACGGGTCATATGGAGCGCTTCGCCTCGGCTGGCATCCGCGTGCCGAACTATCCGATCGTCGACGAGACACGAGGCTGGCTCTACGTTTCCGACAGCCTCGGCGAAGACAACCGCTCCGGCATCTTCCGCTATGATTTGCAGATGGGCGAAGGCGGCCTGTGGTGTAGCGAGGCCATGGCCTTCGCCAACGGCATGGCGATGGCGCCGGATGGGAGCGGGCTTTATGTGGTGGAAAGCCATGCAGCCTGCGTCAGCTATGTACCGATCCTTGCCGACGGCACGGCAGGGTCTCGCCAGCTCGTTGTGGAGGGCGTGAACAATGTTCCCGATGGCGTCGCCTTCGCGCCTGACGGTTCGCTGTTCATCTCATGCTACGAGCCCAGCCGTATCTATCGCTGGCGAAAAGATCGCGGGCTCGAGGTGCTGGTCGAGGATCCGGCGGCAACGACGCTCGCCCATCCCACCAACATCGCCTTCAAGGGCGACAGGCTTTACACCTCAAATCTCGGCCGCTGGCACATTACCGAAATCGACCTGACGGCGATTTATTAGGTCGGGCCGAACAGGGCGGCGCTCCTCAGGGCTATTGCAGGCGGCCGTGACTGGAGCGGATGCGCAACACCTGCACCCGCGACGGCAACTCGATCAGGAACTCTTCGTCCCGCTCGAGATGGTGGATTTTTGTCGGATCGCCGCCGGTGAACGCCGCCATCGCCTCGACATTTTCCCAATAGGAAATCGTCACGAACTCTGCATGGGTCGGCGTGTCCTCGCGAAAGGTCTGCACGCCCAGCGCCTTCTCGATCAGCGGCTTGATGCCGGCTTCATAATTGTAGCTTTCATAGGCGTCTGCCTTCTCAGGCAAGGTTCTGCCGCGCCAGATACGAGCGATGGTTGGAGTTTTCTCTGTCATGGCCATTGAATCCTGCTGTCTCGAATCGTTGCGACTCGGCATTCGGCTTGGCAAGGCCAGCCAAGCGATGCATCTGCCAGCGACGGTTTTCGCCCTCCCCGGTCGTCATAGGGGGCGCCGCCTCAGCCAGGGCCTCCTTGCCGACCGGTAGGAGACTTACTCCTGATCCTCGGCGCCTGCTCCGTGGAAGAAGGACCGGATTTCCTGCATGTCGACGCTGCCGTCACCGTCCTCATCGACGGCGTTGAATATCCGCCCGACGAAATCCTGGACTTCGCTCTGAGAAAGCGCGCCATCGCCATCCGCATCCACTATGGCGAACATCATGCGCATCCTCGCGCCATGCATCCCGCGTGCAATACCACCGCGGCCTCCCATCTCCCAACCTCGGTCAGGCGGGCCCATCCTGTAGTCACGATGCCAGTGGTCGCGACCTCGCCGTTCTGTCCGGGGCGCGCGATCCTCTTGCATTCTCTCCTCCAGCATCTCAGTCATCATCTGGCGCATCATATCGCGCATGGCATCCTGCCCGTTCACTGCGGGCGACGGTTCGGCGCCACGATCCGGCGCCGGCGCCGCGGGCGGGCTCGTCTGGCCGAATGCCGGCGCGGTCAATATGGCCAGCGCGGCTGCAATTACAGTGGTTTTGCTTGCGAGCGTCATCGTAACCTCCATCGGTATGAATTGGTGGCCGAACGTGGTCTGCATCCAAGCCAAACCGGCTGCTCGCCTCATGGTTCCTGGGCAGTCGGCACGGCCGCACAAAAGTCCGCCCGATCGCGGCAACGAAAGCGGCTTGCCCACGTTGCCATTGATGCGAAGCTCCACCAGGAGGAAAAAATGGCTGACGATAAGAGCAAGCGAGATTTCCGCGACCGCGATCGCGTTTCCGCGGAAGATGAACGTGAAGTCGAGTATTTTGCCCAACAGAACGGCATCACCGCCGACCAGGTCCGCCGGCTGATCAAGAGCTTCGGCAATGATCGCGGGCGCCTGACCGAAGCCGCGAAGGCGTTGCGAGGGATTTCACCTGCCGGAGCCGACGAGGTGACCAGGGAAGCCCGCCAACAGACAACGCCCATGCATCTCGACAAGGAGTGATGCGTGGCAGCTACTCTGCCGCTGCCGCGGCGTCAGAACTTGCGGCTCAAATAATCCGAACCGCGAAGGCCGAACCGCCACTCCGCATCGACAGCCTTGGAAATGCCGATCCGGCGGCCTGTTAGAACGGCGCTGGCGTCGCCCGGCTGCCTGAATTCGAATGGCGGCACGTCCAGCGGCAGCCCGTCATGGGATTTGTCGATTGCCAGCGCCTGGCAAAGGCGACCTGGTCCCGAACAAAGCAGCCCGGGATCGTCAAGGCCGCGATTGGCCCGCATCACGTCCAGCCCGGATTGCGGCTCGATTGCGCGGATGAGCACGGCACTGCCGGGCAGGCAGACGGCATTGAGGCACCAATGCAGGCCATAGGAGCGATAGACATAGGCGCTGCCTGGGGTGCCGAACATTGCGCCATTGCGCACCGTCCTGCCACCGAAAGCATGCGAAGCCGGGTCATCGGGGCGATAGGCCTCGGTCTCGACGATGATGCCGCCAACGCCGTGCAAAAGCAGCGTGGCGCCAATCATGTCGCGCGCCACGATGGTGGCGTCTCGGGCAAAGAATTGATGGGTCGTGATCACTGTGCAGCAGACTCGATTGCGCCTGAACGTTGCGCGTCAGCAAAGTTCCCGGACCGGACACAAAATGTCCAGCCACTGCTCTCGGATGGAACGTATTCAGCGCAGCATGGCTGCGCCGATGAAAACCGCCGCGGCCAGCACGACGATGGCGGCAATCACCAGCACCGGCCCATATCTGCGCGGCTGGACGTCGGGCTCATCCCTGAGCGGGCGCATCGCATCGGCATAGCTCGCCTGGTTGGTGAACTCCGGCTTTTCATGAGGCGCAGACCGATCCTTTGCCGGAATGCTGCCGGCCGATTCCGCGTCCGTCTCCATGGGAGCCGCGGCTGGGTCGATCCCCGGTGTCTTATCCCCTCCGCGCCCGGCGTCGATATCGCCCCGCGCTTGAGCCGGGCTTCGCCCAACAGGTGCTGCGTCGGTCATCGTCGAGGTCCTTTCAGAGCATCGGCCTCAAGCATTCTAACCTGCGTCTCATTTCAAAGTTCCCCCGTTTCAAAGTTCCCCCTTTTTGAAGTTCCAACGAGCGGAAGCCGCCTAGGCCTGTTTACAGGAACAACCGACGATCGAGCGGGTTGAGCAAGCATTGGGGAGAGCAAGATGGACTTGGTGCGCCACGCGCCTACATGCGCGGCAGTTCGACAACGGGCCCCAGCGAGCGCGCATGATCTACTTCACCGCCGACACGCATTTCAGCGACCCGCGCATTCTGCGCATCGACCGCCGCCCGTTCGGCTCGCTGGCGGAGCATGACCGGGCGCTCATTGCGTTCTGGAACGAGACTGTCGGCCCGGACGACGAGGTCTGGCACCTCGGCGATTTTGCCAAGGGCTCGGCGTCCTTCGTGTCGTCGCTGCTGTCGTCTCTTCATGGCAGCAAGCACTTGATCATCGGCAACAACGATGCTGCGGCCACCATCGACGCCAGGGGTTGGGCGAGCACGCAACACTACAAGGAGCTGACGCTCGACGGCAGTCTGCTGATCCTTTGCCACTATCCTTTTCGCACCTGGAACCAGATCGGCCGGAGGTCGATCGACCTGCATGGCCATTCGCACGGCCGGCTCACCCCGGTCACGCGCCAGTATGACGTCGGTGTCGACAGCTGGGATTTTCGTCCGGTCACGCTTCCCGCCATCCTCGCCAGCCGCGGCCGCCGGCCGGCGCGGACAAAACCCGGCTGAAGGCGGCTGGCCGCAACCGGAACCTCCGCGGAGCTGAGGCGTTCGAAAAATTGCAAGGCGTAAAGGCAACGGCAATGGCTCAGAAGATCACGACAGGCATGAATGACCGGCCGCGCAATGAAACCATCGGCCAATCCGGCGAAGGCCTGCCGGACGACAGCAGCAGGCAGCTCGAGGTCGACGAAGGCTGGGTCGCCCGGCTGAGAGACAAGCTGCTGGGAAAACCCCGGCAAGCCGCTCAGACCAACGCGGACGAAGTTCCGGCAGGCGTTCCCGGGGCAGGCGAGAATATCTGCCGCCGCTGTGCAGGGTCAGGCATGATCGACGGCCGGACCTGCCCCGAATGCGGCGGAATCGGCAAGGTGACGACGCCGATCGGCGGAGGCTAAAGCAAATTCCAGGAAAAGTGTGAAACAGTTTTCCGTCCAGAATTGCGTCAAAACAAAAAGACAGACCGGTTCTGCGTTTCCGTGAAACGATGAACCGTTCCAGCGCGGATCAGATCGCCGGCACCCACTTCCAGAACACGCCCTCCTTGCGGTCGGGGTAGTGCTTGAACTCGCATTCGAAGCGCCAACCGTAGTTCTTCGCGGCGGCAAGCGCTTCCTTGCTGACCGGGTTCATGCCGGTTCCCGGCGCAAACCAGTCCTCCAGCAAGTCATCGGGGACATAGGCGCCGATCCTCAACGGCAGCTTTTCGAGGACGACATCCATTTCGGGTGGTGCAGGCACAGGGGCGCTCCTTTGAGATCAACTCACGAAGAAGTCGTTCGAGGTGGATTGGGTTCCAGGGCGCCGGAGATCGGGGGTGATTGTCATGAGGGGCAGAGGTCAAAGTTCCCCCTTAGGCGTGGCGATGGGACCAGGAAGCACTAAACGTCAGATCGTGGAAAACGCTGCCTCGCTAAACTCCCTGCCAAAGGTTGCATCATCGACCTTTCTGCCACGTGTGAATATCAGCGTTCGCCAAGCGTCCTCGCCGTCGATGGTGATTGTGACTTGGAAATCTATGTTGGCGTCGGTTTTTGATGACCCGTTCGCCCGGAGTGCTGGGCGACCGCCGACGGTGACGGGTTGCCACTCTGTTGTGACGGTGAAGTTTTCCGAGATAGCTTGCTGAATAGCCGTTGCATAGGCCTGCGGATCGATATCGCTAGCCCCCAATTTCTCGTGGCCGAATAGCGCCTCGGCCAACAGGCTGTCCGCCGCGAAATGGTATAGATCCCCACCCTTCGCCTCAATGTCTTTAGGGTGCCATGTGCCAGAGAGCAGCGTCGTTCTCTTAGTTATTGGGTTCCGCCATGTGAACGACGCAAGCTCCTGCCGATCCAGTTCCTCCGTGTGAGCGACAAAGGCTATGAAGCCTCCGACGAGGCCCACGAGTATCAGCACTCCCAGCGATTTGCGGAAGGCGGAGACAGGTCGGGCTTCAACCCGACCTCTTCCTAAATCGTAGCTGGCTGGTTGGCCGGCAACTACCTTTCTGTATTGGGAGCCTTGCGTGAATAGCGCGATGAAGGGAATACCTATTGCGAGGCCTTCCGTCCAAACCCTCATCTCCCTTTTCAGGAAGAACCCCAGCGACCCCTGCTGGGTAAGCTTTCGAACTGTGATCCCCAATAAGGCCTTGCCTATCGTGTTGCCGAAGGTGGCAGTACAGAGCGCAAGGAGGATCATTACGATAGGCAGGAAAATCAGCCCGAGGACTTTATCATTTGCGCTGTTTAAGGCGAGCAAAGCTGATGGGAGATAGAAAGCTAACACCAAGCCGAGAGAGATCGTTAGCATTGTGGTGACGAGCCAGACGTCGAGGCATCGAGCAAGAAACCTTAGCCAAGGCCCTGCCAACGGCAACTCTTGAAGTCTCGGGATGCCCCCGCTTATTGACGTTGCGATGACCGGCGGGGCTGAGCTAGAGCCCGGTAATGGTGGTGGTTTCTTTGGGATAAGTTCGAGCAGTGAAGGCACGTCCGAAAGTCGCGCCCAATTCGGCATTTCTTCGTTCCAAACAAGCGTCGCCGAATTTATTGTCCCACTTTTGATTAGCGCAGCAAGCTCATTAGTTGACAACGGTCCAACGTGATCCAAGTTTTTTGCGTAGTACCACATCGACCCCTCCCTCACCCGAGACAATGAAGCGCCAAGATGGACTTACTTGCAAGAGCTTCAATGTCTGACCCCCAGCGTATCTTTGCGTCATGGCAAACTTGTTTTGGGGCGGGCGCAACGGCCGACTAAATTCGGGGTCAGAAATTCGAGAGGTCATCTTGCTTGGCGCGGGGCTGCCTTCCCCCTCGGGTGCCGATGGGACCGTTCAAACTTCAAAGGCCACCCTCCCTCGACGTAGCGCGAATCCAGCGGGGAAATCCGCGCGGGTTGAGACTCTGTTCTTAAAGGCAGCAGGGGTGCTCGCCTTGACTTGTACTGTTGATCGACGGGAGGGGCGTAGAGACGGGAGCGAGTTTTACTGTGAAGCAGTGCGGACAGGCTTCAGGTCGCCCCGTCCGCCCGGTCTCTCAGCGCGGCGATGATCGCACTGGGCGCTCCTCTCATGATTCCGATAATGTCGCGGACGGGGCCTTGCAGAGTACCCGCTAGCGCCAACAACTCTGGTCTTCCGCCTAGGCGGTAGTTCGTCGCTTGCAGAGCGTCGTCGTATAGGCACTTCGTGATGCAAGATACGATGGTGGTGAGAAAGCTGACGTAGCCGGAAATCAATGGGGGTCCCCAGCCAGAAGCTTGGCTGAACCTATGCACAACGACATCTCGCTCATCGAAGAGGCCGTTCCATTTCGAAACGATCTCTTGAAGCCGCTGGTCAGGCTCAAGATCGGGATAAAGCGCTGTTGCTGACGGTTGAGCTTGAACGCCCTTCCAGAACTCTCGCATGCCTAGCTTTTCGGTGATCTCGGAGATTTGCTTGGACCTCATGTTAGCCCGGTTGTAGGTGATTTCCTCGGAGAAAAACTCAAAGCCGGGCTCATCTGAAAGGCATTTTGAGAGTTGCGCGACAATCACCTTAGAGTCCAGCTTGGCGTCCTTTTGCGATTTTCGGAGCAACTCGATAGCGCCACTAAGATTGGCGCCAGCGAGTGCAGGCCGCAAATTGCTATATCCTACAGAATACTCTTGAATAAGCTTAAGGTATTCTAGCGCAAGCGCCCGAATGCCCTCCTCAACGATCGATGCGAGAGATACCACCACGTTGTTGCAAACCAACACTCGCAATTCGGCAGGAGCGCTGGCGCCTTGAACGAAAGCAACAAGGCTATCCGCCTGTGTTAGGGCGTCGCTGATTTCCTTCTCGACAAGCTGCAAACGCGCCAGCGCGTCTCTCATCGCAGGAACTTGTCCAGTATGGCGCCCACCACCGCGATGCGCTCTTTGATGGCCGCAGCAGTGTTTGCTTGCCCGGTAAGAAGGTCCCGCCGATCTCGCTTAAGGTCCTGCAAGGCCGCCCTTATGGCCGCGGCGTGCGGCTCCAATTTCTCTATAGATGCTTCGCGCCTGCCAAGTGCCCCCATAATGGCATCGTAGAGAGCAACCGACACTCGCGGCCCTTTGCCGTGACTACCTTCGAGGAGAAAGGGGTCATCCCCAAATATCAGCCTCGCCTTCGAAATTGTCTTTTCGAACAGTTTTCGGCTCAACGCTATTTCGCCCTCTGAGAGCTTCTGTCGCCGAGTCATAGTTTTGTTCAGGATGCTATCCATCGAGCCCGCGATGTTGGCATCATTGTCCAAGGCGAAGAAACGGAGGACAATCTGGCAATCGCCCATGGTGCTATAAAGCCGGTTCTTCTGTCGGTCCGGATTCTCATAGTATTCGCTTTGGTCGGTTTCCGTATACAGCGGGATGCCAAAACAAGCACAGAAATCAGCGTTTCGGGATAACTCAACGATTAAGTCATTGAACGGCCCTCGATAGATACTATTGCGCATCTCCTGACGGTTAAGCGGTTGCCCGCCAGTGTTGAGCCGTTCAAACACATATCGCCTGACAAGGTATGGATCGGTAGCGTCACTTTGCGTCTCATGCAGCAGCACTACGGCGCTAAGGGAGGAACGGTCCAGTGCCCGCTTTAGCCTTGGCGGTAGACGCCGATATGTCCGCTTATGTAGGAAAGTGAGCTTTTCAAGGCCGCTCAAAGCAAAGTCATTTTCGAGAAATGAATGGATAGCATTGAGGCGCTGCTGGCCGTCCATAACTTCGTATCGAGCCAATTCATTTTCGTACAAAAATATCGGAGGCACAGGGATGTTCAGGAGGAGGGACTCGATTAGCAGAGATTTCTTCTTGTCGTCCCAACGAGACCGTCTCTGATATTCAGGCCGCAGATTGAAGATTTCCCTATTGTCTATCAGATCGCGAATCTGCGGTAAAAGATAGTTATGTGTCTGATAAACGACACGAAACGATATCTTGCTGTACGCTTCCTCGATCTCAGCGTCTGTCGTGGGATTGCTTGTAAGAAACTCTTCGATCTCGTCGTCGCTGAGTTCCAGCAGAGTTTCATCGGTGATGTTTGGCATCCTCATCCCTCGTCCTGGTTCGTAGGTTTGATTTACGCGGAAGAGGAACCATCGTCCAATCCCATCTATCTCTGTTCCTTCGAGAGAGTTTCACAAATCGCCCAACCCTCATCGCATGGTTTGAGACCGAGATACGCAAAGAACGTCAGGTGGAGGGGATTGCCGAAGCTAAAGCCGGGGGAAGATGGACGGCCGGCCAAAGTTGCTCACATCGCACGTGGAAAGTCGCATTAAGGATATGCGGATCGAAGGAATAAGCATTCGAAAATTGCAGTGGAGGCGGGGGTTCTCGGAGGCGACGTCGTTAATGAAATCAACGAGTTAATTGGCGCACCCGACAGGATTCGAACCTGTGACCTCTGCCTTCGGAGGGCAGCGCTCTATCCAGCTGAGCTACGGGTGCCTTCAGGATCGGTGATCCCAAAAACGAACCAGCCGGTAAACCGGCCAGCCACGGCTTCTTAGCGGAAGCAGGCGCCGGCTTCAACGGGCAATCGCGGGCGAGCTCAAGTTGCCGTAGCAGCCCCGGGGAGGCAGACACTGTCCCGTCCGGCGGTCGCCGCCTGCTCATTGCATCATGGTAAGCACGGCCTTGCCGCTGATGCTGCGCTGCCGCAGCGCGTCGAGGGCCTGGCCGACGTCCCGCCACGGCACGGTCAGGACCACGCGCGTTTCGAGCCGGCCGGCTGCGATCAGCGCGAGCAACGAGGCGATGTCGGCGCCGACCTCCGGACCGGAAGCGTAGTAGGCGAAGGTCTGCAGCCGCGCGCCTTCGTGACCCGGGACGAACTGGCGGAAGCCGATGGGCGTGAGTTCGCCGCTGCTCGAGCCGAACATGACGACGGTCCCGCCGGGCGCCACCCGTTCGATCGCGTGGGCGAGGCTGTCGCCGCCGACCGACTCGGCAATCAGCGAGAACAGTCCTTCGGCGAGCTCGATCGATTCGACGACCCGCTCGGCTCCGAGGTTACGGAGATCTTCGGCATGCCGCGCAGCGGCGACCGCCACCACCGACGCGCCCTGCTGGCGGGCGATCTGGATCTGGAAACGGCCGACCGCGCCGCTTGCGCCGGTAATCAGGACCCGCTGGCCGGCCAGGTCGCCGCCGTGGCGCAGGGTCCGCAGCGCGGTCGTGCCGGCGACCGGAACGGTGGCGGCGGCGACGAAGCTGACATCGTCCGGCAGCACGGCGAGATGGTCTGTTGGAACGGCGACATTTTCGGCCCACCCGGCCTCGTCGACCAGAGCCGCAACCTGGGCGCCGACGGCCGGCCCGGAGCCATCGGCCGCCGCGCGCTCGACAATTCCGGCGACGTCCTGGCCAGGCACCCAGCCGTTCGGGCGGATCTTGAGCAGGCGCAGTTCGCCGCGGTTCAGCGAGACTGCCCGGACTGAGACCAGCGCCTGGTGCGGGGCGGGCTCGGGCTCGCCAAGCTCGGCGAGTTTCAACCCGGTGGCGCTCTCGGAAGATGTGACCAAAGCGAGCATTGGTATCGTCCCTTCTTGCTGCGCGGCGGCCGCCAGCCTGTTTTTCGCGCCGGCTTGTCGGCCCGACGTTCGGAACGCAAGCAGGGCATGGCTAGCTGAAAGCCCGCCTGCCAGCTTCTGAGTTACTCAAGGCCCTAAACTATCGACTTTCCTGCTTAAGTAATTTAGATATCGTAGCATTTGATCGCTAAAATAAGTCAATGTGAGACAACCACTCCGCTACCCTTGGCCGAATTTCGATCCGGATGACGTCCTTGCGCCGGCAATCGCCGTGCGCGTTGACGTTACCGAAACCAGGGCGGAGGTGCCGGACCACCGCCACCGCAAAGGCCAACTCGTCTTCGCGCTGGGCGGTGGCGTCACATGCCGCGTCCCCAGCGGCCTGTGGATGGTGCCGCCGCATTGCGCGGTGTGGATTCCGGGCCGCATGGAGCACAGCAATATCGCGACCGCCAATGCCCGGATTTTCTTCGTCTATATCGAACCGGGTGCTACCGACCTGCCGGACCGGTGCTGCACGCTTTCGATCACGCCGTTGCTGCGCGAGCTCATCATAGAGCTGGCGGATCGCGTTGAGGACGATGACGCGAGGGGCGAGCTCCTGACCAGGGCTCTGCTCACCGAACTGCCGCGCATGCCTGTCCAGCAGCTGCACCTGCCGATCTCGTCCGAGCCGCGCTTGAGGCGCATCGCCGCGGCGTTGGCGCAAGATCCTGCCGATCGCAGCACCCTGGCGGAATGGGCCAATCGCGTCGCACTCAGCGAGAGCAGTCTGGCACGTGTCGTGGTGAAAGAGACAGGGCTGACCTTCGGGCGCTGGCGCCAGCAAATGCATTTGATCGTCGCATTGAGCGAGCTGGCCTCCGGCGCCAGCGTGCAGCAGGTTTCGGCCGATCTCGGTTACGAATCGGTCACCGCCTTCATCACCATGTTCAAGAAAGCGCTTGGCAAGCCGCCGGCAAAGTATCTCAGCAGTGTCGCGCAAAACGGCGGTTCTGCGTTTGTCGCCCGATGAGCGCCTGATTCGCCGCCCGCCGGACGTCACCCCTCACTGCTGCTCGGCATACAACAGCCGCGTCGTCGCATTCGCCGTCCCCGTCGACAGGCTGCGCTGGATCAGCGCCTCGACATGGTCGTTGCGCTGGCGCGCGCTGTCGGCGCCCATCACCACGATGATCAGCCGGTGCCCGTCCGCATTATAGGAGGTGACGATGTTGAAGCCGGAAGCGCGGATGTAGCCGGTCTTGATGCCGTCGACGCCGCGCACCCGGCCGAGCATGTCGTTGTGGCCGCGCACCAGCCTGCCGCGAAACATGAAGTCGCTTTCGGAGAAATAGTGGAAATGCTGCGGGAAGCGGGCGTGCAGCGCCATGCCGAGCACCGCCATGTCGCGCGCGCTCGTGTGCTGGTCGCCGTCCGGCAGGCCCGAGGCGTTGCGGAATACCGTGCTGCTCATGCCGATCTGGCGCGCCTTGGCGGTCATCATGCCGGCGAACGCCTCTTCGCTGCCGCCGAGATATTCGGCGACGGCGACCGCCACGTCATTGGCCGATTTGACGACGATGGCGCGGATCGCCGAATCGACGTCGATGGTCTCGCCGCGCCTGAACCGCAGCTTGGTCGGCGGCTGCCGGGCGGCGTTGTCCGACACCGGAATTTGCGTCTCCTTGCTGATACGGCCCTGGTCCAGCGCCTCGAACAGAAGGTACAGCGTCATCATCTTGGTCAGCGACGCCGGATAACGCAGCGCCGTCGAATTGACCTCGAACAGCGTCTTGCCGGTGCCGGCATCGATGACCATCGCGGCATATTTCTGCGGCGGCGCCGGCACCGCCAGCACGCTGTCAGGGGGCGTCACCGTCGTACAGCCGGCCGCAAACAGCAGCAGCATCAGCACCGCGACGTAATTGTGGATGAGCGAAAAGAAGCGGAAGGCGGACAAGTCGGTTCCGAAGGCAGGCTGTTTCTGAGACGAGGCGAAGCTATCTTAACGCAAAGGCACAGTCCATTTGGTTAATATCGTCGCGCCCTGCAATGGTGCCCTGTCCACAGGCAGACGTGGCGGCTGTGCCAAGCCGTCCGATGCGAATTGCCGGCCGCCGCGCTTGCGCAAGGGGCGGCGAGTGGACTTTGCTGGCGCCGGCAGAATCGGGCCGCCAGAATCGGGCTGGCAGAATCGGTAGGTGCGCACATGGATACGGTCACGATTACGGCAAAGGGGATTTCGGTATCGGTTGATCTTGCCGTCGGCCATCTCGCCGACATGGCGATCGAGATCGACGGCCGTCGGCTGAAGCCGCTGCATCGCGCACCCTGGGTCGAAGAGCCGCGCGAGACGCTGCCGAAAGATCTGCCTGAAGGGACGGTCCACCTGTCCGGCGATTTCCTCTGCGCGCCGTTCTCGACCAGCGACGTCGAAGCGGCACCTTTGCATGGCTGGCCGGCCAATAGTCGCTGGGACGTCGTCGACAGCGCAGCAACGGCCGATGGCTGGCGCGCCGTCTTCCGTCTGCAGCGTCCGGTCATGGGCGCGACCGTCGACAAGATCCTGACCTTGCGCGACGATCATCCGTTTCTCTATCAGGAGCACGTCTTTTCCGGCGGCGCCGGCGCCATTCCCGTCGCCCATCACCCAATGACGGGGATGAAGGCCGGCGGCAGGCTGGCCTTCTCGCCGAAGCGCCTTGCCGCGACGCCGAGCGAGGCGCCGGAGCCCGATCCGGCCCGCGGCCGCTCTTTGCTCGCCTACCCGGCACGGAGCGCCGACCTGACGCGCTTTCCCGCCGCCGACGGCGGCATGATCGACCTGACCGCCTATCGCATGGACCAGCAGCGTGAGGACTTTGTCACGCTGGTCGAGGCCGATCATGGCGGGCCGGGCTGGACCGCGCTGGCGCGCCAGGCGGAAGCCGATCTCGTGCTGGTGCTGAAGAACCCAGCCGAACTGCCGGTCACCATGCTGTGGGTCAGCAATAGCGGGCGCGATTATGCGCCATGGAGCGGCCGCCACCGCGGCGTGCTCGGCATCGAGGACGGCCGCACCGCCGTCGGCCATGCCGCATCGCTCGGCGACAACTGGCTGAAGCATGAAGGCGTGGCGACCGCCTTTGCCCTTTCTGAAGGGCGCAGCTTTTCGTTCCGCCATGTCATCGGCGCACTGCCGTGGCCGTCCGGCGAGCCGCCGCGCGACGTCGCGAGCTTACCGGGCCGCATGCGCATCCTGGCCGCCGACGGCGCCGTGCGCGACATTGGCTTCGACAGCGACTTCCTGCGGATCGGCAAATCCAGGCCCAATTGAAGGCCTGGCACAATCCGGCGTTTGAAATTTCCGAAAACTGCCGCCAAAATGCGCCAGAACCACCGTAAGGGCCCAATGTCAGAGATCGCCCATATTGCTGCTGCCATCTTCAAGCGCGCCGGCAAGGCGCCGCGCTTCATCGTTGCCATTGCCGGTCCGCCCGGCGCCGGCAAATCGACATTGTCGGCAGGCTTGCACGACCTGCTGCCGGAAGGCACGGCGGAAGTCGTGCCGATGGATGGCTTCCATTACGATGATGTCGTGCTCGAGCGACGCGGCCTTCGCCAGCGAAAAGGTGCCCCGGAAACCTTTGATTTTGCCGGCTTCGAAACGCTGCTCAAGCGCATCCGCGCCCGCGAGCGGGATATCGCGATCCCGGTCTTCGACCGCAGCATGGAGCTGTCGCGCGCCGCCGCTGCGATCATCGCCGCCGACACCAAATTCATCCTGGTCGAAGGCAATTATCTGCTGCTCGACGAAGAGCCATGGACCCGGCTGGCGCCGCTGTTCGACTTCTCGATCTTTGTCGATGTGCCGCGCGCCGACCTCGAGCGCCGACTGCTGGAGCGATGGCACGAGCACGGCCGGTCCGACGAGGACGCGCGCGCCTGGATTGCTTCCAACGACATGCCGAACATCGATCGCGTGCTTGCCCGTCGGCGGCCCGCCGACCTGGTGGTTGGTGAACAGGCCTGATCTGTAAGGACTGTTCGGCCGGAACCTTAACACTTTCAGGCCGTTATCCCGGACACGGCAATCGTGCCGCATGAGGGAACAGTTCGATGGAAACCATGGCAAGAAAGCCTGCGCCCGCCAAGGGCAGGGCAACACGATCAAAAGCAACCCGAGCGAAAACCAGCGCCGGCCCGGCAGTGGCGGCCCGCTCCAAGGACGCCGCAAAGCCCAGCTTTGGCAAGGCGGCGCCGAAGAAGGTGGTGCCTGCTGCGAACAAGGCCGCAGCTCCCAAAGCCGCCAGCCCTAAAAAGCCGGCAAGCAGCAGAGGCTCGATCGCAGGCAGCGCAATGCGCACCGTCAAAACGACGGCCAACGTCGCCGCCGGTGCCGTGCTTGCGACCGCCAAAGGTGCGGCCTCGCTTGCCGCTTCCGTAGTCGGCAAGGGCGGCTCAAAACCCCGGACCAAGGCAAAATAGCCGGGCCAGTCAGGCTTTCGATCAGGCTCTGGCCGGAATGGTGAGGCCCCTCTGCACCGCCGGCCGGGCAAGGCCGCGCTCCAGCCATGCGCCGACGCAGGGGAAATCGTCGAAACCGACGAGTTCCCGCGCCTCGTAAAAGCCGATCAGATTGCGCACCCATCCAAGCATCGAAATGTCGGCGATGGTGTAATCGTCGCCCATGATCCAGCTGCGGCCCTTGAGCCTCGTTTCGAGGACGCCGATCAGCCGTCGCGACTCGTCGCGATAACGTTCCAGCGGGCGCTTGTCGGCGATTTCGCGCCCGGCGAATTTGTGGAAGAACCCGACTTGGCCGAACATCGGCCCGATCGAAGCCATCTGGAAGAACACCCACTGGATCGTCTCGTAACGCAGCGTTGCGTCTGCCGGGACCAGCTTGCCGGTCTTGTCGCTGAGGTAGAGCAGGATGGCGCCGGATTCGAACAGGCCGATCGGCTTTCCGGCCGGGCCGTCCGGATCGATCATCGCCGGTATCTTGCCGTTCGGGTTCAAAGACAGGAATTCCGGGGTCCAGCTCTCGTTCTTGCCGATGTCGACGGCATGCGGCTCGTACGGCAGGCCAAGTTCCTCCAGCGCGATCGATATCTTCACCCCGTTCGGCGTCGGAAACGAATAAAGCTGGATGCGGTCGGGATGGCTTGCCGGCCAGCGCGTGGCAATCGGAAACGCGGACAGATCGGTCATCGAAACTCCTGGTCGGGGGGCGCCCCGAACGGCGCGGTCATGGCGGGTCGCAGAGAGTTAGGCGCGACGCCTGGCGCGATCAATATGCTCATGGAAAGTTTCACCGGCCCCGACGAAAGCCGGCAAGGGGTGCGGTTCAGACGGCTTTGACCGCCAGCACCGCATTGGTGCCGCCGAAGGCGAAGCTGTTGCTGATCGCGATGCGTACAGCGCGCTCACGCGCCACGTTCGGCGTGATGTCGAGATCGCAGTCGGCGTCGGCTTCCCGATAGTTGGCGGTCGGCGGCACGATGCCGTCGCGGATCGCCATCACGCAGGCGATCATTTCCAGCGCGCCGGACGCGCCGAGACAGTGGGCGTGCATCGATTTGGTCGAGGAGATAGAAAGCTTGTAGGCATGGCCGCCGAAGACACGCTTGATCGCCGCCGTCTCGATCTGGTCGTTGGCCTTGGTGCCAGTGCCATGCGCGTTGAGATAGTCGACGTCCTCCGGATTGAGCCCGGCATCGACGAGGCAGAAGCGCATCGCCGCCTCCGGCCCTTCGATGGTCGGCGCAACGATGTCGGAGGCGTCGGCGGAAAGGCCGACGCCGGCGATTTCGGCAAGGATGGCGGCGCCGCGCGCCATGGCATGCTCGTAGGTTTCCAGCACCACCATGCCCGCGCCCTCGCCGAGCACAAGCCCTTGGCGATCGGCCGAAAACGGCCGGCAGGTGTCCGGCGACAAGACCCGCAGGGCCTCCCAGCCCTTGAGGATGCCCCAGACCAGCGGCGCATCGGTGCCGCCGGCGACCATGACGTCGGCGCGGCCGAGCCTGATCTGGTCGACCGCCGAGGCAATGGCGTGGTTGGATGACGAACAGGCAGAGGTGATGCCGAATACCGGCCCGCGCAGACCAAGATTCATGCTGACGTGGCCGGCGGCCGCGCCCGGCATTACTTTCGGCACGGTGAAGATGCCGGCGCGGTTCTTGCCTTCGAGCAGGATGGCGCGATAGCTCTCTTCGATTGCCTCCCAGCCGCAGACGCCGACGCCGACGATGGTGCCCATCCGATAGGTGTTGGCCGCGTGCGGGTTCAATCCCGCCTGCTGTGCCGCCTCCCGCGCGGCGATCGTCGCCAGAAGGCTGAAGCGGTCCATCGACACGACCTGCTTGCGGTCGATGCCGTGCTCGGGAAGCGTTTTGATTTCGCAACCGACCCTGGCCTTGAGGTCATGCAGCTCGGAATTGACGATCGCACCGATTGCCGAACGGCCGGTGCGCATCTCATTCCATATTGCTGGTGCATTGGTGCCGAGCCCGCATAACCCGCCGATGCCCGTGATGACGATGCGCTTGTGCATTCAGTCAGGCTTTTTTCGCGATCAGCGCGCGAACCGCCTCGACCATGTCGCCGACATTCTTCAGATTGCTCCAGGCATCGACCGTGTTCATCTCGATTTCGATGCCATACTCTTCCTCGAGATCGAAGATGATTTCCGTCAGTTCCAGCGAATGGATGCCAAGGGCGGTCAGTTCGGTACTGGTGGTGATTTCCTCGCCGCCCGGCTCGGCATGAGCCTTGATCTTGGCGATGATATCGTTTGCCAGCTGGTCAGCCATTCGGTTTCTTCCCCAACTCTGTCGTTTCCCGACGCCAACTGATCAGCGCCCCTTTTGTCCTCGATTACGTCGTCATCGTCGCCTTTTACCCCCGCCAGGCGCCGATGACCGTACCAAGGTGGCTCCCTCTATAGAAACCGAAACGCTGTCAAGCAACAAGCTATATATCGACAAAGCCGCCGCAGTGCTTAACGTTGGTGTCGTGGATACGATCGCATATAGCTTGAGCTCAGTGTCGCCGGCCCAGCGCGTTGCCGGCGTCGCGCGGCTTGGCTGCGACTGGAACGGAGGCCGCACGCGTCTTCGGCGCTTGTACCAGGACGGCTCGGCCAAGATCCGCATGCCGGCAGTCTCGGCCGATCCGCTCGAAGCTGTCCTGATCAACACTGCCGGTGGCCTGACCGGCGGCGACCGTCTCGCCTGGCAGGTCGATGTCGGTGCCGGCGCCTCCGCAACCATAACAACGCAGGCCTGCGAGAAAATCTACCGCGCCGCATCCGATCGCGCCGAAGTGCGGGTGCAACTGACCGTCGGCGAAGGCGGCCACATTGCCTGGCTGCCGCAGGAAACCATCGTCTTCGACCGCTCGGTCTTTGCCCGCACGCTTGACGTGGAGCTTGCCGCCGGAGCCGAGGCGCTGATCCTGGAGGCTACTGTCTTCGGCCGCCTGGCCATGGGCGAACGGGCAGCGCAAGGCTATTTCCACGACCGCTGGCGCGTCCGCCAGGACGGAGCGCTGGTCCATGCCGAGGAGTTCCGCATCGGGCCCGACATTGCGGCCACCTTGAACCGTACGGCTGTGGCCGGTGGCGGCATCGCCGTGGCGACGCTGCTGATGGTGTCGCCGCGGGCAGAGGCTTTGCTCGAGCCGGCCCGGGGCATGGTCGGCGGCCAGGGCGGCGTCAGTTTCTGGAGTGTGCGGAAATCTGGCAAGCTTCTTGCGAGGCTGTTCGCCGAGGACGGCTACCAGCTCCGCAAGCGGCTGGTGCCGCTTGTCGAATTGCTCAACGGGCGGGCGGGCCTGCCCAAATTATGGTCACTCTGATTTCGATTATGCCACTGCAGGAAAAAGCATGAATCTGACGCCGAGGGAGAAAGACAAGCTGCTGATCGCCATGGCGGCGATCGTGGCCCGCAAGCGGCTCGAACGCGGCGTCAAGCTCAACCACCCGGAAGCGATCGCGCTGATCACCGATTTCGTCGTCGAGGGTGCCCGCGACGGGCGCGCGGTCGCCGAGCTGATGGAGGCCGGCGCCCATGTCGTGACCCGGGCGCAGGTGATGGAAGGCATTGCCGAAATGATCCACGATGTGCAGGTCGAGGCGACGTTTCCCGACGGCACCAAGCTGGTGACCGTGCACGAACCGATCAGATAATCACCAAAGGCGAGGAGAGGAAAATGCTTGAGCTGCGTCCCAACTGCGAATGCTGCGACAAGGATCTGCCGCCCGATGCGACAGATGCGGTGATCTGCACCTTCGAATGCACCTTCTGCGCGGACTGCGCCCAAAACGTGCTCGGCGGCGCCTGTCCGAATTGTGGCGGCAACTTCTCGGCCCGCCCGATCCGTCCGGCAGCGATGCTGAAGAAATATCCGGCCTCGACCCAGCGCATTCTCAAGGCAGAGGGCTGCGGCCCGGCCCGCAAGGCCGCGTGAGAGGCATGATGATCTCGAAGATGGAAGGTACGCCGATGATCCCCGCTACGATGAAACGCACAACGCTGTCGGCGGTCCTGCTGCTGGCGGCAGCTGGGCCAGCCTATGCCCATGTCGGCGACGGCACGGTTTCGTCCTTCACCGCCGGCTTCACCCACCCGCTCTCCGGCCTCGATCACATGACGGTGATGATTGCCGTCGGCCTGTGGGCAGCACTCAAGGGCGACAAAGCGATCTGGGCATGGCCGCTGGCTTTCGTCGGCATCATGCTGGCCGGCGGCGCGCTCGGCATCCTGCATGTGCCGATGGCTTTCGTCGAGCCGGCCATATTGGCGTCCGTCGTGGTGCTCGGGCTGCTGGTTGCGCTCGCCGTCGACCTTCCGGTCTCGGCCGGCGTCGCCGTCATCGGCCTGTTCGCGTTGTTCCACGGCTATGCCCACGGCACCGAGGTGCCCGAAAATGCGGGTGGGCTCGGCTACATGGCGGGCTTTGCCGCCGCCACCGCGCTGCTCCACGCCGTCGGCATCACTGCCGGTTTCAACCTCGGCTGGCGCTTCCGCGGACTTGCCCGCGTCGCCGGGGCCGCCTGTGCCACGATTGGCGCCGGCCTTGCTTTCGGCGTCCTGTGAGGGCCGCAATGATCCCAGGTGAAATCATCACGGCAAGCGGCGAGATAGAGCTGAACAAGGGTCTGGCGACCGTCACCTTGAAGGTAGCCAACAGCGGCGATCGGCCGATCCAGGTCGGCAGCCATTATCATTTCTTCGAGACCAATGAAGGGCTGAGATTCGATCGCGACCAGGCCCGCGGCATGCGCCTCGACATCGCTGCCGGCACCGCCATGCGCTTCGAGCCGGGGCAGGAGCGTGACGTTACCCTGGTGCCGTTCGGCGGCAAGCGCGAGGTCTACGGATTTCAGCAGAAGATCATGGGCAAGCTGTGAGATCGAAGGCGTCGAGCAGTTTCGGCTCAGCCGGGCGGCTTGGCCGCCGCATAGATGACGACCTTTCCCGGATCGTCGAATTCCACCGCCAGAACGTCCTCGGTTTGCACTCTCCGCGAGTCGATGGCGTTGAACAGCAATGCGTTCGCCTCGATCTCCTTGCGCAGCTCGGCAATGTCGTCCCGATGTTGCCTGACCTTGTTTTCGATCGCCGGCGGCGGGCCGCCTTCGGTGCGCGCGGCGTCGGTAAGAAACACGATATCGACCTTGTCGAGCTTGGACGTCTTGCGCACGACAGCGATGTTTTCACGCGTGCGGTCGATCGCCGAGCTGACCTTGCCGGCTTCCGCATTTGTCTTGGTCTCTTCCTGGCCGACCTCCGAGCCGACGATCCGGTTGACGGTCTCGGCGCTATCGAGGCTCTGCGCGTTCAGCGCGGCGTGCGGAATGCTGGCTGCCAGAAACGCGGTCGCAGCAATCCCATGCAGCCATCTGGTGTCGGAGAAGGTGGTGATCGCCATCGCTCGTTCTCAGGCTCCTTTTCGAGGCTTGTGTCAGGGCGACAGGACCGAAACGTAACTTCCCCTGTGAAGGTTCCCTTTGCGATGCGGCGGGCTGACCGGGCGCCGGCCCGCCGCCTCGCCTCGTCAGCTGGCTTTCTTGGTGATCAGCGTCAGCGCGCCATTGGTGCTCATGCTGGCGGCGATCACCTGCGCCGAGGTGAGTCCTTTCGCTTCGAGCGCGGACTTGACCTCCGGTGTCGCGTCGATCGAGCCGCGCAGCTTCTGCAAATCGGCATCGCTGCGCTTAGCGATCACCTCGTTGACCTTGGCTTGAGTATCCGCCGGCAGATCCTTGATATCGACGACATTGATCGCCTGAATGGTGGGCGCCTGCGGCTGCGCCCCGGGCGCGGCAGGAGCAGGAGCGGCCGGCGCCGGACTGGGCTGCTGCGCAGGCTGTTGCTGGGCGCTGGCGGCGGTTGCGAGCACCAGCGTGGCGGCGGCTGCCAGAAGGGTCGTTTTGCGCATGGATGTTCCTTTCCATCGATTGGCAAATGGTCGTTTTGGGGTGGCCCGCCCACCTCAACCGCCAAATGGGATCGGAAAGTGTCGCTCAGCGGGTCATTGCGTGACCATAGGATGGCGGCAATGTGGGTCCCGGCTTCGACAAGCGGTATTTTCGGGCTGTATTTCGGGAGCAATTGCTGATGGCTAAAATCACCCGCGCCGCCTATGCGCAGATGTACGGCCCGACCGTTGGCGACAAGGTCCGGCTCGCCGACACCGAACTGTTCATCGAGGTCGAAAAGGATCTCACCCTTTACGGTGAGGAGGTGAAATTCGGCGGCGGCAAGGTCATCCGCGATGGCATGGGCCAGAGCCAGGTTTCGCGCGCGCAAGGCGCGGTCGACACCGTCATCACCAATGCGCTGGTCGTCGATGCCACCGCCGGTATCGTCAAGGCAGATATCGGCCTCAGGGACGGCCGTATCGCCGCGATCGGCAAGGCCGGCAATCCGGATACTCAAGGCGGCGTCACCATCATCATCGGCCCCGGCACCGAGATCATCGCCGGCGAGGGCAAGATCCTGACCGCCGGCGGCTTCGACGCGCATATCCACTTCATCTGCCCGCAGCAGATCGAGGAAGCGCTGATGTCGGGCATCACCACCATGCTCGGCGGCGGCACCGGCCCGGCGCACGGTACGCTGGCCACCACCTGCACGCCTGGCCCGTGGCATCTGGCACGCATGATCCAGTCTTTCGATGCCTTCCCGATGAATATCGGCCTGTCGGGCAAGGGCAACGCGTCGCTGCCTGCCGCGCTCGAGGAGATGGTGCTCGCCGGCGCCTGCTCGCTGAAGCTGCATGAGGACTGGGGCACGACACCGGCTGCAATCGACTGCTGCCTGTCGGTCGCCGACGATTACGACGTGCAGGTCATGATCCACACCGACACGCTGAACGAGTCCGGCTTCGTCGAAAACACGGTGGCGGCGATCAAGGGCCGCACCATCCATGCCTTCCACACCGAAGGCGCCGGCGGCGGCCACGCACCTGATATCATCAAGGTCTGCGGCCTGCCCAACGTCATTCCGTCCTCGACCAATCCGACCCGCCCCTACACGGTCAACACGCTGGCCGAACACCTCGACATGCTGATGGTCTGTCACCATCTGTCGCCGTCGATCCCCGAAGATATCGCCTTTGCCGAAAGCCGCATCCGCAAGGAAACCATCGCCGCCGAAGACATTCTGCACGACATCGGCGCCTTCTCGATCATCTCGTCGGACAGCCAGGCCATGGGCCGCGTCGGCGAAGTCGCGATCCGCACCTGGCAGACCGCCGACAAGATGAAGCGCCAGCGCGGTTCGCTGCCGCAGGAGACCGGCGACAACGACAATTTCCGCGTCCGCCGCTACATCGCCAAATACACCATCAATCCGGCCATCGCGCATGGCCTGTCGAAGGACATTGGCTCGGTGGCGGTGGGAAAACGCGCCGATCTCGTGCTGTGGAATCCGGCGTTCTTCGGCGTCAAGCCGGACATGGTGCTGATCGGCGGCATGATCGCCGCCGCCCCGATGGGCGATCCCAACGCCTCGATCCCGACGCCGCAGCCGATGCACTATCGGCCGATGTTCGGCGCCTATGGCAAGGCGATGACCAATTCGTCGGTGACATTCGTTTCGAAAGCCGCGCTCGACGCCGGCCTGCGCGGCAGGCTCGGCGTCGACAAGCAGATGGTGGCGGTCGAGAATACCCGCGGCGGCATCGGCAAGCATTCGATGGTGCTCAACGACGCCACGCCGCATGTCGAGGTCGACCCCGAAACCTACGAGGTCCGCGCCGACGGCGAGTTGCTCACCTGCGAGCCGGCCACCGTGCTGCCGATGGCGCAACGCTACTTCCTGTTCTGAACCATAGGCGTTAGAACGACCGATGTAGAACATGCCGCGCCAGGCCTATGGACCAGCAACTCCCTTACGCCCACGACATTTTCCCGCATATCCGCATTGTCCTGGGCATGGTGATCGGCCTTGGCGTCACACGGCTGCTGTCGGGGCTCGCCCGCATCGTCCAGCATCCCGGCCAGTACCGGCTCTATCCCGTGCACCTCGCCTGGGTTGCGTCGGTGCTTCTGATGCTGGTGCATTTCTGGTGGTGGGAGTTCGGCCTGTTCCAGATCGAGAATTGGACCTTCGGCAAATACCTGTTCATCATCTTCTACGCCGTCACGCTGTTCCTGCTCTGCGCGCTGCTGTTCCCGGATTCGATGCTGGACTACACCAGCTATGAGGATTTCTTTTATTCGCGCCGGGCCTGGTTCTTCGGCCTGCTGGCGGCGACCTATCTGCTCGACGTGATCGACACGCTGCTGAAAGGGCCGGAGCATTTCGCCCATTTCGGCATCGAATATCTGATCCGCACGCCGGTTTTCGTCGCGCTTTGCGTCATTGCGATCCTGCTGCGCGACCGCCGCTTTCACATCGCCTTTGTCGCCGGCGCGCTCGTCTATCAGATATCGTTCATCCTGCGGCTCTTCGACACGATCGTCTGAGCCCCATTGGGGCGGCGGACCGGATAGTCTAGGCTTTTTGCGAAAGGCAGTCTTACATGAAGCTCGATATTCGCACCGACTTCACCAAATTCCCGCGCGCCGTCTCCGTCCTGGCCGCAGGCGAAGCCGGAACCACTACGCCATATGACAGCGCAGTGCTTGCTCATGACGAGCGGCATCTGCGCCGTCGCGCCATCGAAACGGCCCGTAGCGACAAGGTGCTGGTCGACCTGCCCGAACCGGTGACGTTGAACCATGGTGACCGGCTGGTGCTGGAGGATGGCCGCCAAATCGAGATCATCGCGGCCGCGGAGCCGCTCTACGACATCAGGGCCAGCGATCCTGTCCATCTGGCCGAGCTTGCCTGGCACATCGGCAACCGCCATCTCGCCGCCGCAATCGAAGCTGGGCGCATCCTCATCCTGCGCGACCATGTCATCAAGGCGATGCTGGAGGGATTGGGCGCCATTGTGAGCGACGTCTCCGAGCCGTTCAAGCCGGTGCGCGGCGCTTATTCCGGCCATGGCGGGCACGGCCATGCTCATGCCGAGGCGCATACGCACAGCCACGCCGAAGCGCATTCTCATAGCCATAGCGAATCGCATTCCCACAGCCATTCGCACGACCATGACCATGACTGACCAGCCTTCCAACATTGCATTGTTGCGGCTGATGGCGTGGCTGTCGCCTTCCTTCCCGGTCGGCGGCTTTTCCTACAGCCATGGCTTGGAACAAGCCGTGCATGCCGGGCTGGTTGCCGACAGCAAAGACCTTGCAGCGTGGCTGGAAACGCTGGTCGAGATGGGTTCCGGCTGGAACGATGCGGTGCTGTTTGCCGAAAGCTGGCGCCGGGCGCGCGAAGCCGGCGATCTGGTCGAGGTCGCTGCGCTCGCCGAGGCCCTAGCCGGCTCGCGCGAGCGTCATGCCGAAACCATGCTGCAGGGCGCCGCCTTCCTGAAGGCGGCCTCGGCCTGGCCGTGCCAGGTGCTGGACCGCCTGCCGGCCGAATGTGCCTATTGCGTCGCCGTCGGTGCCGTCGCCGGCGGCCACGGATTTATGCTGCGGGATGCGCTGGCCGGCTTCCTGCAGGCCTTCTTTTCCAACCTCGTCCAGGCCGCGATCCGGCTTGGTGTCGTTGGCCAGACCGGAGCGACCGCGCTGCTCGCCGGCTTCGAGCCGCTGGCCTTGGCGACTGCAGCCCGCGCTGCCGACTCGACCCTCGACGATCTCGGCGGCTGCGCTTTTATCTCAGACATCACGGCGATGAAGCACGAGACCCAGTATTCGCGGCTGTTCCGCTCATGATCGTCCTCGCTTTCGCCCTCTCGCTGGTCCTGCTGCTGATCACCGCGCTGCATGTCTATTGGGCTATTGGCGGCATCTGGCCGGGCATGGATGCTGCCTCCTGCGCCCGCGCCGTCATCGGCTTTCATGGCGTCGATGAAATGCCGGCACCCTTCGCCAGCTTCGCCGTTGCCGCCTGCCTCGGCCTGGCGACACTGTGGCCGATGGCGCTCGAGGGCATCTTTGCCACGCCCTTTCCCAAGGCCGGGCTTGCCGCCACGTCGCTGCTCATCGCGCTGGTTTTCCTGGCGCGCGGCATTGCCGGCTTCACGCCGTGGTGGCGCCGGCTGACGCCCGAGCAACCTTTCGCGCGGCTCGATCTGCGTTATTATTCGCCGCTGTGCCTGCTGATCGGCCTCGGCTTCGCCATCCTTGCCTTCACGGAGTTCCCCGCATGATATCCCCGAACGGCCCTCTTCGCATCGGCATCGGCGGTCCGGTCGGCTCCGGCAAGACGACGCTCACCGAAAAGCTCTGCAAGGCGCTGCGCGACGAGTTCTCGATCGCCGTCGTCACCAACGACATCTACACCAAGGAGGACGCCATGATGCTGGCGCGCCTCCAGGCGCTGCCCGAAGATCGCATCATCGGCGTCGAGACCGGCGGCTGCCCGCACACCGCCATCCGCGAGGACGCCTCGATCAATCTGCAGGCGATTGCCGAAATGACCAAAAAATTCCCGGATCTCGACATCATCTTCATCGAATCGGGCGGCGACAACCTCGCCGCCACCTTCTCGCCGGACCTTGCCGACCTGACGCTCTATGTCATCTCGGTTTGCCAGGGCGAGGAGATTCCGCGCAAGGGCGGACCGGCGATCACCCGGTCCGATTTCCTGGTCATCAACAAGAGCGACCTTGCGCCCTATGTGAACGTCAATCTCGATGTCATGGAACGCGACGCTGCCCGCATGCGCGGCAAACGGCCGTTCGGCTTCACCGACCTGTCGCGCGGCAAGGGGCTGCAGGAGGTCATCGATTTTATCGTCGAGCATGGCGGCCTAAGGGTCGGCGCCGCCGCCAGTACGGCAGCATAGCAATCGCGTTCGCCTGCACCAAACGAAACCGGTTGCGCGTCTTCCCGCCGCGCGGCATCCTCGCCTCTTTCACGGAGGTCTACGATGAGCATCACGCGCCTGCAGAAGGAAGTGCTGACCAACCTGCCGTTCTATGAAGAACGTGTCGATCTCGCTTGCGCCTTCCGCTGGACGGCGCGGCTCAACATGCACGAGGCGGTGGGCAATCATTTCTCGCTGGCGGTCAACGACGATGGCTCGCAATTCCTGATGAATCCCAATCAGGTGCATTTCTCGCGCATCAAAGCGAGCGACCTGCTGCTGATCGACGCCAACGATCCCGACACGCTCTCCGGCCCGAATGCACCTGACCCGACGGCATGGGGCCTGCATGGCGCCATCCATCGCAATGTGCGTCATGCACGCTGCGTCATGCATGTCCACTCGATCCACGCCACGGTGCTTGCCTCGCTCGCCGACTCGACGTTGCCGCCGGTCGACCAGAACTCAGCGATCTTCTTCAACCGCCATGTCGTCGACGGGCATTACGGCGGGCTGGCCTTCGAGGAAGAAGGCGAGCGCTGCTCGCAGCTTCTTGTCGACCCGAAGGTCAAGGTCATGGTGATGGGCAACCATGGCGTGCTGGTCATCGGCGACAGCGTTGCCGACACCTTCAACCGCATGTTCTATTTCGAGCGCGCCGCCGAAACCTACATCAAGGCGCTGTGGACCGGCCGGCCGCTGCGGGTATTGTCGGACGAGATCGCCGAGAAAGCGGCAAGGGAACAGGAAGATTATCCGGGCCAGGCCGAACGCCACCTCTCCGAACTGAAGGCGATCCTCGACGAGCAGGAGCCTGCCTACCGGAACTGAGCGCCCGTTAAAGCTTTAAAGTCCCAGATGGGCCCGCAATTCGTCGGCGCTGTTGATGACAATCGCGCCCGGCGGCCCTTCCATCGGCGCCTCCGGCCAGAAGACCGTCTTCATTCCCGCCGCCAGCCCCGCCGTGGCGCCGGTCATGCTGTCGTCGACCGCTACGGCCTCGGCGGGATCGACGCCGGCCAGCCAGGCGGCGCGCAGGAATGGCTCGGGATGCGGCTTGCCTTCGCGCACGTCGTTGCGGCTGATGGTCTTCATTCCGGGGTAGAAAAGGCCGACCGCGCGCAGATTGGCGTCGACGATCAGCCGGTCGGAATTGGACACCACCGCCTGCTCCACGCCAAGCGCGCGCAGCTCGTTGAAAATCTCGATCGCGCCGCTGCGTGGCGTCAGCGTTTGCGCCATCGGCAGATAGTGATCGTATTTGCGTACGATCCAGTCGTCGAAAGGCAGGTCGAGGCCGAACTCGTCGCGCAGCATCTCGTAGACCGGCCATGCGGCGATGCCGAGCACGCGCTCATGCAGGTCGGTTGGCGGGGCGATGCCAACGCTGTGCAGCGCCGCAACCAGCGCCGCCTCGTGCAGCGGCTCGCTGTCGACCAGCGTGCCGTCCATATCCCAGAAAACCGCTTTCGGCGTCATGCGAGGCTCCATTCTCCAGAATCCCTTAAAGCGTTTAGCTCGGGAGATAAACCGCCGCGTCCCCGCTAATGCATGTCGCGCAAAAGTGTGCAGCGGTTTTGTGATAACGACATGCATAAAAAAGAATCTAAAGCGCGTCGCATGAGGCCGATCGAACACGTCGCGCTTTGGAACCGAGATTGGTGCGACCTCGACAGCCTTGCTGTTGCGACGAGACTAGGTCGACCCCGTCACTTCGTTCGAGCCACCAAGTCCGGACCTTAAGCAATTGCTCGTACAATAGGCAATTGCGCACGACCTCATTCCCTGCGAAACTATGGTGCTCCGCCTCTTATGCTCGGCGGGCTGGGAGGCAGGGACCTTGAATTCGCGGCAGGATAGCGGCGGCAACAGGCTGGACGACGCGGCGCGCGCCGGCTGGCTCTATTACGTTGCCGGCAACACCCAGGACCAGATCGCCGCCACGCTTGGCATCTCCCGGCAGACGGCGCAGCGGCTGGTGTCGCTCGCGGTCTCCGAAGGGTTGATCAAGGTGCGCGTCGACCATCCGATCGCCAATTGCCTCGACCTTGCGGCACGGCTGAAATCGCGCTTTGCGCTTGATCTGGTCGAGGTGGTGCCGAGCGACCCGTCTTCGTCCTCCACCGTCATCGGCGTCGCCGAGGCGGCGGCGGCCGAGATCGAGCGGCGGCTGCGGTCGCCGACGCCGATCGTCATGGCGATCGGCACCGGCCGCACGCTGAAGGCGGCGATCGAGCAGCTGCCGCCGATGGAATGCCCGCAGCACAAGGTGGTGTCGCTGACCGGCAACATCTCGCCGGACGGCTCGGCCGCCTTCTACAACGTGATCTTCACCATGGCCGACAGGGTCAAGGCGCGCTCGTTTCCGATGCCTTTGCCGGTCATCGCTTCCTCGCCCGAAGAGCGCGAGATGCTGCTCAGCCAGCCGATGATCCAGCCGACCCTGGCGCTTGCGGCCGAGGCCGACGTCACCTTTGTCGGCATCGGCGATCTCGGCCCGAAGGCGCCGCTTTACGAGGACGGCTTCATTTCGGAGGGTGAATTGAAGGCGCTGCAGAAGGCCGGCGGCGTTGCCGAGATCGTCGGCTGGGTGTTCGATCGCGACGGCCGCATGATCGAAGGCATCACCAACGACCGGGTGTCGTCGGCGCCGCTGCCGTCGCGCGAAAAGTCGCTGGTGATCGCGCTTGCCATGGGCGACCGCAAGCTGCCGGGCATCTTCGCCGCCGTCAACCGGCGGCTGGTCAACGGCCTCATCACCGATGAGCGGACCGCCGCCGCCTTGCTGGCCGGCGCATGATCTCAGAGCCGCTGGCGGTCGGAAACGATCAGGTGAAATCGAAACGCAGCTGAACCCTCGATAAAACGAGCGACATTATTGGTGCCGGCCACAAGGATCGTTGCCGTCGAGGAAGCCCATGTCGCGCTGGAGATGCGGCGGCAGTTCCCGGACGTCGAGATAGGCCCGTTTCCGCGCCGCGTGCCTTGCCAATCCCCGCGCCAGCCGTGAAAACCAGCCATGGGCTGGAGCAAGAAGCAGCTTTTCCTGTAATGTGGTCATGATCGTCAGCCTTCGCTATCTCTAGGCGTAATTGATCTTCAACACGGAATATCGGTAGGACCGGCCGGTGCCGCCAATCAAACGTCGATCATTGCCCATAAGGAGGGCTTATGCCGGAGCTCAATTCACGACAGCTGGTTTCGCAGCTTCCTCCGCTTCAGGCGATCCGGGTGTTCGAGGCGGTGGCGCGGCATCTCTCGTTCACCAAGGCCGCCCAGGAGCTTGGCATGACGCAGGCGGCGGCAAGCTATCAGATCAAGCTTTTGGAGGAGCGCATCGGCGCACCCTTGTTCCTGCGCCAGCCAAAACAGATCGTGCTGACCGAACCTGGCCAACGCCTGGCGCCCGCGGTCAGCGAAGCGTTCGCGCTGTTGAGCGGCGCCTATGCCGCCGCGCGCACCGGCGCCGATGGCGTGCTTTGCGTTTCGACGCTGCTGACCTTTGCCTCCAATTGGCTGGCGCAGCATCTCGGCTCGTTCCAGGTCGCGCATCCGTCGCTGGCGGTGCGCGTCGATACCTCGAACAGGGTTGTCGACTTTGCCAGAGAGGATATCGACATCGCCATCCGCTCCGGCGGCGGCAATTGGCCGGGCGTCGAGACCCATATGCTGTTCCGGGCCGACTTCACGCCGGTCCTTAGTCCAAAGCTCGCGGCAAGCATCGGCGGCGTCAACGAACCGGCCGACCTGCTACGGCTGCCGATCCTCGACCCGGGCGACATCTGGTGGCGGGACTGGTTTGCCGCCGCCGGCCTGCCGGTCGCGGAATTGGCCAAACGCACCGGCACCAGCATGGGCGCGCAGGCCTACGAGGCCAATGCCGCGATTGCCGGCCACGGCGTGGCGATCGTCACCAAGGCGCTGTTCAAGACCGAACTTGCCGACGGCCGCCTGATTCAGCCCTTCGATCTTGTTGGTGACGACGGCCATGCCTATTGGCTGGTCTACCCGACAGCGCGGCGCAACGTGCCGAAGATCCGCGCCTTTCGTGAATGGATCCTGAACGAGATCGCTTGCCAGTAGGCCGAATCCAGGCCACCCGGACAGCAAAGCTCCGGCTTTTGACGGCGCGATGAGCCCGACCCAACCCTTCTCCACATATACCGCGAGTGTCCCAGGCTTGCCGCTGCACGAGACCGCGTGCTGCGCTGCAGCAACGAATCCGGCTTGACATAATTTGCGGCAAGTGAGTAATTGCTCACAGCCAAGGCAAATGCTCATCTTGGTTCATGGGAGGAATTTTGATGAAACTTCGCACGTTCACCCTAGGCCTGTTGCCGGCCAGCGCGCTTGCTTTCGCCGCGCATGCCGAATCCATCACCATCGCCACGGTCAACAATGGCGACATGGTCCGCATGCAGAAGCTGACCGACGACTTCACCGCAACGAATCCCGACATCCAGCTGCAGTGGGTCACGCTCGAGGAAAATGTCCTGCGCGAGCGCGTCACCACCGACATCGCCACCAAGGGCGGCCAATACGACGTGATGACCATCGGCACCTACGAGGTGCCGATCTGGGCCAAGCAGAGCTGGCTCCTGCCGCTCGACAAGCTCGGCGACGACTATGACGTCAAGGACATCATCCCGGCCATTGCCGGCGGCTTGTCGGTCGACGGCAAGCTCTACGCCGCGCCGTTCTACGGCGAAAGCTCCTTCGTCATGTACCGCAAGGATCTGATGGAAAAGGCCGGGCTCAAGATGCCCGATGCACCGACCTGGGACTTCATCAAGCAGGCTGCCGACAAGATGACCGACCGCGCCAACGGCGTGAACGGCGTCTGCCTGCGCGGCAAGGCCGGCTGGGGCGAGAACATGGCCTTCCTGACCGCCATGTCGAACTCGTTCGGCGCGCGCTGGTTCGACGAGAACTGGAAGCCGCAATTCGACCAGCCCGAGTGGAAGAACACGCTGCAGTTCTATGTCGACCTGATGAAGGCCGATGGCCCCGAGGGCGCATCATCCAACGGCTTCAACGAAAACCTGGCGCTATTCCAGCAGGGCAAATGCGGCATGTGGATCGACGCCACCGTCGCTGCTTCCTTCGTCTCTGATCCGAAGAACTCCACCGTCGCCGACAAGGTTGGCTATGCGCTGGCGCCGGACAATGGCCTCGGCAAGCGCGGCAACTGGCTGTGGGCCTGGTCGCTGGCCATCCCCGCCGGCACGCAGAAGGCCGACGCCGCTCAAAAGTTCGTATCCTGGGCTACCAGCAAGCATTATGCCGAGCTCGTCGCCTCGAAGGAAGGCTGGGCCAACGTTCCGCCGGGAACGCGCTCCTCGCTCTATGCCAATCCCGAGTACCAGAAGGCAGCACCTTTCGCCAAGATGACGCTGGACTCGATCAACTCCGCCGATCCGACGCATCCGACCGTCAAGCCGGTGCCTTATGTCGGCGTCCAGTTCGTCGCCATTCCTGAGTTCCAGGGCCTCGGCACCACTGTCGGCCAGCTCTTCTCGGCGGCACTTGCCGGCCAGTCGAGCGTCGACGACGCCCTGAAGCAGGCGCAGGACGCCGCCACCGCGACGATGACCGAGGGCGGTTACATCAAGTAGGCTCCTCCCGGTGCCGGTTGCCAATGGCGACCGGCAACGGCCGCCCGAATCCCAGTTCGGGCGGCCGGCTTTCACACCGCTGAAAACTTGGCTGACCTCGAAGGGTGACCGTCATGGCTACTCAGCAGACCCGTTCGCTTGCCCGCTTCATGATGGCGCCATCCGTGGTGCTGCTGCTGGTTTGGATGATTGTACCGCTGGCATTCACACTGTGGTTCTCCTTCCAGCAGTACAATCCGCTCAATCCGATGCGCGACGGCTTCGTCGGGTTTTCGAACTACGCGCTGTTCTATTCCAACCCGGCATTCCTGCAGTCGATCCTCAACACGCTCACCATCGTCGTCAGCGTGCTTTTGATCACGGTGATCGGCGGTATCTTGCTGGCCCTTCTGCTCGATCAGCCGATGTGGGGACAGGGCATCGTCCGCATCCTCGTCATCTCGCCGTTCTTCGTCATGCCGCCGGTGGCGGCACTGGTCTGGAAGAACATGATCATGCATCCGCAATACGGCGTCTTCGCCGATATTGCGCGCTTCTTCGGCGGGCAGCCGATCGACTGGTTCGGGCAGCACCCGCTTTTGGCGATCATCATCATCGTCGCCTGGCAGTGGCTGCCGTTTGCGACGCTGATCCTGTTGACCGCGCTTCAGTCGCTCGACGGCGAGCAGAAGGAAGCCGCCGAAATGGACGGCGCCGGCTTCATCAGCCGCTTCATCTATTTGACGCTGCCGCATATGTCGCGCGCCATAACCGTGGTCATCCTGATCCAGACGATCTTCCTTCTGTCGGTCTATGCCGAGATCCTCGTCACCACCAATGGCGGCCCGGGTTATGCCTCCACCAACCTGCCCTTCCTCGTCTACCAGAAGGCATTGCTGGAGTTCAAAATCGGCCAGGCGTCCGCCGGCGGTATCATCGCAGTCATTCTCGCCAACATCGTCGCCTTCTTCGCCATGCGCGCCGTCGGCAAGAATTTGGATAAATAAGGGAGGAAACGATGGCACGTGCAGTCACCACCCAGCACAAGACGATTGCGACCGCGGCCGCCTGGATCGTCGCGCTACTGATCTTCTTCCCGATCCTCTATACGATCATCACTTCGTTCAAATCGGAGCAGGAGGCCATCCAGGGCTTCAACCTGTTCCCGTCGGGAACCACGGAGAGCTATTCCGAGGTCCAGGCGCAGAACGGTTATTTCAAATTCTTCCTGAACTCGGTGTTCCTGTCGGTCGGCTCGACCGTCCTGGCTCTGCTTGTCGCCGTTCCGGCGGCATGGTCGATGGCGTTTTCGCCAAGCAAACGCACCAAGGACATCCTGATGTGGATGCTTTCCACCAAAATGATGCCGGCCGTCGCCGTGCTGTTCCCGATCTATCTGATCTTCCGCGATACAGGACTGCTCGACAGCCGCATCGGCCTGATGGTCATGCTGATGTTGATCAACCTGCCGATCGTGGTCTGGATGCTCTACACCTATTTCCGCGAGATCCCGGGCGAGATCCTGGAAGCGGCGCGCATGGACGGCGCATCGCTCTGGAACGAGATCATCTACGTGCTGACGCCGATGGCGGTGCCGGGCATCGCCTCGACCATGCTGCTCAACATCATCCTCGCCTGGAACGAGGCGTTCTGGACGATCCGGCTGACCACCACCGAGGCAGCGCCGCTCACCGCTTTCATCAGCTCCTTCTCCAGTCCGCAGGGGCTGTTCTGGGCCAAGCTTTCGGCCGCCTCGACACTGGCGATCGCGCCGATCCTGATCATGGGCTGGTTCAGCCAGAAGCAGCTGGTCCGCGGCCTGACGTTTGGGGCGGTAAAGTAACGGGCATCGCCTGACGCAAAACGAAAAACAGCCCTTCGGGGGAGGAAATCATGGGAAACATCACGCTCAAGAACGTCTCCAAATCCTTCGGGGCGACGTCCATCATCCCCGGCCTCGACCTGATCATCGAGAACGGCGAGTTCGTCGTCTTCGTCGGCCCGTCGGGCTGCGGCAAGTCCACGCTGTTGCGTCTGATTGCCGGCCTGGAGGACACCAGCGGCGGCACCATCATCATCGATGGCCGCGACGTCACCGGCGAGGCGCCGGCCAAGCGCAAGCTGGCCATGGTGTTCCAGTCCTATGCGCTTTACCCGCATATGACGGTGGCCAAGAACATCGCTTTCCCCCTGAAGATGGCGGGCGAGGACCAGGCGACCATCGACAAGAAGGTGAAGGACGCCGCCCGCATCTTGAACCTCACCAACTACCTAGATCGCCGCCCCGGCCAGCTCTCCGGCGGCCAGCGGCAGCGCGTCGCCATCGGCCGCGCCATCGTGCGCCAGCCTTCCGCCTTCCTGTTCGACGAGCCTTTGTCCAATCTCGACGCGGCGCTGCGCGGCACCATGCGGCTGGAGATCAGCGAGCTGCATCACCAGCTCAAGACCACCATGGTCTACGTCACCCACGACCAGATCGAGGCCATGACCATGGCCGACAAAATCGTCGTGCTCAACGCCGGCAATATCGAGCAGGTCGGCTCGCCGATGGAGCTCTACAAGACACCGAAGAACCTGTTCGTCGCCGGTTTCATCGGCTCGCCGAAGATGAACCTGATCGAAGGCGAGCCGGCCGCCAAATATGGCGCCAGGACAGTCGGCATCCGCCCGGAGCATATGAACATTTCGAAGACGTCAGGCGACTGGAAGGCGACCGTCGGCGTTGCCGAACATCTCGGCTCCGACACGTTTTTGCACGTCCAGGCGGATGGTGTCGGGCAGCTGACGGTGCGTGCCGACGGCGAACTTGCCGCCCATCACGGCGACACAATCTATCTGACACCGGACAAGACCAAGCTGCATCGTTTTGGCACCGATGGGAAGGCGATGCTGCAATGAGGCTCGGAGGTAAATCGGCGCTGATCACCGGATCGGCGCGCGGCATCGGCAGGGCGTTTGCCGAAGCCTACATGCGGGAGGGCGCGACCGTCGCCATCGGCGACATCAATCTCGAGGCTGCCGAGAAGACGGCTTCGGAAATCGGCGGCAACGCCTACGCGGTGAAGCTGGACGTCACCGATCTCGCGTCGATAGATGCGGCTGTCAAGGCGGTCGAAACCAGAGCCGGCGGCCTCGATATTTTGATCAACAACGCTGCGCTGTTCGACCTGGCGCCGATCGTCGAGATCAGCAAGGCAAGCTACGACAAATTGTTCTCGGTCAACGTCGCCGGCACACTGTTTACGCTTCAGGTTGCGGCCCGTTCGATGATTGCCCGCGGCAAGGGCGGCAAGATCATCAACATGGCAAGCCAGGCCGGGCGCCGCGGCGAGGCGCTGGTCGCCGTCTACTGCGCCACCAAGGCGGCGGTCATCTCGCTCACCCAGTCGGCAGGGCTCGACCTGATCAAGCACCGCATCAACGTCAATGCCATCGCCCCGGGTGTCGTCGACGGCGAGCACTGGGACCATGTCGATGCCTTGTTCGCCAAGTTCGAGAACCGGCCGAGGGGCGAGAAGAAGAGACTGGTCGGCGAAGCCGTGCCTTATGGCCGCATGGGCACGGCGCAAGACCTCACCGGCATGGCGGTGTTCCTGGCCAGCGATGAGGCCGAATACATCGTTGCCCAGACCTACAATGTCGATGGCGGCCAGTGGATGAGTTGAGGGGGCGAAGGCGCTCTTCTCCCCGCCTCCTCCAACGGGGGGAAGAGCCGTCCCGCTAAAGGGTAAAAGCAGATGTCCGTGAAACTCTCTTCTTCCATACTCGCCAAGCTTCCGCCCAAGATCGCCGGCCCGAAATACGATCGCGCCGCGCTCAAGGCCGGCATCGTGCATTTCGGCGTCGGCAATTTCCATCGCTCGCATCAGGCCGTCTATCTCGACGACCTCTTCAATTCGGGCGTCGGCCACGACTGGGCCATCGTTGGCGCCGGCGTCTTCGAGGGCGAGAAGGTCGGCCGCGGCAAGTTGCAGGAGCAGGACTGGCTGACCACCGTGGTCGAGCAGGACAGCGGCCATCTGAGCGCGCGCGTCACCGGCGTCATGATCGACTTCCTGGTGCCTGGCGACGCGATCGCAATCGTCGAGCAGCTCGCCGATCCGGCGATCAAGATCGTTTCCCTGACCATTACGGAGGGTGGCTATTTCATCGATCCGGCTTCCGGCGTCTTCAATCCGACGCATCCCGACATCGTTGCCGACGCACAACCCGGGGCGACACCGAAGACGGTTTTTGGGCTCATCCTCGCCGGGCTGCTGCGTCGCCGCGCCGACGGCATCGTGCCCTTCACAATCATGTCCTGCGACAACATCCCCCATAACGGCCACGTCACCTCGGATGGCGTCATCGGCCTGGCGCGGCTGATCGACGAGGATCTGGCAAACTGGGTGAGCGAAAACGTTGCCTTTCCCAACGGCATGGTCGACCGCATCACGCCGGCCACCACCGACCGCGAGCGCGGCATTCTCTCCAGCGAGTTCGGCCTCGACGACAATTGGCCGGTGTTTTGCGAACCGTTCAAGCAATGGGTGCTGGAGGACCGTTTCACCGACGGAAGGCCGCCGCTGGAACAGGTCGGCGTGCAGTTCGTCAGCGACGTCGCGCCCTATGAGCTGATGAAGATCCGCATCCTCAATGGCGGCCATGCGACCATCGCCTATCCGGCCGGGCTGATGGACATCCATTTCGTCCAGGAGGCGATGCAGGAGCCGCTGGTACGCGGCTTCCTCGACAAGCTCGAGCATGACGAAATCATCCCGACCGTGCCGCCGGTTCCAGACACCGACCTCGAAGATTACTACCAGCTCATCGAGCACCGCTTCTCCAATCCGAAGATCGGCGACACCATACGCCGGCTTTGCCTCGACGGCTCTAACCGCCAGCCGAAATTCATCATTCCGACCATCGCTGACCGGCTGAAGGCTGGCAAAAGTGTCACCGGCCTGGCGCTGGAATCTGCGCTCTGGTGTCGCTACTGCTTCGGCACCACGGATTCCGGTGCCGTCACCGAGCCCAACGACCCGAACTGGGGCCGGTTGCAGGGGACGGCCAAGGCGGCCAGGGACATGCCTGCCGCCTGGCTTGCCATGGAGGACATCTATGGCGATGTCGGCCGCTCGCCGCCGTTCGCCGAAGCCTTCGCCCATGCGCTCAAATCGCTGTGGGCGGACGGCGCGCGCGCGACACTGACGCGCTATCTCGCCGGCGACCTCTGAAGCCGATCCAGCGCGATGACGCCTGAACTGGTCATTTTCGACTGTGACGGCGTGCTGGTGGATAGCGAGATGCTGTCCGTCTCGGCATTGCTGGAGATGATCGCGCTTGCCGGCGGCAACGTCAGCGAGGACGTTGCCTACGAGCACTTCCTCGGCAAGAGCATGAAGAGCGTCCGCGAAATCCTCGCAAGCGACTTCGGGCTCGATCTCACCGACCAGCATCTGACCGAGATGCGCTCCGAACTGATGCGCAAGTTTCGCCAGGAGCTGAAACCGATGCCAGGCATGGCACAGGTCCTGCCGAAGCTCGGCGTGCCGTGCTGCGTCGCCTCCTCCGGCACGCTGGAGCGGATCCGCTATGCGCTCAAGGTTACGGGGTTGCTTGGGCTGCTGGAGCCGCATTTGTTCAGCGCTGCCATGGTGGCGCGGGGCAAACCGGCGCCCGATCTTTTTCTCCATGCGGCTGCTAAAATGGGAGCGGACCCGCGAAACTGCCTCGTCGTCGAGGACAGCCCGGCCGGCATCCAAGCGGCGCGGGTGGCAGGCATGCGCGTCCTTGCCTTCACCGGGGGCTCGCACACCGGCAACCCGGCACTGAAAGCGCGGCTTGCGTCGAGTGAGCCGGACTTTATATTCGCTGACATGCTGCAATTGCCCGATCTGATTGCAGGCCTGGGAGCGAGAGCAAGAACACCTTGACCAACAGTTTCGTTTGCGCGGTCGATGTCGGCACCGGAAGCGCCCGTGCCGGCATTCTCGACACCGGTGGCGCCTTGCTCGGCCGCGCCGAGCACCCGATCGCCATGCAACAGCCGAAAGCCGACCACGCCGAGCACGATTCGCAGGATATATGGTCGGCGGTGTGCATGGCCGTCCGCGCTGCCCGCGAAAAGGCGCGCGTGAAGGCTGAGGATATCGTCGGCATCTCCTTTGACGCCACCTGCTCGCTGGTGGTGCGAGACCGGCATGGCGGCCAGCTCAGCGTGTCGGTATCAGGCGAAAGACGCTGGGACACCATCGTATGGCTCGATCATCGCGCCATTGCCGAGGCCGACGAATGCACCGAAAGCGGCCATGCCGTGCTCGACTATATCGGCGGCGTCATGTCGCCGGAAATGGAGACGCCGAAGCTGATGTGGCTGAAGCGCAACCTGCCCGGAACATGGAACGAAGCCGGCTACCTATTCGACCTCACCGACTTCCTGACCTGGAAGGCAACCGGCTCGCTCGCCCGTTCACAATGCACGCTGACCGCCAAATGGACCTATCTTGCCCATGAAGCGACCGGCTGGCGGCGCGACTTCTTCGAAGCCGTCGGGCTCGGCGACCTTTTCGAGCACGGCAATCTGCCGGAAAAGGCAAGCCCGGTCGGTGCCGATATCGGTGCGCTTAACGCGCAAGCCGCGGCGGAGCTTGGCCTCACCGAAAAATGCCGGGTCGGTGCAGGCGTCATCGATGCGTATGCCGGCGCGCTTGGCGTGCTCGGAGGCTTCGCCGGCAACGCGAAGGATATCGGCCGCCATCTGGCCCTGATCGCCGGGACGTCGAGTTGCGTCATGGCGATGTCGCCCGATCCGCAGCCTTTCGCCGGTGTCTGGGGTCCTTACTACGGCGCCGCCCTTCCCGGCCTATGGCTGTCGGAAGGCGGCCAGTCGGCCACCGGCGCGCTGCTCGATCACATCATCCGCTGGCATGGCGCCGGCGGCGAGCCGGATGCCGCCATGCATGCCAGGATCGCCCACCGCGTCGCCGAGCTGCGCACCGCCGAGGGCGACAACCTCGCCGCAAAGCTGCACGTGCTGCCCGATTTCCACGGCAACCGCTCGCCGCTCGCCGACCCGCATGCCGTCGGCGTCATCAGCGGGCTGACGCTGGATTCCTCCTTCGACAGCCTGTGCAAGCTCTATTGGCGCACCGCCGTCAGCATCGCGCTTGGCGTCCGCCATGTGCTGGAAGCGCTGAACGAAAACGGCTATCTGATCGATACGCTGCACGTCACCGGCGGCCACACCAAGAACCCGCTGTTGATGGAGCTCTATGCCGACGCCACCGGATGCACGGTGGTCGAGCCGCTGGCGGACGAGGCGGTGCTGCTCGGCACCGGCATGATTGCCGCCACCGCTGCCAGGCTTTTTCCCGATTTGAACGCCGCTTGCGTCGCCATGCAGCAAGGCGGCAGGACGCGCGAGCCCAATCCGGCTGCCGCCGGCCGGTTCGATCGCGACTACCGCGTGTTTCTCGAGATGCATCGGCAAAGGCAGGCGCTGGACGCGATCCGATAGATCGGGATCGGCGGCTATCTCTGGTTCCAGCGCCGGACGACCGGTTCGTCAAGGCCGTGCTCATAACCGATCACGCTTACGCTGGCGGTATCCAGCACGAAAAGCGCGCCGTCTTGCGGTGGCAGGCCGAGCCAGCGTGCGGCTAGCACCCTCAGGAAATGCGAACTTGAGAAGACCAGGACATTGCCGCTGGCCTCGAGCAACTGGCTGACGATCCGGTCCGCCCTCGAGCCTACATCCGTGGCGGACTCGCCGCGCGGGCAGCCGTCGCGAAAGAGCCGCCAACCGGGACGCTCGGCGAGGATTTGCTTGGTGGTCAATCCCTCATAGGCACCATAATCCCACTCCGCCAGATCGTCCTTCTTCACGCCTGACGAGCCGAAGCCGGCCAGCGCACAGGTGTTGAAGGCGCGCTGCGACGGGCTCGACCACACCGCCGAGAAGGATAGACCCCTTAGCCGCTCAGTGACCCGCCTTGCCCCATCCTCGCCGGCCGGCGTCAGCGGTATGTCGGTCCGGCCGGTATGTTTTCCGGACGCACTCCATTCCGTCTCGCCATGCCGAACCAGATAGATTTCGGGAAACGCGCTCATCAGGCTGCCTTTCAAAGGAATCCACCGTGACCATAGCGGCTTCCATGGCCTCTCCAATAGCCTGCATTGAGCCGACTGGCTTAACCCTTCCGCAAGTCAGCCTCTTGCCACCGGTGCCCATTTCATAGACAAACCCGTCGTAATGCGGAATCCGGCCGATCTTGGCCATTTTCCGCGCTGAGACGCGGCTTCCGGCTCTTGCCGACGTGCCGCAATCGGATAGGCGGAAAAAATGTCTGCGATCGAAGCCGACGCTCGCGCGCCGGAAAACCTTTGGCGTCGGGAAATCAGGGCGATGCTGGCGCTCGCCTGGCCGATGGTGCTGACCAATCTCGGTCAGACCGCGATGACCGCTACCGACGTCATGATGATGGGGCGGCTGGGGCCGGACACGCTGGCCAGCGGTGCGCTTGGTGCCAACCTTTACTTCATGCCGCTGATCTTTGGACTTGGCCTGATGCTGGCGACCTCGCCGATGATGGCGACCGAGCTCGGCCGTCGCCGCCACTCGGTGCGCGACCTGCGCCGCACCGTGCGCCAGGGTCTGTGGCTGGCGATCCTCATTTGCATTCCGATCTGGGTCTTTCTCTGGCACGGCGAGGCCGTGTTGCTGGCCATGGGTCAGGAACCGGCACTGGCGCATCAGGCCGGCATCTATCTGCGCTGGCTCGAATGGGCGGTGCTGCCCTTTTTCGGCTACATCGTCCTGCGCTCGTTTATTTCGGCGCTGGAGCGGCCGGGCTGGGCACTGATCATCGTTTTCGTTGCCGTCGCCTGCAACGCCTTTTTCAACTGGCTGTTCATGTTCGGCAATCTCGGCATCCAATCGATGGGCATCGCCGGCTCCGGCCTCGCCACCACGCTGTCCAGCACGTTAATGTTCGCCGGCATGGCGGCGGTGGTAATGCTTGAGAAGAAATTCCGGCGCTATCGTCTGTTCGGACGCTTCTGGCGGGCCGATTGGCCGCGCTTCAAGGGCCTGCTGCGGCTCGGCCTGCCGATCGCCGGCCTGCTGGCGTTTGAGGTGACGATTTTCAACGCGGCGGCCTTTCTCATGGGCCTGATCGATGCGGCTTCGCTTGCCGCCCATGCGATCGCCATCCAGATCGCCTCGATCACCTTCATGGTGCCGCTCGGCCTCAACCAGGCGGTGACGGTGCGCGTCGGACTTGCCCACGGCGCCGGCAATCCGGAAGGTGTCAGCCGGGCCGGCTGGACCGCGTATGTCGTCGGTGTCTCCTTCATGGCGCTAATGGGGCTAGTGATGATCCTGTGGCCGCATCTCTTGATCGGCGCCTTCATCGATCTGGGCAATCCGGCTAATGCCGAGGTGGTGGCGCTTGCCGTGTCGTTCCTCGCCTTTGCCGCGCTGTTCCAGGTTTTTGACGGCGCGCAGGCGGTGGCCAGCGGCATGCTGCGCGGCCTGCATGACACCAAGGTGCCGATGATCTACGCCGCAATCGGCTATTGGGGCATCGGCCTGCCGCTCGGCGTGCTGCTGGCCTTCCGATTCGGCTTCAACGGCGTCGGCATCTGGATCGGCCTGTCGTCCGGGCTGGCGGTGGTCGCCGCGCTCCTGCTGGGACGCTGGCTGCGGCGGGACAGGATCGCGCCGCCGCTGGTGTTCGGGCGTTGAATTGCTGGTCGCCCGCTCAGCGGGCCGCCGCCCGCTGTTCCAGCGAGCGCGCATATTGCGTCAGCGGAAAGCACATGACGAAGAAGATCAGCGCTACCAGCCCATAGACTTTGAACGGTTCGAAGGTCGCATTGTTGATCGCGTTGGATGTCCTTACCAGCTCCTCGAAACCGATGATCGAGGTCAGCGCGGTCGACTTGATCAGCTGCACCAGGAAGCCGACGGTCGGGGCGCGGGTGATCGAAAACGCCTGAGGCAAGATGATCAGCCGGAGTTCCTGCAGATAGTGCAGGCCGAGGCTGGCGCCGGCCTCCCACTGGCCGCGCGGCAGCGCATCGACGCCGCCGCGCCAGATCTCGGCGAGATAGGCGCTGGCAAAGAAGGTCAGGCCAAGCACCGCCGCGGTCCACGGCTCGATGCGCAGGCCCAGCATCGGCAAGCCGAAGAACATCAGGAACAGCTGCATCAGCAGCGGCGTGCCCTGGAAAAGCGCGATGTAGCCGGAGGCAAACCGCCGCGCCTATTTATTCTTGGCGATCCGGAAGAACAGCACGATCATGCCGACCACGGCGCCACCGACAAAGGCGGCCAACGACAAGAGCACTGTCCAGCGCGCCGCCAGCAGCAGGTTGCGCAGAATGTCCCAGAAGGTGAATTCGATCATGACACGCCGGCTCCAAGAAGCCGGCGCCCGCCGCCGACCAGCAGCCGGCGCAGCCCAATCGACAGGATGAGATAGACCATCGTCACCACGAAATAGGTCTCGAAAGCCCGGAACGTGCGCGCCTGCAGCATGTCGGCTTCATAGGTCAGCTCGCGCACCGCGATCTGCGACACCACGGCGGTTTCCAGCATCATGATGACGATCTGGCTGGTCAGCGCCGGATAGATCACCTTGAGCGCCTGCGGCAGCACGATCTTGATGAAGACCTGGCGCGGCCTGAGCCCAAGCGCCATTGCCGCTTCCGTCTGCCCGGGCGGCACCGCGTCGAGTCCGGCGCCAACGATCTCGATCGTGTAGGCCGCCATGTTGAGCGTCATCGCCAGCATGGCTGCCAGCACGGGATCGAGCCTCACGCCGATGCTTGGCAGCCCGAAGAAGATGAAGAACAGCTGCACCAGGAACGGCGTGTTGCGGATCACCTCGACATAGACGCCGATCGCCCGCTTGAGCAGCAGCGGGCCGTTCCGCCGCCCTGCGGCGCCGAGGATGCTGAGCAACGTTCCCGCCAGCGTGGTCACGGCGATCAACAGGATCGTCGTGGCCGCGCCGCGCGCGATCGCCCCTGTCGCCCCGGCAAGCCAGCCGAAGTCGAGGCTATAGGTCACCGGCCGTCAATCCTTGAGATTGGCGGGATCGAGCGGTGTCTTCAGCCAGGCCTTCGAGCTTTCGTCCAGTTTGCCGTCGGCCAGCATCTTGGCAACCGCATCGTTGACCGCTTGCTTGAGGCGGTCTTCCTTCTTGTTGAGGCCGATATGCGATGGCGAGGTGAGAAGCTGGAATTTCTGTTCCGGCTTCAGCGCCTCCTGGCGGGCGAGCACCTGGGCGCCGACATCGTTGCCGACCACCATCAGCTGGGTCTGGCCCGAAATGAAGGCCTGGATGACGGAATTGTAGTTGTCGAAGCGGCGGATGTCGGCCGAGGCGGGTGCTGCCTCGGTCAGCGAGGTGTCCTCCAGCGTGCCGCGATTGACGGCGATCGACTTGTCGGCAAGGTCTTCCTTGCCTTTGACCGCAAGTGCTGCCGGGCCGATGACGGCGATGTAGTAAGGCGCGTAGGCGGCGGCGAAATCGATCACCTGCTCACGCTCCTTGGAATAGCCGACGCTCATCAGCAGGTCGACGCGCTTGTCGGTCAGGTACGGAATGCGGTTCTGCCCGGTCACGCTGACCAGATTGAGCTTGACCTGGAGCTGGTCGGCGATGGATTGCGCCACGTCGATGTCGTAGCCCTTGATGCTCATATCGGCGCTGGCCGAGGAGAAGGGCGGGAAATCGGAAAAGATGCCGACATTGATGGCGCCGGCCTTGACGATGTCGTCGATCGCGTCGGCATTGACGGCCTGGGTGGTGAAACCAAGACCGGCCGCACCGAGCATCAGCACGGCGGCGATGGATGATTTGAGTTTCATGTGAAGTGTCATTTTTATTCCCCTGCTGGAAGCTTGTTTGTTTGAGTGCAACCGCCGGCTCCAGCGCGGCGGTAGCCTTTGGATTCCCTAGTGGACCATGATCGTCTCCGAAAAACGGTTCCTACTTTTTCGGGGTCATGGTCGAACGCGTCAGCCCGCCTTGCCGGTGATTGCCGGGCTGAAGACCATCAGGCTGAGGATCTCGAACAGCACCTGCGCGCCGGCATGCGCCGTGTTGGTGGTTGCGTCGTACTGCGGTGCCACCTCGACGACGTCGCCGCCGACGATGTTGAGGCCCTTCAGGCCGCGCAGCAGCTCGAGCACTTCGCGCGTCGTCAGCCCGCCGACCTCCGGCGTGCCGGTGCCCGGCGCGAAGGCAGGATCGACGCTGTCGATATCGAAGGAGACATAGGTCGGGCCGTCGCCGACTATCCTGCGCGCCTTCTCGATAATGGCGGGAATGCCGAGGCCGGTCACCTCTTCGGCATGCACCACGGTCATGCCGGACTCATAGGTGAACTCCCAAAGGTACTCGGCCGAGCCGCGAATGCCGATCTGGATGGTGCGGCTCGGGTCGAGCACGCCGTCCAGCACCGCGTTGCGGAACGGACCGCCATGGTGGAACTTGGTCATGTCGAACAGGCCGCTGGTGTCGCAATGGGCATCGATATGGATCATGCCCACCGGCGCCTTCTTGCCGACAGCCTTCAGGATCGGGTGGCTGATCGAATGGTCGCCGCCGACAGACAAGGGCAGGACGCCGGCGTCGACGATCTGGTTGGTGCGGCGTTCGATGTCGTCATGGCTGGTCTCCAGCCGGTAGCGGCTCTGGAACGGCACGTCGCCAATGTCGGCGACTTTCAGCTCATGCGTCGGTGCGCATTCCAGCACATGATTGTAGGGGCCGATGCGCTCGATGGCGCGCAGCGCCCTTGGCCCGAAACGGGCGCCCGGCCGGTTGGTGACGCCCAGATCCATCGGCACACCGATCATCGCCACCTGAAGATCGCCGAAATCCGGATTGTCGGCGGCGATTTCACGATAGGGCGCAGCGAGGAAGGTCGGGATGCCGGAATAGGGCGCCAGCCGCGTGCCGGTCTTGGAGAAGATCTTGTCGGCGACACGCTGGAATTTCGGGTCGAACATTTCGCCGCCATGGCTCTCGCCGTATTTGCGGCGCAGCGCTTCGAGCTTGCCGCGGTCATAACCCATGTCGGTCCTCCATGGCTGGTGCAGCGCGGACGGCGGCCTCGATAGCCGCAGCCGTTGGTTGCCTGCAGATTTCACGTCTTGATGCAATGCTTGGGCAAAGTGTCCTGTAGCTGCATTGAAAAATCAATTGATATTGTTAGGGTGTTCGCTGTGAGAAAATCTCACAGAGCTTAGGTTCCAAATGGCCAAGCGTTTGCCACCGCTCAACCCGCTGCGCGCCTTCGAGGCGACGGCGCGCCATGCCTCGCTGACCAAGGCGGCGGCCGAGCTGAACGTCACCCACGGTGCCATCAGCCATCAGATCAAGGCGCTCGAGCAATCGTTGGGCGTCAAGCTGTTCGAGCGTGCCGGCCAGCGGGTGAAGCTGACGCCGCACGGCGCCGAATTGCTGCCGGCGGTGTCGACAGCCTTCGACGGCATTGCCGCCGCCACGCAGCGCATGACACGGCCGGCCAGCACCGGCGCGCTATCGGTATCCTGCGTGCCGGCGCTGCTATTGCTGTGGATGATCCCGCGGCTGGGCAGCTTCACTTCGCAATATCCGGTATCCGGCTGACGCTGATCCCATCCAATGATGCCAAGGACGTCCGCGCACCGCATATCGATGTCTGCGTGCACTATGGTGACGGCAGCTGGACCGATTGCTGGATGCGCAAATGGTCGGGTCTCGAACTGTTCCCGGTGGTCAGCCCGACGCTGATCAACAACCGCCCGATCCGCACCGTCCGCGACCTCGCCGATCACGTCTTCCTGCATGGCGACGACGGCCGCGAATGGCACACCTGGCTGGCCGCCGCCGATGCGCTGGACCTGGAGCGCGGCCGCCGCCACCATCTCGGCGACGCGCGCATGGCGACCGAGGCCGCAGTCCACGGCCATGGCGTGGCGCTCGGCGACACGGTGACGGCAAGCGGACTGCTCGCCAGGGGTCTGCTTGTCGCGCCATTCAGCCTTTCCGTGCCGGCCGTCGACGATTTCTACGTCGTCTGCCGCAACGAGATGCGGTCGGCGCCGATCGTGCAATTGTTCATCGACTGGCTGTTTGCCGAGAAAGAGCAGGCCGATCGCCGCGCCGACGCGCCGGTGGCAGGCCGCATCGGCTTTCGCCGCAAGCGTCCAGCGCTCAAGGTGGTCGGCGCCAAGACCGCATCCTGAGGCCGAAACTGCCGTGGGCGCCGCTTGCCGCAGGGGCTTCTTTTTGTCGGGCCAGCCCGCAAAGCGGGAGGCGCGTTCAAAAATTCGATGCTAAGAGGCATTTGGAGCAATTCCAGGAAAAGTGCGCAGCGGTTTTCCGTCCGGAATTGCGCTAGACAAAAGCTAGAACGAGCAGCGAAGGCGCATTGAGCGATGGCAAAGACCGATATAGCGCGGCGCGTCTACAACCACACCTGGAAGCTCGACCCGATCGTGCGTAGCTTGCTCGACACCGATTTCTACAAGCTTCTGATGCTGCAGATGATCTGGGGCATGTATCCCAAGGTCGACGCCACCTTCTCGCTGATCAACCGTACCACCTCGGTCCGCCTTGCCGAGGAGATCGACGAGACGGAGCTGCGCGAGCAGCTCGACCATGCCCGCACCTTGCGCTTCTCGAAGAAAGAGATGATCTGGCTCGGCGGCAACACCTTCTATGGCCGCAAGCAGATCTTCGAACCGGAATTCCTCGCCTGGCTGGAAAATTTCCGGCTGCCCGAATACGAGCTCTCCAGGCGCGACGGCCAATACGAACTCGCCTTCAGCGGCCCGTGGATGTACACGACGCTGTGGGAGATCCCGGCGCTGGCAATTATCAATGAACTTCGATCTCGCGCGGCCATGCGGGCGTTCGGGCCGTTCGCGCTCGACGTGCTCTATGCCCGCGCCAAGGCCAAGATGTGGGCCAAGACCGAGCGGCTGAAGGCGCTGCCCGGCATCCGCATCTCGGATTTCGGCACCCGCCGCCGTCATTCGTTCCTGTGGCAGCGCTGGTGCGTCGAAGCGTTGAAGGAGGGCATCGGCGAGGCCTTTACCGGCACCTCCAACGTCCTGCTCGCCATGGACAACGACCTCGAAGCGCTCGGCACCAACGCGCATGAGCTGCCGATGGTGTTCGCCGCGCTCACCAATTCGGAAAAGGAATTGAAGCAGTCGCCCTATAAGGTGTTGCAGGACTGGCAGCGCTACTACGGCGGCAATTTGCTGATCGTGCTGCCGGACACCTTCGGCACCGCGGCGTTCCTGCGCGATGCGCCGGACTGGGTCGCCGACTGGACCGGCTTCCGCCCCGACAGCGCGCCGCCGATCGAGGGCGGCGAGAAGATCATTTCCTGGTGGCGCGAAAAGGGCAAGGACCCCAAGCAGAAGCTGCTCATCTTCTCCGACGGGCTTGAGGTCGAGACCATCGAGGAGACCTACCGCCACTTCCGCGGCAAGGTGCGCATGTCCTTCGGCTGGGGCACCAACCTGACCAATGATTTCGAAGGCTGCGCACCGACCGAGACCAACCGGCTCGACGCCATCTCGCTGGTCTGCAAGGTCACCGAGGCCAATGGCAGGCCGGCGGTCAAGCTTTCCGACAATCCGGCCAAGTCGACAGGCGACGAGAAAGAGATCGAGCGCTATCTGCGCATTTTCGGCCAGAAGGACCGCGTGGAGCAGCTGGTGAAGGTGTGAGGGCCGACAAGAAGTATTTCTTGGAAAGCATGAGTTCCCGCCCACCCCCCTCTGTCCTGCCGGACATCTCCCCCTCTGAGGGGGAGATTGGCTCTCATCTCCGCTCTGGCCAACCCTCAACGAGGCAAGAAAAGCGCCGGCCGATTCAACTGCCAATCTCCCCCCTCGAGGGGGAGATGTCCGGCAGGACAGAGGGGGGTGCCGTAGAGCGCTGCCATAACCTAGTAGCCCTGCCGCGGTTCTCCTTCTTCCTGGCCCTTGCACCTGTATTCCTGCCCACCCCCGCCTTCGCCCACGCCTCCGACCGCGGCCACGTCCTGCTCCTCCCCACCGGCTACTACGTCGCCGGCGGCGCGCTCGCCGTCGCCGCCAGTTTCCTTGTCCTGGCGCTACTGAGGCCGGACTCCCTCGACCGCTTCTGGCGCAAACGCCTGCCGCTTTTCACCTTCGGCGACGGCGCGCGGACTGCCGTCAGCCTGATATCCTTTGCCGGCTTTGCAATTCTCACTGCCGCCGGCCTGTTCGGCAGCCGCGATCCGCTCTCCAATCCGCTGCCGCTGACCGTATGGACATTGCTCTGGGTTGGGCTGGCTTTGCTGCAAGGGCTCAGCGGCGATCTCTGGTCGTGGCTCAATCCGTGGTACGGGCCTTGCCGCGTCGTCTCGCGCCTGTCCGACAGAACGGAGCCACGGCGGCTGCCCCAGTGGCTCGGCTATTGGCCGGCTTTCGTGCTGTTCTTCGCCTTCGCCTGGTTCGAGCTGATCGACCCGGCGCCCGATGACCCGGGGCGGCTGACCTGGGCCGCCGGCGTCTACTGGCTGCTAAGCTTCGCGGCCATGCAGGTCTTCGGCTACCGCGGCTGGACCCGCAGCGGCGAGTTCCTGACAGTGTTCTTTTCGATGGTGGCGCGCTTCGCCATCGTCGAACGCAACGAGGACGGCCGGCTCAAACTCTGCTGGCCGGGCGCTAAGCTGCTCGAGGATGCGCCGCTGCCGCTCAGCGGCGTCGCCTTCCTGCTGCTTGCGCTGTCGTCGGTATCCTTCGACGGCCTGTCGAAAACCTTCTTCTGGCTAGGCCGGTTCGGCATCAATCCGCTGGAGTTTCCGGGACGCACCGCCTTGATCGGCATCGGCAGTTTCGGCCTTGTGCTGACCTTTGTCGTGCTTGCGGCCGTGTTCGCGCTTGCCGTCTTTCTTGGCCAGCACCTTGCCGGCAGCAAGCATTCCCTCGCTCACGCCGCAGGGCTACTAGTCTGGTCGATCGTGCCGATCGCGCTCGCCTATCACTTCGCGCATTATCTGACGGCGCTGCTGGTCGACGGCCAATATGCGATTGCCGCTCTCTCCGACCCGTTTGCGCTGGGCTGGAACCTGTTCGGCACCGCTGAACTGCCAATTGAAGCCGGCGTCGTCGCCGGCGCCGGCTCGGCGTGGTGGCTGTGGAATCTCCAGGCCGGCGTCATCATAGCCGGCCACATGCTTGCAGTGCTTGTCGCCCATGGCTTGGCCTGGCGATTGCACCCCATTCCCGCTCGCGCCGCGCTCAGCCAGTTTCCGCTCACGTTGCTGATGATCGCCTACACCGTCTTCGGCTTGTGGCTGCTTGCGACGCCAACCGCCGGGTGAACGAGATGCGCGATGCCCGTCAATCGAACCTTGGGGAAAGCTCGCTTGCCACGTCAGAGCTTTGGTGATTTAGTTTGTACACATGCAATTTTCGGCCCTCTTAGCAAGAGTGGCCCGCCTCGCTACAGCCATTGGTCAAAGCTCAAAAACAAGGGGAACTGCCGTGACTGACAAGAATGGGTTTTTCGATCTCTCCAGATCCGCTCTCACCCGCCGCACGGCGCTGAAGGTCCTTGCCGCCGGCGCCGGTCTTGCCGTCGCGCCGGGCTTCGTGCGCTACAGCCAGGCGCAGAGCTCGGCGCCGATCAAGATCGGCTTCCAGTCGCACCGCACCGGCATCGGCGCCGCCTATGGCCGCTGGTACGAGAAGACCACGGCCGCGGCGGTCAAGGCGATCAACGATGCCGGCGGCATCAACGGCCGGCCGGTCGAGGTGATCATCGAGGATGACGGCACCGATCCCGGCCGGGGCGCCGAAGTGGTCGGCAAATTCGCCTCCCAGCACAAGACCGACATCGTCTACGGCACGCTGTTTTCGCATGTCGTCATCGGCTCGGCGCCGGCCGCCGGCGAGGCCAAGATGCCCTATTTCGTCGTCAGTGAAGGTCACCACGTCGCGTCGACCAAATTGAACCGCTACGTCTTCCAGCCCGGCATCACCGACGTGAAGAGCCAGATCCAGTCGATGGCGCCGTGGATTGCCGCCAATGCCGGCAAGAAGGTGACGCAGATATTCCCCGATTTCGCTTTCGGCTACGATCATCGCGACTACCTGCCGCCGGCGCTGAAGGCGCAAGGCGCCGAGGTCATCGCGCAGATCGCCATCCCGCCGACGGAATCCTCCTTCACCAAATATTTTCCGCAGATCCCGGCCGAGACCGAGGTGATTTACCACGTCATGGTCGGCCCGGCGGTGCTCACCTTCGTCAAGGAACTCGGCGAGTTCTACGGCTCCAACCGGCCGCAATTGTTCGGCTTCATCGATTCGCTCGAAGCCACCGACATCAACAGCCCCGGCCTCGAATTCCTCGACGGCAGCCATTTCTGGGAAGGCTCGCCACGTTATGCGCAGCCCGATGACTCCCCTGCACAGAAGGCCTATCGTGCCGCCGTCGGCATCGACGACAATGGTGCATCTGTCGGCGATCCCAAGGACGTCTCCACCGCCGCGCACATGTTCGGCTGCTGGGAAACGCTCTACGTCGTCAAGAAGGCGATGGAGGATGCCGGCCATAAGGGCCCGGAAGACCGCGCCAAGCTGGTCGAGGCGACCGAGGCGTTGACCGAGTTCGCCGAGGGGCCCGAGCATCCGCAGGGACCGAAAACCTTCAACGGCAAGATCCACCAGTGTTTTGGTATCCAGAACATCTCCAAGGTCGAAGGCGGCCGGCTGAATGTCGTCCACAAGACCAAGATCGAGGACGGCCTCTACGAGCCGGAAGGGGATTACACGACGCAGGCGCTGTGAGCTTGGCTGCTGCAGCAAGCGTGAGCGCCAAGACACCCCCCTCTGGCCAGAGGGGGGTGCTTCGCGCATCCGCCGGTGCTTAGCCGATGCACTTCGGACCCCACCTGCTCCTCGCCGCCCTCGAAGGCCTCGTCACCTCCGCCGTCCTGGCGCTGACGGCGCTTGGCCTGTCGCTGGTGTTCGGCGTCATGCGCGTCGTCAATGTCGCGCATGGCGAGTTCTTCATGCTGGGCGCGGTGCTTGCCTGGGCGATTTCTACGGCGATATCCGGCCATCCGGCGCTCGGCTTCCTGGCCGCCCTGGTGCTGGCGCCGCTGATCGTCGGCTTGATCGCACTGCTCGCCGAACGGCTGGTCCTGCGCCGGCTCAACTACAATCCGGAAGCCACCATCGTCGCCACCATCGGCATGCTCTACATCATCCAGCAATTGGCGCTGACCTTCTACGGCCCGGAGGCGCGGCCTGTGGAGCCGCCGTTCAGCTACCGCATCCTCCTGCCGTGGTTCGGCTATTCCGGCTACAAGCTGTCGATCATCGCCGCATCCGCGCTGCTTCTGGTCGCGACCTGGCTGGTGCTGACGCGCACGAAAATCGGCCTCATCATGCGCGCCACGCAATATGACAGCGAGACGGCGCAGGCCTTTGGCATTCCGGTGACCAGAGTCTATGCCGGCGTCTTCGCGCTCGGCGCCATGTTGGCGGCTGTGGCCGCGGTGCTGATCGTGCCGATCAGCCAGGCCCACTATCTGATGGGACAAGACCCGCTGTTGCTGTCGTTCATCGTCGTCATCATCGGCGGCCTCGGCTCGCTGCGCGGCACGGTCGTCGCCGCGGTGCTGATCGGCCTTTCCGACGGCATCATCTCGGTGTTCTTCTCACCGACGCTGGCCAAGATCATCGCCACCTTGCTCGTCGCCATGGTGCTGGTGTTCCGGCCGCAGGGCCTGTTCGGGACGGCATCGCGATGAAGGATGCTTCGCCGGCAAAGCCATATGCGCTGCACCTCGGCGTCATCGCCCTGCTTTTCGCCCTGAGCTTCGTCTTGCCGGAATACCATCACGGCCTGCTCGCTCGCATCATGGTGCTGGCGGTCTTCGCCATGGGCTACAATCTGCTGTTCGGCTATGTCGGGCTGCTCAGCCTCGGCCATGCCATGTTTTTTTCAGCCGGGCTCTATGGCGCCGGCCTCGCCGTCATTCATCTCGGCTGGAGCGTATCGGCCGCCTTTGCAGCCGGGCTTGCCTGCGGCGCACTTCTCGCGCTGGTGATCGCGCTGCTGGCGCTGCGCACCTCCGGCGTCGCCTTCATGATCGTAACAATGATGTTCGCTCAGGTATTCTATCTCGTCATCCTCTATCTCGCCGCCTGGACCGGCGGCGACCAGGGCATGGTCGTACCGCAGTCGATGCGTGTCCTTGTCCTGGGCAGCACGTCGCTCGACCTCACCAACCCGACCGTGCGCTATATGAGCGCGCTGGCGCTGTTCTCGATCGTGCTGCTTATAAGCCTGGCCATAGTCCGCTCCGGCTATGGCCGCGTGCTGGTCGCCATCCGCGAGAACGAGGAGCGGACAAAAATGCTCGGCTACGATACGTTTTCCAACAAGCTCGCCGCCGTCATCGTCTCCGGCACCATCTGCGCGGGTTCCGGCGCCGCCTATGCGCTGCTGTTCGGCTATGTCGGCTCGAGCTTCGCTTCGGTGCAGTATTCCATCCTGCCGCTGCTCTGGGTGCTGCTGGGCGGTGCTGCCACCACGCTCGGGCCGCTGATCGGCACGCTGTTCATGTACTATGTCATCGACGTCGCTAGCGGCTACACCTCCGCCTATCTGCTGATCGTCGGCATCGCGCTGATCCTGCTGGTTTTGTTTTTCCCAAAAGGCATTCTCGGCAGCATTCGCCAGCGCTGGCTCGGATGGCTGCCATGATGCCGCTTTTGACCACCAAAGACCTGTCGCGCAGTTTCGGCGGCTTGCGCGCCGTCGACGGCGTCGACTTCGCGCTGATGCCGGGCGAGATCCGCGCTGTCATCGGCCCCAACGGTGCCGGCAAGACCACCTTCGTCAGCCTGGTCAGCGGCCGCATCCAGCCCTCGTCGGGCACGATCATCTTCGACGGCGCCGATATCACCAGCCTGCCTGCCTACGCCAGGGTTCGCCTTGGCATCGCCTATACATTCCAGATCACCAGCGTCTTTGCCAATCTCAGCGCCTACGACAATGTTGCCCTGCCGGTGCAGCGCACGCTGACCGACAGCCGCTCGAAGGGCGCGGTTCACACCGGCGTCATGGCGGCGCTCGAGCGCACCGGACTTGCCGACTGGGCGCAAATGCCGGCCGGGCAGTTGTCCTACGGTCACCAGCGCCTGTTGGAAGTGGCGATGGGGCTGGCACTGAAGCCGCGGCTGCTGATCCTCGACGAACCGACGCAAGGGCTGGCCGACAGCGAGATCGACAATTTCATCGAGCTGGTGCGCGAGATCGCCGATAGCGCCACCGTGCTTTTGATCGAGCACAACATGCCGGTGGTCATGCAGCTCGCCGACCGCATCACCGTCTTCAACGCCGGCAGGATTTTAGCTGAAGGCACGCCCGAGCAGATCCGCGCCAATGCCGCGGTGCAGGACGCCTATCTGGGGACGACCCATGGCTGAGGCCCAGTCCAGGGCACTGACGATCTCCGGGCTTGATTGCTTCTATGGCGAGGTCCAGGTGCTCTATGGCCTCGATCTCGTCTTGAGCGAGGGCGAGGTGCTCTGCCTGTTCGGCCGCAACGGCGCCGGCAAGACGACGACGCTGAAGGCGATCATGGGCCTGGTGCCGGCAAGCGCCGGCTCGATCCGGCTCGAAGGGCGGGAATTGACCGGCCTGCCGGCGCACGAGGTGCCCAAGGCCGGCGTCGCCTATGTGCCGCAGGGCCGGCGGCTGTTCGCCGAGATGACGGTGGCTGAAAACATCGAGATCGGCCTGATGGCCCGCAACAAGGGCAAGGGGACGCGCGAAAACGTGCTCGATCTCTTCCCGCTGCTGCGCCAGCGCCTTAGGCAGCGTTCTGGCACGCTATCGGGCGGCGAGCAGCAGATGCTGGCCATGGCCCGCGCCCTGTGTCTGGAACCACAGGTGCTCCTACTCGACGAGCCGACCGAAGGGCTGATGCCGTCGATGATCGCCAAGATCCGCGAAACCGTTTCGAAGCTGCGTGCGCTTGGCGTGTCGACAATCCTTGTCGAGCAGCGCGTCGATGCCGTGCTCTCGGTCGCAGACCGCGTTTGCTTCATCGAAAACGGCCGCAACCGCGAGACGGTCGACGTTGAGGAACTGCGTGCTGATCCCTCGGCGGTCCGCCGCTATGTCGGCGTCGGCTGATCAGGCAAAAAACAGCAAGCCGGCGAGCAGGAAAGTCGGGATCAGTACGGCGCCCGACCACGCCATGTAGCCAAAGAAGCTCGGCATCTTGATGCCGCGATGCCTGGCAATGGCATAGACCATGAAATTCGGCGCATTGCCGACATAGGTGTTGGCACCCATGAACACCGCGCCGGCCGAGATCGCCGCCAGCGTCGAGGCGAGCTCGGTCATCAGATGCTGCGCATCGCCGCCGGCCAGCTCGAAGAACACCAGATAGGTCGGCGCATTGTCGAGGAAGGACGACAGCGCCCCGGTCAGCCAGAAATAAGCGAGATTGTCGGGCGCCCCGGTCGGCGAGCTGACCAGCAGCACCAACGGCGCCAGCGCGCCGTCGAGGCCGGCCCGCAATATGGCGACGACCGGCACGATGCAGATGAAGATGCTGGCGAACAGCTTCGCCACCTCGGCAATCGGCCCCCAGCTGAAGGCGTTTGCGCCGCGAAACTCCTTTGGCGAGACGACAAGCGACGTGAAGGCCAGTATCAGGATGGCGGCGTCGCGCACCAGATTCTGCAGCTCGAGGCTGACGCCCTGAAAAGAGAAACTCACTCCCGGCTTCCAGGCAGCGGAAATCAGGATCGCGGCGATCACCCCTGCCAGCAGCGGGATGTTGGCCAGGCCGCGAATGCGCACCTTGCTGTCGGGCGTCGGATCCTTGATCTTCGGCGCGCCTTCCTCCCGGTGATGCATGATGATGTCGATCGCCAGGAAAACCGCCAGCACCACGCCGGCGACGAACAGTGTCTCGGGCAACAGGTGAACTGTCGTCCAGAAGAAATCGACGCCGCGCAGGAAGCCGACGAACAGCGGCGGATCGCCGAGCGGCGTCAGCGACCCGCCGATGTTGGACACCAGGAAGATGAAGAAGATGACGACATGGGCGTTGAAGCGCCGGTTGTCGTTGGCGCGGATGAGCGGCCGGATCAGGATCATCGAGGCGCCGGTTGTGCCGATGATCGAAGCAAGCACAGCGCCGCCCAGCAACAGCCCGGCATTGACCAGCGGCGTGCCGTGGATGTTGCCGGCAACGAAGATGCCGCCCGAAATGGTGAACAGTGCGAACAACAGGATGATGAACGACATATATTCGGTGAGCAGCGCGTGCAGCACCGCCTGCGTTGCCGACGGGATGCCGAAGGCGAGCGCCAGCGGCCCGATCACCAACGCTGCCCAGAAAGCGGCAATCTTGCCGTAATGGTGCTCCCAGGCATGACGGAAGAGCAACGGCCCGGTCGCGATGCAAAGCAATAGCCCGGCAAACGGCAGCACCCACCACAGCGACATGGCGGCGCCCGGCAATTCGTGCGCTTCGGCCGCGAGAACCGCTCCCGGAGAAAAGATTGCGGCAATCAGTGCAGCACTTGCCGTCAACGCCGCAAACCGCATGAAGCCCCTCAAAAGTCTGTCAGGTTCGGCTGGATGACGTTCAAATCAGTGCCACGCCGGCATCGCGCATCCGGCCCAGCATCCTCTCCACGGAGCCGTTGAGATCGATGCCGCGGCAGGCGTCGAGCCGCACGGACGTCTCAAAACCGAGCTTGACCGCGTCGAGCGCCGAAAAGGCGACGCAGAAATCCGTCGCTAGGCCGACCAGGGTCAGCGTCTCGATGTTCCGATCCCGAAGATAGCCGGCAAGGCCGGTCGGCGTCGTCCGGTCGTTCTCGAAGAATGCCGAATAGCTGTCGATCGCAGGACGGAACCCTTTGCGGATCACCAGCTCGGCCTTGCTCCAGGCGAGGCCCGAATGGAAATCCGATCCCAGGCTGCCCTGGATGCAGTGATCCGGCCACAGCGTCTGGTGGCCATAAGGCACATCGATCGTTTCGAACGGTTGCTTGCCGGGGTGGCTGGAGGCAAAGCTGGAATGGCCGGCAGGGTGCCAGTCCTGCGTCAGCAGGACGTGCTCGGTCCGCCGGATCAGGTCGTTGACCAACGGCACGATTTCGTCGCCGCCGGCCACTTCCAGGGCGCCACCCGGGCAGAAATCGTTCTGCAGGTCGATGACGACAAGCGCTTCGTCGGCCATGGAGCCTCCTTATTTTCTTGGTCTTGAGCTTAGGCTCCAATGAAAACGCGACCGGACGCAGAAACTTGACCAGATGGCCGGCTGCGTCAACCTCTCACGGCATAACAAATGCGTTCCGGGCGCACCGGTGCCCATAGCCGTGCAAACTCTGGCTTTGACAATTCCTGCCGGCTTGATATCATTTGCATACGAATGAATTTCCTGCCTTGCATGCTCGGGAAAATCTTTCGGCAGGATCCCCTCTCGGGAAGTCCATTCTGGGAAGGCAAAGCGTGATCCGTTACGCAAAACCCACCACGGTCGACGACGCCCTCGCTTTGCTGGGCGAAGGACAATGGCGCATCCTCGCCGGCGGCACCGACTTCTATCCGGCACAGGGCAGCAAGCCTTTCCGCGACAATGTCCTCGACATCAATGGCTTGGCGGCATTGCGCGGCATTGCCGAAGCCGAGAACCATTGGCTCGTTGGCGCGCGCACCACCTGGACCGATCTCGTCCGCCATCCGCTGCCGGCGGCTTTCGACGCGCTGAAGCAGGCGGCGCGGGAAGTCGGCTCGGTGCAGATCCAGAACGTTGCCTCGATTGCCGGCAATCTTTGCAATGCCTCGCCGGCCGCCGACGGCGTGCCTGCGCTGCTGGTGCTCGACGCCGAGGTCGAACTGCGTTCCTCGGTGGCGACCCGGCATCTGCCCCTTGCAGAATTCATCCTCGGCAACCGTCGCACCGCTCTGCAGCCCGGCGAAATGGTCACGGCAATCCGCATTCCCAAACCCGCGACCGCCGGCAGCTCCGCCTTCGTGAAGCTTGGCGCACGGCGTTATCTCGTCATCTCCATCGCCATGGCCGCCGCACGCCTGGCCATCGAAGATGGCATCGTCAGGAACGCGGTCGTCGCCGTCGGGTCCTGCTCGGTCGTCGCCAGGCGCTTGGCGGGCGTCGAGGCGGCGCTGCGCGGCCGTCCGGTCGGCCCCGCGCTGGCCACTGCCATCCAATCCGCGCCAATGGACGAGCTGTCGCCGATCGGCGACGTGCGCGGCAGCGCCGAATACCGGCTGGATGCGGCGCGCGAGATCGTCGTCCGCGCCGTGCTTGGTGCGATGGGCGCTATTCCCGGCGAAAGGGCGGCGGCCTGATGGGCATGGAGCGAGCCAACATCGCCTTCGAGGTCAACGGCGCCGCCGTCAGCGTTTGCGTACCGCCGGTGCGACGGCTGTCCGCGGTGCTGCGCGACGAGCTGCGGCTGACCGGCACCAAGATCGGCTGCGATGCCGGCGATTGCGGCGCCTGCACGGTGCTGGTCGACGGCGAGCCGGTCTGCGCCTGCCTGACGCCGGCGGCTTCCGCCTCCGGCACCGTGGTAACGACCGTCGAAGGTCTCGCCAACGGCAGGCTGTCGGCGCTGCAGGCCTCGTTCCTCAGCCATGGCGCAGCACAGTGCGGCGCCTGCACGCCCGGCCTGCTGGTCGCCGCAACGGCACTCCTGGACAGGACGCCTTACCCGACCGAGGCCGAAACGCAGGATGCACTGGGCGGTGTTCTCTGCCGCTGCACTGGTTACCGCAAGATCGTCGCCGCGGTGATGGATGCTTCGCGCCATGCCGACGGTCTCGATCCGCGCCTGCCACGATCCGGCCATGCCGTGGGCTCCTCTCCGATCCGCCTCGATGGCGTGCCGAAAGTCACCGGCGTCGAGAAATTCGGCGGCGATTCCTTCCCCACGGATGCACTGTCAGTGCTGGTCGTCCGCTCGCCGCATTATCATGCCGCTTTCACTTTTGGCGATCTCGGCAGCTGGGTGAAATCCTGTCCCGGCATTGCCGGCGTCTTTACCGCCGCCGATATCCCGGGAAAGAATTGTTTCGGCGTCATTGCCCCCTTCGCCGACCAGCCGGCGCTTGCCGAAGGATTTTCGCGCTTTCGCGGCGAGGCGGTGGCCCTGGTTGCCGGCGAACGCGAGGCTATCCTCGATCTCGACCTTGCCGATTTTCCTGTCAGTTGGACCGAATTGCCGCATTGTCTGGACCCTTGCGAAGCACAGGCCAGCGGCGCGCCACTGGTCCATGAAAACCGGCCTTCGAACCTGCTTACCTCCGGCTTTGTCGAGCGCGGCGACCCGGAAGCAGCCCTTGCCGGTGCGGCTTTCGTCGTTTTCGGCGCTATCGACACCTCCTATGTCGAGCACGCCTATATCGAACCGGAAGCCGGCTATGCCTTCATGGACGGCGATACGCTGGTCGTCGTCGCCTGCACGCAGGCGCCCTATATGGACCGTGACGACACGGCAAAAGTGCTCGGCCTTGCCCCGGAAAAGGTGCGCATCGTACCGACCGCCACCGGCGGCGGCTTCGGCTCCAAGCTCGACGTCTCGCTGCAACCGCTCATTGGCCTCGTCGCCATGAAAACCGGCCGGCCGGCGACGCTCGCCTACAGCCGTAACGAATCGATGATCTCGACTACCAAGCGCCATCCGGCCGAGATGAGAGCGAGCATCGGCGCCGATGCCGACGGCCGTGTCACCGGCATGGTCTTCGCCGGCGATTTCAACACCGGCGCCTATGCCAGCTGGGGGCCGACGGTCGCCAACCGCGTGCCGGTGCACGCCTCCGGCCCCTATGCCACGCCGAACTATCGCGCCGAAGGCCGCGCCATCCACACCAATGGCCCGATTGCCGGCGCCTTTCGCGGCTTCGGCGTGCCGCAGGCGACGATCATGCAGGAGACCCTTTATGACGAGCTGGCCGACAAGCTCGGCATGGACCGGCTCGACTTCCGCTTGAAGAACTGCCTTCGGAACGGATCCGAAACAGTTACCGGGCAGCGGCTCGAGTCGGGCGTCGGCATCGCCGACTGCCTGGAGGCCCTCCGCTCACATTGGCAGCGTGCCCTTCGCGATGCCGAAGCGTTCAATGCCGGCAGCAGCATCAAAAAACGCGGCGTCGGCGTGGCCTCTTGCTGGTACGGCTGCGGCAACACCTCGCTGCCCAATCCGTCGACCATCAAGGTCGGCATCTCGGTATCGGGCGAAGTCGTCCTGCATCAGGGGGCGGTCGATATCGGGCAAGGTTCGAACACTGTCATCGCGCAGATCTGCGCCGACGCGTTGGGTCTGCCATTGGAGAAGCTGCGGCTGAAAGGCGCCGATACGGCGATCACCCCCGACGCCGGCAAGACCTCGGCCTCGCGCCAGACCTTCGTCACCGGCAAGGCCGCCGAAAAGGCCGGCCGCGCCTTGCGCGAGGATATCTTGCGTTTCGCCAATGTCTCGGAAAAGGCGGCGATTGCGCTGGATGGCACAAGCCTGAGCATCGGGGAAGGCGAAGCGACGCGCCGCATCGATCTTTCCTCGCTGAAGGCAGACGCCGAAGGCTTCGTCTTCCGGGCCGAGGAAAGCTACGATCCGCCGACGCAGCCGCTCGATGCAAAAGGTCAGGGCAAGCCTTACGCCGTCTATGGCTATGGCGCCCAGATCGCCGAACTGGAGGTCGACCTCAGGCTCGGCACCGTGAAGCTGATAAAAATCACCGCCGCGCACGATGTCGGCAAGGCCATCAATCCCTTGCTTGCCGAAGGCCAGATCGAGGGTGGCATCGCCCAGGGCATCGGCATGGCGTTGATGGAGGAATACATCCCCGGCCGCACCGAAAACCTGCACGACTATCTGATCCCGACTATCGGCGACGTGCCGCCGATCGAGACCGTCCTCATCGAAGTTCCGGATCCGGAAGGACCCTTTGGCGCCAAGGGTTTGGGCGAACATGTGCTGATCCCGACGGCTCCGGCGATCCTCAATGCTGTCCGTCATGCCACCGGCGTCCTGGTCACCAAAATTCCGGCGACGCCGACCCGCATCCGCGCCGCGATACGCGACAGGGAGGCACGCCGATGAGCGAACTTGCCGAACGCTTCGAGACCCATGATCCCGGTGAGAAGCTGGTGGCGGAGAAGATCCGCTGCGATGCCTGTCCGGTCATGTGCTACATCGCCGATGGCCGCACCGGCGCCTGCGACCGCTACGGCAATGTTGGCGGCAGGATCGTGCGGATGGATCCGCTGACCATCCTCGACCACGCGGCCGAGACAGGCGGCGCGGTCGTGCCCTTTGCCGAGGAAGGCAAGGGCTGGGACGGCGAACTGGTCAACACCGGCCGCCGCTTTGTCACCGCGATCGGCGCCGGCACCACCTATCCCGACTACAAGCCGGCGCCCTTCATCGTCAGCCAGGAGGTCGAGGGCGTCGATCTGGTCACCGTCGTCACCGAGGGCATCTTCTCCTATTGCGGCGTCAAGGTGAAGATCGACACCGACCGTCATATCGGCCCCGAAACGGCAACGGTCCGTGCCGAAGGCGAGGCGATCGGCCATGTCACCACCGGCGAATACGGCTCGCAGATGCTGTCGCTGGGCGGCGTGCATCATTTGACCGGCGGCTCAAAGGCTGAAGGGCGCGCCACCTGTGATGCCATGCTCAGGCTGTGCAACCGCAAGCCGGTCGAGCTCGTCATCGACGGCGGCGCCACCGTCATCGTCGAAGCCGGCAAACCGCCTGTCATCGACGGCAAACTTGAGCAGCGCATGCGCGTCGGCTGCGGTTCGGCCACCATAGGCATGTTCGCCACCCAGTGGCGCGGCCTTGTCGACGAGGTGGTGGTGGTCGACGACCACATCACCGGCGTCGTCTCCGAGCATCAGGCGGGCAAGGTGCTTGGCTGGCAGGATACCGGCATCAAGATCATCGGCCGCCGTTCGACGCCGGGCCGCTATTTCAAGGTGTCGGAGCCCGGCCTCGGCTGGGGCGGCACCAATATCTCCGACCCGCTGTCGATCCTTGGTGAATGGAGCGCCAAAAAGGGTGCGCGCCCCGGCATGTCGCTGCTGATGGTCTCGACCACCGGTGAGCAATTCGCCTATTACGAGCTCGACGACGAATTGAAGCCGGTGCAGAAACCGTTCCCGGAGCGGCTGCGGAAGTCGGTTGAACTGATCGAGGACAATTGCGAGCCGGCGCTCTGCACCGTGCTTTTCGTCGGCGGCGCCGGCGGCTCGCTGCGCGCCGGCGTCACCGAGAACCCGGTCAATCTGACCCGCTCGGTGCAGGGCCTCAAGACCTATGTGACGGTCGGCGGCGCGCCGGTCTATGTCTGGCCGGGCGGCGGCATCACGCTGATGGTCGACGTCATCCGCGTGCCGGAAGGCGCCTTCGGCTATGTCCCGACACCGGCGCTGGTGGCGCCCATCGAATTCACCATGCGCCGCGACGATTATGTCAGGCTCGGCGGCTATGAAGCCGAAATCCGCAGCGTCGACGATATCCTGGCCAAGGGCGGCGAGTATCTCAACCCGCGCCGCGGCAAGGCCGCACCTCGCGACAATCCCTGGCCGCCGCTGGTGCAGCTGCGGCGCGCGACGACAAATGGGGCAGGGTGATGAACGGCCCGCAGGCGCATTGGCTCGAGGACGGCCGAAGGCTTCACCTCAATCATGGGCCGATCGATCTGATCGTCGAGGCCTTCGGCGAGGCGAGCGAATGCCGCGCCGCCTATCATCAGGCGGCAACGCGCTTCCAGACAATCCTGCCCGAACTGGTCGAAGAGTTGCCCGAACTGCGTCGCCAGGCGCCGCTGCGTCCTCGCATGTTTGTCGGCCCGACGGCACGTCGCATGGAAGCGGCGGTCGTTCCGCTAGCGAAACAATTCATCACGCCGATGGCGGCCGTCGCCGGCTCGGTAGCCGACGAAGTGCTTGGCGCTCTGCTTGCCGGCCGCCGGCTCGAGCGCGCCTATGTCAACAATGGCGGCGACAGCGCGATCCATCTCGGCCACGGCCAGTCGATGACGCTTGCCATTGCCGGGACAGGTCACGGGCTGGCAGACCGTCTCACGATCCGCGCCGAAGACGGGATCCGCGGTGTCGCGACAAGCGGCTGGCGCGGCCGTTCGTTTTCGCTCGGCATCGCCGACGCGGTCACGGTGCTGGCGCGGACGGGTGCTGAAGCCGATGCCGCCGCGACCTTGATCGCCAACGCCGTCGACGTGCCCGGTCATCCGGCCGTTAGGCGCATACGGGCGCACGATCTCGCACCGGACAGCGATCTCGGCGACCGTTTGGTGACGCAGGGCGTGGGGCCGCTTTCCGCCGCTGAAATCGCTATTGCGCTGGAAAGCGGATTTGCCGTTGCCGAGGAGTTTCGGCGGCGCGGCCTGATTGCCGCCGCGGCGCTTTTCCTCGGCGGTCAGGTGCGCATCGCAGGTCCGATGGCGCTCGCCAACAAAGTTTTAGAGAGGGAAATTGCTCATGCCTGAGTTTCCGATCCGCAAGATCGCCGTGCTGACCGAAGAGATTTTTCACGAAGGCGGGCCGGTGGCGAAGGTGCCGCGGCGCCGCGCCGCGGCCATGGCTGTGGTGAAGAACCCGTTCGCCGGCCGTTACGTCGAGGAACTGCAGAGCGCGATGGAGGATTTGAAGCCGCTCGGGCTGCTGCTCTCCGACAGGCTCATTGCCGCATTGGGCGGCGACGTGAAACAGATCGACGGTTACGGCAAGGGTGCCATCGTCGGCGCGGCGGGCGAGCTGGAGCATGGCGCGCTGTGGCATGTGCCGGGCGGCTATGCCATGCGCGAACGGCTTGGCGACGCCAAGTCGATCGTGCCGTCGTCGAAGAAGGTCGGCGGCTTCGGCGCGCGGCTCGATGTGCCGCTCGGCCACATCAACGCGGCCTATGTGCGCAGCCATTTCGATGCCATGGAAATCGGCATCAGCGATGGCCCGCGTCCCGACGAGATCCTGTTTTGCCTCGCAATGACCTGCGGCCCGCGCGTGCATGACCGCATGGGCGGGCTGGCTGCCAAGGACATCAAGGCATGGGATGGGCTGAGGTGAGCGCCGAAGACAATCTGCTCAAGCTGGTCGAGGCCGAGGAGCCTGACGAAAACGACTATCGCTTGCAGGAGCAGGTCGGCTTTATCCTGCGCAAGGCGCACCAGCGCCATGTCTCGATCTTCGCCGCACACATCGCCGATCTGACGCCGCCGCAATTTGCCGCCCTGGCCAAATTGCGCGACGTCGGCGAGACCTCGCAGAACCAGCTTGGCAGCCTGATCGCCATGGATGCGGCGACGGTGAAAGGTGTCATCGACCGGCTGAAAGCGCGAGGCTTTGTCGAACTTAGCAAACACGAAGTCGACAAACGGCGCCTGCTGGTCAATCTGACGGCCGAGGGGCGCGACGCGATCGAGAGGCTGATTCCGCTTGCCCGCGAGATTACGCAGGAAACGCTGGCGCCGCTTTCCGCCAAGGAGGCGGCCATTTTCATGAAGCTGCTGGCCAAGCTGGCTTAGGGCGGCGCTGCCACGAGAGAATGGCCTGACTTGGCAAGGCTTAGCTTGCTCGTCCACATGAAATGGGAAGGGTGGCGGCGTATCAGTCGGGGGGTGCCTTAGGAGGATGTGGTTAGCTCCTCGCTTGTCGATTGACACTAAAGGTGGTTGGATCGATCAAAACGGGGGCGTTGGTGGGGGAGCTTATTGAAGGCGACGATGGATCGCCTGTAGAGGTGGTCGGCGCTTGGGCCAAAACCAAGCATGAGTATCTATGTCGCTATGTCGACATCAGTCGCGGTGTTCGATCGAAATGGCTCGACCAGGGAAAAGCTGGCGCAACTCTGATTGATCCGTTCTGTGGACCAGGCAGGTGCAGGATTCGCGGTACCAGCGAATTTATTGATGGCGGTGTGGTTGCCGCCTGGAAAAAGAGCGCCGACAGCAAAACGCCATTCTCCGCGGTATATATCGGAGACATCGAAACCGAGCGGGTTGAGGCTTGCGGGAACTGTCAGGAATTCTGTGCGCGAGGCCGGTTTCGTCATTGGCTGACGAACCTTTCGCCGAAGACGACGGCGAACTGGGTCTT